>CADCEQ010000003.1 GCA_902800435.1 uncultured Prevotellaceae bacterium | reverse complement strand
GTGCCCTGCAGCGACACCTCGGGCAGCAGGTCTGCCCGGTAGCTGCGCCATTGCCAGTAGGCCGAGCGCAGTTCGTCCAATGCCACGGCAGCGTCGATGCTCTGGCGGCGCGCCATCGTGATGCAGTCATCGAGTGACAGTCGGAGCGTATCCGTCTGTGCGGCCACGGGAAGAACGCCAAATGTGGCAAGAATTATCAATAAGAACTTCACGGCAACAAATAAGTTAAAACGGTGACGCCGTTTTATCATCTCACGTCGTAGTTTTATCATCCATTGGCGTTGTTTTATCATCCAATGTCGTAGATTTAACTTTACCCCCGGCCTTTCACACAAAAAGAACGGAGTATTCCAGCACTTTACCCGTACCTGCAAGAACTTTATACCTACTATATCATTCATGATGCAAGGCTTCTACTGGACGTTTATACATGGCGCGGATGGTGGGCACGACCATGCCGAGCGTGACGATGGCGAGCAGGAGCAGGCACTGCACGGTGCTGACGATGAGGAAGTGGGGCCAGAACCGCACCACCCAGTCTTGCTCGAGGCCGGAGCTGCCGTAGGCGTTGCCGTTGGAGAGCAGGTCCCAGTGGATGGCGAACTGGAACCAGACGAGACAGCCCACCAGGCAGGCCAGGACGGTGAGGATGGCCGCCTCGCCCCATATCTGCAGGAAGATGTCGCGGCGCTTGGCGCCGAAGCTGCGCATGATGCCGATGTCCTCGGTGCGCTTGCGTATCTGCAGCCAGAAGGTACCCAGCGTGCCCAGCACGACGATGATGGCGAAGAGCACCAGGGGGACGGTGGCCAGTGTGGTGTACATCGAGTAGTCGTGGGCCACCTGACTGTCATAGTGCTGCCGGTAGGTCTCCAGGTTGTTCAGCACGCAGACGCCTGCGCGGTAGTCGCTGGTCAGCGTCGGCGTGAGGCGCCTCACGAAGGCTTCGGCGTCGGCATCGGACTTCAGCCGCACCAGCAGTTTGCTGTAAGGGTTGGCACTGTTGTCGGGGCGGGGAAAGAAGACGACGTAGGGGTAGCGCTCGTTGGGGGCACCCTTCACGTCCTCCACCACGCCGGCTATAATATGGTAGCCCGCCACCTCATGGACAATCTTGCCGTCGGCATAGCGGGTGTCCACCATGGCCACGCGCTTGCCCACCACCTGGTCGTGGCCGAAGAGTATCCGCGCCACGCTGCGGGTGACGACGATGCCGTCGGGGGCTATCTGCCGTGACAGCGTCTCAGCGTCGGGACTGCCCTCGATGGCGCGGAGACCCTGCGTCTCGAAGAACCGTTCGTTCTGGTAGTAGAAAAGCTGCGAGAAGCCGATGGTGCGCGTGGTGTCGTCGGCCAGGGCCAACGTGCGCCAGTTGTAGCGCTTGAGGTCGGCCCCAAGGTAGTCGGGCGTAAGGCAGACCGACGCCACCTCGGGCAGGCTGGCCAGTTTTTCGCGTATGACGTAGACACTCTGGGCTTCCTCGTCGGTGACAATCTGCTCCGAGGCACTCTCGCTACGGATGACACCCATCTGGCCCACGCACAGATGGTCTTTCTCGAACTCGCCGGCCGGTGTGCAGAGGTGGGTGGCGTAGAACGTGACGACGAGGTAGTCGACGATGAACCAGCCCAGGCAGGCGATGATGGCTATCTCGACGAATATCCAGCCGTTCTGCTTCTTGTGAGTCCACAGACTCTTCAGTATCATGCTCATCTTTTCTGATTTAGTGATTCAACAATAGGCTTGCGCAGCGACGACCAGGCGGGAATGAGGGCGGCCATGAGGTTGAGCACGGCGCAGCAGGCGAAGGCAATGAGGAAGAGCGTCGGCGTAAAGAACATGTCAAGCTGCAGCGACACGCTGCCCACGGGGTCGTTATCGCGGCCGAACATGGTGAGGAACATGGCGTTGCTATGCATGGCGCTGATGAACAGCCACGAGAGCCCATAGCCCGCGATGCCGCCCAGGAGCGTCAGCACGAGGTTCTCGTGAATCACCTGCTGCAGCAGCCATCGCCGCTTGGCGCCGAAAGCCTTGCGGATGCCCATCTCGGCACGGCGGGCCTCCATGCGGTTGCTGACCAGACCGCTCAGGTTGATGGAAGGCAGCAGCAGGAGCAGCAGCATGAGCAGGGCGGGATATTGCAGGTTGTGCAGCATTTCACCCGTGGTCATGTCGTAGGAAGGGTCGAAGTTGAGCGTCCGGGCCCAGTGCGGCTTGGCATCGATGTCGAAGGTGTAGTCCCGGCCCGTCGCCTGCCGCAGCATCGAGAGATATTTTGCGCGCAGCGGCTCCAACTCGTCCTTCAGCACCTGGTAGGTGCAGCCCTCCTTCAGCAGCACCGTCACCATCAGGCCGCCGGCATAGCTCACTTCGGAACTGCGCCAGTGCTCGCGGGAGTCGCCTACGGTGTAGGGTAGGTAGACATCGGCCGAGGACCACTCCAGCAGCGGACTGACCTCGCGCACCACGCCCACGACGCGGTAGGGCAGGAAGTTGAGCTGCAGCTGACGGCCCGCCACGTGCTCCGTCGTGCCGAACACGCGGCGGGCCAGCGCGTCGGTAATGACGACGCACTTCTCGGCGTGCTCAAGCTGCTCGTCGGTGTAGGGGCGGCCGTCGACAAACCGGAAGTCGTAGAGGCGGTAGAAGTTGGCGTCAGTGAACTTCACCGTCACCGGCACTTCGGGCTTGCCTATCTCCTCACAGGCGCTGAAGTGAAAGATGTACTCTTCGTTCACGTTGGCACTGACCACCTCGGCACAGTTCAGGCGGCTGAACATCTCCTCGACGGCCAGTGGCGAATAGCCGGAGTAGCCTACGAAAGAGTCGCCATCCTTGAAATGGCTCTTCACATACACCGTGCGGTCGCGGTGCTTCTCGGGGTAGATGTTGCCCATGCGTATGTGCAGGATGAGGGCCACCACCATAGCCGAGGCGATGGCCACCGCCGTGCCCGCGATGTAGATGGCGGAGTAGAGCTTGTCTTCGCGGATGAGCGCCACAGCGTGGCGCAGGAACTGGATGAATCTACTCAACATATAAATCGTAAATCGAAAATGAGTAAATCGTAAATCACATGACCTGTCGCCCGTCGAGGAACTTAATAATCCTGTCGGTCTGGGCCGCCTGCTTCTCGTTGTGGGTCACCATGACGATGGTGCGGCCGTCCTCCTTGTTCAGTTTGTGCAGCAGTTCCATGATTTCGGCACCCATCTTCGAGTCGAGGTTGCCAGTGGGCTCGTCGGCCAGGAGGATTTCAGGGTTGCCGATGATAGCGCGGGCGATGGCCACGCGCTGGCACTGTCCGCCGGAGAGTTGCGTGGGGCGGTGCTTCATGCGGTGACTGAGGCCGACGCGGGCGATGACCTCCTTGGCCAGCCGGATGCGCTCGCTGCTGCGCACGCCTCGGTAGATGAGCGGCAACTGCACGTTGTCGATGACGTTGAGCGTCGGGATGAGGTGGAACGACTGGAACACGAAGCCCAGCGTCTTGTTGCGCAGTTCAGCGAGGCGGTTGTCCGAGAGCTTCGGGTCTATCTTCGTACCGCAAAGCTCAATCTCGCCACTCGTCGGTTCGTCGAGCAGTCCCATGATGTTGAGCAGCGTCGACTTGCCGCAGCCCGAAGGACCCATGATGCTCAGGAACTCGCCCTTCTTCACTTCGATGTTCACATTCTCCAGTGCCTGGGTTTCTACTTCTTCTGTTCGGTAGATCTTGTTGATTCCTGTTAATTTAATGACTGTTTCCATTGTTCTTTTGTTTTTATTGTTATTTGTTTATTCATCTTTTAATGCTTCGGTTATTTCGCTCCGGCAGATGCGCCACGCGGGGATGGCGGTGGCGACGAGCACGGCGCATAATATAATAAGGTAGACGATGACGGAGACCACGAGGAAGTGGGTGCCGAAATCATCGAACCAGTAGTGGACGGTGAGGTTGTGTCCCATGAAATCATCACAGAGCCCTTTCGAGGCGGCAATCTGGAAATAGACGACGCAGCCCAGCAGGACGCTGATGGTGGTGAGCAGCCACGCCTCGCTGATGAAGCCCCGGAAGACGCTCCACTTCGTGGCACCGAAGGCGCGGCGCACACCGGCCTCCTCGCGGCGCTGACGGGTGTACATGAGCAGGGTGCCCAGCACGCCGAAGGCCAGGTTCACCCCGAAGAAGGCAGAGATGAGCAGGTTGCGCCGACTCTGACGGCCCTGCCAGTTGCTCTCCTCCTGTCGCCAGAGGGTCTCACTGCCGCTCTCCATGTGGCGCACATAGAGGTGTTCCGTCACGAGGTCGCGCTCCACCTCGCGCTTCCGCTCGCTCATGAATCGGCGGGCATCCACGCCCGGCCGAAGCCGTACGATGATGGAATAGTTCCACAGACCGCTGTATTTACATATGTAGACGTTATCGTGGTCGCGGTCGAAGACACTGGTGCGCACATCCTCCACCACGGCGCGGATGCGGAAGTCATGAATCTTACTCTCGAAGTCGCCGATGTCCTGATTGTAGAGACTTTCCTCGCCGCGGATGGTCCGGCCCGCCACGTCGGTGGTGCCGAAGAGGGTCATGACTGCGGTGCGCGAGAGGATAATGGACTTATCCCACTCGCAGTCCTTTGTCAGTTCCTCGGTGGGCACGCCGGGTGTCAGCGACTGAATGCCGAACACCTCGAACATCTTGCTCTCGGGGAGGAAATAGTACTTGTCGGACAGCAGGGAATCACCGTCGTTGTAGAAGAAACCGTTGCCGGCGCTTGTGTCAAAACCTATTGTACCTCCGTTGGCAGGATAGGCTTGCTGCACATCGTCCATGGCGCGAATCTTTTCGAGCAGCTGCTCCTGTTCGATGGTGTTTTGATAGTTGTCAGCATTCAATCGTACAGCCGTTGTCATTGTGCTGCCCACCTCCATGCTCACCAGTTGGTCAGGGTCGTAGCCCATGGGCTGGTGGGTGACGTAGGCGTTGACGAGCACAGGGTCGAAGGCCCACATGCAGGCGCAGGTGACGAGAATGAGTTCTATGGCAAGCCAGCGCGATGAGGTGCGGGCAAAGAGTTCACGTAACTGTTTCATTTCTTTAGCATCATGGATTCAACAATCGGTTTCTTGAGGCTCAACCACGCGGGCACGGTGGCGGCCAGCACGTTCAGCACCATGCACATCATCAGGGCGACGAGGAAGATGGCAGGACCGAAGAGCATCTCGCCGCGGATGATGGGTGTGGCGGCATAGAGGCTGCGGTTGTCGGAGAGGATGTAGAACACCCAGTCGCGCCAGCCGTAGAGCGCCGTCCATGCTAAGCACAGCCCCACGAAGCCGCCCATGAGCGTCAGCACCATATTCTCCGTCACCACCTGACTGAGTAGCCAGCACCGCTTGGCACCAAACGCCTTGCGGATGGCCATCTCAGGCAGCCGTCGCTCCATGCGGCTGGCCACCATACCGCTGAGGTTCAGTGCCGGCACGATGAGCAACAGCAGCAGAAGCATCACGGGCGTGAGCCACCAGTAGCTGCTATCGCTGTAGGAGCCGAACATGTAGCCGAAGGACTCCAGCACCTGGTGGTGGTAGGCTGTCACTTGGGCCGTGACATCGACGGGTTGGTCGCGGTGCACGGCATTATAGCGTGCCTCCACCGCCTTCAGCTCGTCTATGAATGCCGTGCGGCGCGAGGACGGCACGCTGAAAAAGAGTGCCAGCGGTAAGCCGTGCCAGTCAGTCGTATACAACTGGTTAATGCCCCCGGCACTGTACATCACATAGACATCGGCAGCCGCCTGCTCCATCAGCACACTCGGCGTCTCGATCACGCCGCATACGCGCCACTCGACATTGCCGACGCTGACGGTCTTGCCCACCGTCGCCTGTCCGTGGCCGAAGATGAGGTCGCGCAGCTCTTCGGTGATGACCGCCACGTTCCGTCCTGCGTCGAAATCGTCCTGCGTGAAGGGCGCACCCTCCACGAAGCGGAAGTCGAAGAAGCGGAAGAACCTGGGCTCTGTCTTCTTCAGGCTGACCTCGCGGTCGTGCTTGCCGTCGGCAAGCTTGATGTATGGGCCATGGCTGCTGCCCATGGGCATGATGGCCATCACCTCCTCAGGCGTCTTCATGGTCAGGAACAGGTCGCGGTACATGTCGTGCGTGATGATGGCCATGTACTGCAAATCCTTGTTCTGGTACTCTAAGCAATCCAGCCAATACGTCGTGCTGCGGCGGCTCTCGGGCGCGATGTCGGCCACCTTCACGTAATACACTTCGGCAATAAGCATCACGAAGGCCACGGCCAGTGCCGTGCCAGCGATATACATTGCTGAGTAGAGTTTCTCCTCGCGCATCAGGGCGAGGGCCTGTCTGAAATATCTCATATCATTTACGAAAATTATCTGCCTTATTACGTGCTAAAACTGTGCCAAAACCGTAACTCATTGATAATCAACAAGGGCATAAAACAAAGTGTCCATTTCCGGACACTCTGCTGTCCGGAAATGGACAATCTAACCACTCCTGATAATCTCTGTCATTTCGCTTTTCCTGCACTGACCACTGACCATCAGTCAGTTACGCCGCCCCGCAACCGGTTTTTCCTGCACTACTACCTGCACTGTAACCTGCACTGGCCAGTAACAAGCAGCTTATATCATTACAAAACACTAAGATTCCAAGCTCCGAAACGGGCCACTTTTCCAGCAAAAGGCGGTGCCTTTCCGACGAAAGGCCCCGCCTTTTTTGCTTTTTAACGCCACGAAAACCAGTTTTTCCTGGCAGGAAAATCCGATTTTCACGCCGCGACGAAAATGCTGACTGGCTTTTTGAAATACTTTTACACCACGTTTCCGCGTTAACGGCGCAGTGCAGGAACGAGTGCAGGAAAAACAAACCCACAAAGTCCGTAACCCGCTGGAAATCAGTAGTCAGTGCAGGAAGTGTAAGATTTATTTCACTTTTCCCCCATTATCTTCTTGCAATTCAAAAAAAAAGTTGTAACTTTGCGGCGTCTAACATAAACAAAGAACGATAATGAAAAAACTATTCTTCTTAATGTGTATCGTCGCAGGATTGTTTGTTGCATGTGACAGCGATGATGAAGAAAGAGATGCTGTCGTTGTGAATGACGATGGAACGACGTCAAATGGAAGTTCCTTTTTCCTGATTGACGACAAAAACTTTTATCTTGATGGTGTCAAGTACACAGTGAACTTCAATATGGACCTGAAGGTAACTGGCTATGACGAAGAAAGATTCACCGGGATTGCCAACATCGCCCCCAGAATAACATTCAAAGGTAACACATACGATGTGTCTTATATTGAGTTTGACGCATTTAAGAATTGTACTCGTCTAACCTCAGTCACCATTCCATCAAGCATACGCCATATTGGCGAGTGTGCTTTCCAAAACTGCAGGGGATTGACCTCCCTGTTCATTCCCAAAAGTGTTGACAAAATTCTCGATTTTGCTTTCGCTGGTTGCGGTGGTCTGAAGAGCATTACTGTAGATGAAGGAAATCCAAATTATTATTCCCCCAACAACTGTAATGCTATTCTTCTTAAAAAAAATAATTATCTGATTCAAGGGTGTAATAATACGGTAATGCCCGATAACACTTTTTTAATCAGTAGTTCTGCTTTCCAAGGCTGCAGCAACCTGACTTCAATAACAATTCCCAACACAGTTACCTATATTGGGCAGGAAGCTTTTAAGGGCTGCAGTGGTCTGACCTCAATAACAATCCCAAACAGCGTGGAGATCATACATCTCCACGCTTTCTCTGGCTGTAGTGGTCTGAACTCAGTCCATTGTCAAATACAAAATCCCAGATTCTCGTCATTCAACTTTTTTGACGATAAGATTTGTTCTTCTGTTACTCTGTACGTCCCTAAGGGGTCACTTGAGGCATATAAAAGTACGTCTCCCTGGAACAAATTCAAAAATATCGTGGAAGAGTAGAGGATTTAGGAGAACTTCGTCGACTACAAATTTCACGAATTAAACGAATGGGCGACGCGCGGCTTATTCGTTTAATTCGTGAAATTCGTAGTAGTATTACGACTGAACTGCCTACAGTGAAATCCGTCGTTACTTGATCAGGTTGCCCAGGATGTCGCGGGTCAGCTCACGGGTGACGGTGCGCGTGGCGGCACTGGTGGCATTCTTCACCACCTTCTCCTTGGCCGATGTCTTCGACTTCGACTCCTTGCCGCTCACCTTATTGCTCACCCATGTGCCGAGCAGGGCGGCGAGGGTCGAGGTGACGGCAGTCATCACGGCCTTCAGCACCTTGCTCACGATGCCGGCCTTCTTCTTCTCGGTCTTTTCGGCCTTGCCGCCCTTCTCAGCCTTCTCGCCCTCGGCTTCCTCCTGGGCGGCAAGAGCCTCCTCGGCCTCCTTGGCCAGTACCTCGAAGGCACTCTCACGGTCGACGGGCGTGTCGTACTTGCCATAGATGCGACTCTGCTTGATGATGTCAAGACGCTGACCCTCGCTGACGGCACCTATCTGACTGAGCGGGAACAACACCTTGGCGCGCTGTACAATAGCCGGGGCACCCTTCTCGTCGAGGAAGCTGACGAGAGCCTCGCCGGTCTCAAGGTTCATAATAGCCTCATCGGTCTTGAACTCAGGATTGGGGCGGAAGGTGTCGGCGGCAGTCTTCACGGCCTTCTGGTCCTTCGGCGTATAGGCACGAAGAGCGTGCTGTACGCGGTTGCCAAGCTGTCCGAGAATGACCTCGGGAATGTCTGTCGGGCTTTGCGTGATAAAGTAGATGCCAACGCCCTTAGAGCGGATGAGTCGGATAACCTGCTCAATCTTGTCGAGCAGGGCTTTCGACGTGCCGTCGAACAGCATGTGAGCCTCGTCGAAGAAGAACACAAGCTTCGGCAGCGGCAGGTCGCCTACTTCGGGGAGCGTGGTGTAAAGTTCGGAAAGCAGCCAAAGCAGGAAGGTGGAGTAGAGCTTGGGCTGGAGCATCAGCTTGTCGGCAGCCAGGACACTCATGATTCCCTTACCGCCTTCAGTCTGCAGTAGGTCGTAGATGTCGAACGAGGGCTCACCGAAGAAGTGGTCGGCACCCTGAGCCTCCAACTGGAGCAGGGCGCGCTGGATGGCGCCGATGGTCGGAGTAGAGATGTTTCCGTATTTCGTGGTATACTCCTTGGCATGCTGCGACACCCAGTCGAGCATGGAACGCAGGTCCTTAAGGTCGAGGATGAGCAGTCCGCGCTCATCGGCAATGCGGAACACAATGTTGAGCACACCATCCTGCGTCTCGTTAAGCTGGAGCAGGCGGCTGAGCAACTGCGGTCCCATCTGACTGACGGTGGCACGCATGGGGTGTCCCTGCTCACCAAAGACATCGTAGAAGCGGACTGGGCAGGCCTGAAACTGCGGATTCTCGATGCCGAACTCAGGCAGCCTTTTCTCGATGAAACCGCTCATTTTGCCCACTTGCGAGATGCCGCTGAGGTCGCCCTTCATGTCGGCCATGAAGCAGGGCACACCTGCCTGGCAGAAAGTCTCGGCCATCACCTGTAGCGTGACGGTCTTACCCGTACCCGTGGCTCCGGCAATGAGTCCGTGCCGGTTGGCCATCTTTCCTGTAATACTGAGCGCTCCTTCGGCGCAGTGGGCGATGTAGAGCCCGCGTTCGTTGTCTAACATGTGGCTTTTGGTGTTTTAAGTTTTTGACTTCTTGTAATACTGATGGCAAAAGTACATAAAAAAGCGTAAAATGCCAAAGTTTTTCCGTGATATTTTGTAACTTTGCACAGTTTTTAATCAAACAACCAACAAAAGAGGATATGGAAAACCAAAGCAAAGCGTTTCTTTACTTCATCTGCGCCGTGTCGGCGATGGGTGGTCTGCTCTTCGGCTACGACTGGGTGGTCATTGGCGGTGCAAAGCCGTTCTATGAATTGTATTTCGGTATCTCTGACTCGCCGGTCATGCAGGGCGTGGCCATGTCGACAGCCCTGATTGGCTGTTTAGTGGGCGCGATGGTGGCAGGTGCTGCTGCCGACAAGTATGGGCGCAAGCCGCTGCTGACGGTGTCTGCGGTTCTTTTTACCGTTTCGGCCATCGGCACGGGACTGTTCAACGACTTCACCTTATTTAATATAGCCCGCTTCGTGGGCGGCATGGGCATCGGCGTGGCCTCGGCCTTGGCACCAATGTATATTGCCGAGGTCAGTCCCGCATCGATACGCGGACGGATGGTGAGCCTCAACCAGATGACCATCGTGCTCGGCATTCTGGCTGCACAGATTGTCAACCTGCTGCTAGCCCGCGATACCAGCGTGGCCGAGAGCCAGGCGTGGAATGTGGCGTGGGGCTGGCGCTGGATGTTCTGGGCAGAGACGGTGCCGGCGGCGGCGTTTCTTGTGATGAGTTTCTTGATTCCGGAGAGCCCGGTGTTCTTGCGGATGAAGGCTGCGGCAACGCCGCAGCACAGCGAACAGGCGGGACTGCGGGAACTAACTCAGTCGAAATACGGGCGGGTGCTGCTGTTGGGATTGGTGATTGCTGTGTTCCAGCAGTGGTGCGGCACAAACGTGATCTTTAACTACGCGCAGGAGATTTTCGTGGGGGCGGGCTTCGACGTCGACGGTATGTTCATCAACATCGTCATCACGGGCATTGCCAACGTGGTCTTTACCTTTGTGGCGCTCTATACCATCGAGCGGTGGGGCCGCCGCACGCTGATGCTCATCGGTGCCGGTGGTCTGGGACTGATTTACCTGACCTTAGGCACTTGCTACTTCCTGGAAGTAAAGGGCTTCGCCATGGTCTGCTTGGTGGTGACAGCCATCTCGGTCTATGCCATGACGCTGGGACCCGTTACCTGGACGCTGCTGGCCGAGATATTTCCCAACCGCATCCGCGGCGTGGCGATGGCTACTTGTACGTTTGCCCTCTGGGTAGGCTGCTGCACGCTGACGTTCTCGTTCCCCTCGATGAACGCAGCCTTAGGTAGCAGCGGCACATTCTGGGTCTACAGCGGCATCTGCCTCTGTGCCTTCCTCTTCCTGTTCCGCCGCTGTCCTGAGACGAAAGGCAAGAGCTTAGAAGAATTGGAAAAAGAACTTGTGAAATAATTCGAAAATCGTAAATCAGTAAATCGCAAATAAAATGGTGGTAAAAGCCTGGAGAGAAATAGTGACCATCCCAACCTACGAGGTGGGAAAGGCCGAGAAGAACCCGATATTCCTTGAGAAGCGGGTGTATCAGGGAAGCAGCGGTGTGGTTTATCCGTACCCCGTCATCGAGTCGATAGCCGACGAGCCGACACCGAAGGAGTGGCAGGCCGTCTGGCTCGAGAACGAGTATATCAAGGTGATGGTGCTGCCCGAACTGGGCGGCCGCATCCAGATGGCCTACGACAAGGTGAAGCAGCGCCACTTCGTGTACTACAACCACGTCATCAAGCCGGCACTCGTCGGACTATGCGGACCGTGGATCAGCGGTGGCATCGAGTTCAACTGGCCGCAGCACCACCGCCCGTCGACCTATTCGCCCGTTGACTCGCTGATTGTGGAGAACGAGGACGGGAGCGTCACCGTCTGGGTGAACGAGATGGAGCGGATGTTCCACCAGAAGGGTGCCGCAGGCTTCACCCTGCGCCCCGGCTGTGCTTATCTGGAGATTCAAGGACGTGTCAGCAACCGCACGCCGCTGCCGCAGACGTTCCTGTGGTGGGCCAATCCCGCCGTCGAGGTGAACGACCAGTACCAGAGCGTGTTCCCACCTGACGTGAACGCCGTCTTCGACCACGGCAAGCGCGCCGTCTCCAGCTTCCCCATCGCTACGGGCACCTACTACAAGATGGACTATTCTGCAGGTGTCGACATATCGAACTACCGCAACATCCCCGTGCCCACGAGCTATATGGCCGTCAACTCGAAGTACGACTTCGAGGGCGGCTACGAGAACGACAGCCACGGCGGCATGCTCCATGTGGCCAGCCATCACTTCTCGCCCGGCAAGAAGCAGTGGACGTGGGGCAACGGCGACTTCGGCCGTGCCTGGGACCGGAACCTGACGGAGCCCACCCCTGGCCCCTCCCCAAGGGAGGGGGAGTTCCGTCCCTACATCGAGCTGATGGCCGGCGTCTACACTGAGAACCAGCCCGACTTCACGTGGCTCATGCCCTACGAGGAGAAGCAGTTCGTGCAGTACTTCATGCCCTATCGCGAGATCGGCATGGTGAAGCAGGCGTCGAAGGACTTCATTATAGGCCTCACCCCCGACCCCTCTCCGACTGGAGAGGGGAGGTCGGTTACTTTCAAGGTGCTGGCTACGTCGAAGCAGGAGGTACGCATCGTGCTGCGTCACGATAACGGCGAGGTGTACTATGATAAGGTGGTGACGCTGTCGCCCGAGGAAGTCTTTCAGCAGACGGTGGACGTGAAAGGGACGAAAATGGATAGCCTGTTGCTGACAGTGGGCAATCTGCAGTGGCACGCCGAGCCTGATGAGATCCGGCCCATCCCCGATGCCGCAGAAGCAGCCCTGCCACCTGAGGACACGAAGACCAACGACCAGCTCTACCTGACGGGACTGCACTTGGAGCAGTACCGCCACGCCACCTGGTCGGCCCCCGACTACTACGAAGAAGCCCTGCGCCGCGACCCCAACGACGTGCGCTGCCTGAACCAGACGGGACTGTGGTACCTGCGGCGCGGACGGTTCGACAAGGCGGAGCCCTATCTGCGAAAGGCTGTGAAGATATGGCAGAAGCGCAATCCGAATCCCTACGACGGAGAAGCCATCTTCAACCTCGCCCTCTGTCTGAAGTACCAACGCCGCACGCAGGAGGCTTACGAGCTGTTCTGGAAGTCGACGTGGAACAAGGCGTGGGCCGATGCCGGCTACTTCGAAGCCGCCTGCATCAGCGTGAGCCAAGGCCGCTACGGCGATGCCATCGACGAGCTGAACCGCTGCCTCATCTTCAACAGCTGCAACCACAAGGCGCGGGCGCTGAAGGCCGCCGTGCTGCGGCTGCAGCAGGACGGGAAGCAGAAAGGCGGTCTGCAGATGGGCAGTTCGAGGGAATTGAACGAACGCTTAGCGCTCATCAAAGAGTCGTTGCAGCTTGACCGCTTCAACTACGGCATTCGTTACGAGCAATACCTGCTGACAAAGGACAAAGACGTGCTGAAGGAGATGACCGTGATGATGCACGGCAACGTCTATAACTACCATGAACTGGCGCTCGACTATGCGCAGGCCGGTCTGTGGCAGGAGTGCATCGACATTCTGAAACTGTGCAAGGCGAAGCATCCGCTCACCTATTATTATATAGGCTGGGCACAGCTCGGATTAGGCGATGCCGTAGCTGCCAACGATGCCTTCGAGCAGGCAGAAAAGGTAGACAGCTACTGCTGTTTCCCCAACCGCTTAGAGGACGTCATCGTGCTGACGATGGCCAAGACGATGAACCCCGACGGGGCACGGGCGCCCTATTACCTCGGCTGTCTGTATTACGACAAGCGGCAGTACGACGTGGCCATCGAGAACTGGGAACTGTCGGCACGGCTCGACCCGCAATTCCCGACCGTCTGGCGTAACCTGGCGCTGGCACGCTTCAACAAACAGAACAGGCGGGAGGAGGCATTGGCGTATATGGAACGCGCCTTCAGCCTCGACGAGAAAGACGCCCGCGTGCTGATGGAACTCGACCAGCTCTACAAGCGCCTGCAGAAACCGCATCAGGAGCGACTCAACTTCCTGCAGCAATACCCGAAGCTCATCCAGCAGCGCGACGACCTCGTCTTAGAGGAGATTACCCTGCTCAACCAGCTTGGCCGCTACGAGGAGGCCAAGGCGAAACTCGATGCCCATAAGTTCCACCCGTGGGAGGGCGGCGAAGGCAAGGTAAGCGGGCAGTACCAGATATGCAGGGTGGAGCTTGCGAAGAAAAGCCTCACCCCCGGCCCCTCTCCCAAAGAGAGGGGAGTAGATAGTTCTGCTGTGGATAAAGCCACTAAGCTGTTGGAGGAGTGTCTTGTCTATCCGCCTCATCTTGGCGAGGGAAAGCTCTATGGTGCTCAGGACAATGACTTCCTTTATTTCCTCGGGCGTTATGAGGAGGGAACCGCCGGGCCGACGGAGCCTGCCGCCGCCATGTACTATAACGACGCCAAGCCCGACAAGATATTCTACGCCGGCCTCTGCTACCGCAAGTTAGGACAGGAGGACAAGGCGCGAAGCCTCTTCCACAAACTCGTCAACTACGGCAAGCAGCACATCTTCGACCACGTCACGATGGACTACTTCGCCGTCTCGCTGCCCGACCTGCTCATCTGGGAGGACAGCCTCGACACGAAGAACCTCATCCACTGCAAGTATATGCTCGCCCTCGGCTACTTGGGACTGGGCGACACAGAAAAAGCCCTGAGGTATCTCTCCGAGGTGGAAGCCTTGGACATTAACCATCAGGGCATTCAACAGTTGCGGACGCTGATTGACAGCGGTCTGCTGTAGCTACTCAGCCGCCGCCTTCAGAATCTCTGAGAGCGTGGGGTGAATATGTATCATGTCGCGGAGCTGCCCAAGGGTGGTTTCGCGACATATTAGTACGGAGACCTCCTGGACGATGTCGGCAGCATGGGCACCGTAGGCGTGACAGCCGAGGATGAGAGACTCTCCCCCAGCCCCTCCCTGCGAGGGAGGGGAGACGAAGAGCTTCAACATGCCCTCAGTCTCATTCATCGCCATTGCTTTGCCGTTGGCACGCCAGAAGGACTTCTTGCACTCGTAGGCGATGCCCAGTGCCTTCAACTGGTCTTCGGCGGGACCGACGCAGGCGGCCTCGGGGGTAGTGAAGATGGCGGCGGGCATGATGTCGAAGCGGATGTTGTCCTGCTTGCCAAGGATGTGGTTAACGGCACGGACGGCCTGCATCTCGGCGGCATGGGCCAGCATCTGGCGACCGTTGACGTCGCCAATGGCGTAGAGGCCCTTCACCGACGTCTCGAAGTTATCATCCACCTTAATGCCCATGCGCTCATCGTACTCAAAGCCGGCCTTTATGAAGTCAGCCTGAACACGCGGTTTGCGGCCGGTGGCCATCAGGA
Organism: uncultured Prevotellaceae bacterium; assembly: GCA_902800435.1. The sequence goes on along the minus strand of CADCEQ010000003.1, from coordinate 85,630 downwards.
TGACGTCGGCGTCGATGTCGGCAAGCGACTGTACGGCGGTCTTCATCTTGAACGTGATGCCCTGCTTCTCCATCAGCTTGCGCAGGCGCTTGGCAATATCGCTGTCGAGGGCGGGCAGGCACTCCTTCAGGTACTCAATGACCGTGACCTCGGAACCGAAGCGGTGGAAGACGGAGGCAAACTCCATGCCGATGACACCGGCGCCGATGACGGCGAGGCGCTTGGGCAGGGTGTTTAACTGGAGCAGGCCGGTACTGTCGACGACGCGCGGGTCGCTGATGTCGGGCAGGGGGAGCCACTTCGTCTCAGAGCCGGTGGCGATGATGATGTTTTTGGCGGCGACACTGTCGCCGCATAGGGGACAGACGGTGTGGGCGTCGACGAACTGGGCGCGGCTGCGGACGAGGGTGATGTTCGGATGCGAGAGGATGCCTTCAACACCTGCACGGAGTTGGGGGATGACCTGGGCCATGCGCTGGCGGGCTTCATCGAAAGTGGCAGAGTGGACATAGGTCTTCGTCGGTATGCAGCCAACGTTCAGACAGGTGCCGCCTACCTCGCCGTCCTCGAAGATGGTGACCTTCAGTCCCTGCTTCGCAGCATATTCAGCGGCGCGGTAGCCTCCAGGCCCCGCGCCGATGATGATAAGATCAGTTTGTGTCATTCTTCAGTTGCTTATAAGTAGTTATCGGATGCTTGGCGGCCAGCACGTCGTCGACGCGCCCGATGGGGGTGTTGTGCGGAGCCGACTTCACCAGGTCGGGGTCGGTCTTGGCCTCCTCGGCAATCTTCCGCATCACGGCAATGAAGCCGTCGAGCGTCTCCTTCGACTCGTTCTCCGTCGGCTCAATCATCAGGCTCTCGTGGAACAGCAGGGGGAAGTAGATGGTCGGGGCGTGGTAGCCGTAGTCGAGCAGACGCTTCGCCACGTCCATCGTCGTAACGCCCGTGCTCTTGTCCTTCAGTCCGTCGAAGACGAACTCATGGCAGCAGGTCGTGTCGATGGGCAGCTCGTAGACATCTTTCAGCGACTCCTTGATGTAGTTGGCATTGAGCGTAGCCAGAGAGCCGACCTCCTTCACGTGCTCACGTCCCAAGGAGAGGATGTAGGCGTAGGCACGGATGGCCACAGCGAAGTTTCCGTGATAAGGCGACACCTCCGGGAAGAACATCTCCAAGCCCTCGCGCACGCCGACAGGACCGGCACCGGGACCGCCGCCGCCATGAGGCGTTGAGAAAGTCTTGTGCAGATTGATGTGCATCACGTCGAAGCCCATGTCGCCGGGACGGCAGACGCCGAGCATCGGGTTCAGGTTGGCACCGTCGTAGTACATCAGTCCGCCACAGTCGTGGATGAGTGCGGCAATCTCCGGGATATGGGTCTCGAAGAGGCCGAGGGTGTTGGGGTTCGTCATCATCATGGCGGCGATGCGATCGCCGCATAGAGAACACATGCGGTGGAGGTCGTCGAGGTCAACGGTGCCGTCGGCCTGCGACTTCACCTCGACAATCTCCAGGCCACAGACGGCTGCTGAGGCCGGGTTCGTGCCGTGGGCACTGTCAGGAACAATCACCTTCTTGCGTTGAAAGTCGCCACGCGAACGGTGGTAGTTGTCGATGACCATCAGTCCCGTCAACTCACCGTGAGCACCTGCGTAAGGCTTGAAAGTGAAGTGAGCCAAGCCCGTCAATGCACAAAGCGAACGCTCTAACAGCGTGACAACTGCCTGGGCACCCATTACCGTCTCGGCGGGCTGCAGCGGATGCAGATTCTGGAACTGCGGCAGGGCGGCCATCTCCTCGTTGATTTTCGGATTGTACTTCATTGTGCAGGAGCCGAGGGGATAGAAGCCCGTGTCAACGCCAAAGTTATTATTAGAAAGGTTGGTATAGTGGCGCACCACGGTCATCTCGTCGCATTCGGGCAGTTCGGCGTCGCTCTGTCGGCGCAGTTCCTGCGGCACCTTGTAATCGCCGAAGCGGTTCTTGGGCAGACTGTAACCTTTGCGACCCTCTTGCGACAGTTCAAAAATCAAGTTTCCATAAAGTCGGTTGTTCATAGGGCAGCAATCTTTACAAGGTTATCAATTTCTTCTTTCGAACGCTTCTCGGTGACGGCAAAGAGGAAGCCACGGCCAAGACGGACACCACCAAGGAAACCGGCATCGGTGAAACGCTGGCAGAGCGCATCGGCATCGCCGTCATAGTTGACGTAGAACTCGTTGAAGAACGGCTTGTCATATACCAGTGAGAAACGTCCCGTCTTCAGCAGTTCGTCGCAGAGATAGTGGGCACCGGCATAGCTCAGCTCGGCAGCCTCCTTCAGTCCCTGCTTACCCATGAGCGACATGTAGACCGTCACCCACAACGCCATCAGCGACTGATTCGAGCAGATGTTCGACGTGGCCTTCTGCCGACGGATGTGCTGTTCGCGGGCCTGGAGCGTCAGTACGAAGGCGCGCTGTCCGCGGTTGTCGACCGTCTTGCCGACGATGCGGCCCGGCATCTTGCGGATGAGCTTTTCCGTGCAGCACATGTAGCCAACGTACGGGCCACCCCACTGCATGGGAATGCCCAGCGACTGGCCGTCGCCCACGGCAATGTCAGCCCCCCACTCGCCCGGCGTCTTCAGCACGGCAAGGTCGGCGGCCACGCTGTTCATAATCAGGAGTGCCTTCTGTTGATGACAGAGGTCGGCAAACCCGCTGTAGTCCTCGACGATGCCGAAGTAGTTGGGCTGCTGGACCACCACACCGGCCACGCCGCCCTGTGCCAGCAGCGCCTCAAGGCTCTCCTTCGAGGTGACGCCGTCGACGGCAGCAACCATCTCCAGTTCGATGTCGTGGAAGTGGGCGTAGGTCTTGACGACGGCAAGCGTCTTGGGGTCGATGGTTTCAGAGACGAGCACCTTGCGCTGCTTCTTTCCGGCGGCCACAGCCATCATCATGGCCTCGGCCGTAGCGGTCGTACCGTCATACATCGAGGCGTTCGAGATGTCCATGCCCGTCAGCTCGGCCATCATCGACTGATACTCAAAGATATAGTGCAGCGTGCCCTGCGAGATCTCGGCCTGATACGGCGTGTACGAGGTCAGCAGCTCCGAGCGCTGCAGCAGATTGGGAATGACCGACGGCGTGTAGTGGTCGTAGACGCCGCCACCGGCGAAGCACACGAGCGGCTTGTTCTGCTGGCCGAGTTTCTCGAAGAGCTGGCGCACCTCCAGTTCGCTCATCTCCGACGGCAGCTTATAGTCGCCGCGGAAGCGGATGTCTTCGGGAATCTGGGGGTATAAGGCATCGAGAGAATCGATGCCTACGGTTGAGAGCATCGCCTGCAGGTCTTCCTCGGTATGGGGGAAATACTTATAGGTCATTTCGCGCAGAATTCTTCGTAGGCCTTGGCGTCCATCAGGTTGTCAAGCTCTGCCTTGTCGCTCATCTCCACCTTGATAATCCAGTTCTCGTAGGCATCCTGGTTCACCAGCTCAGGCTGGTCGTCGAGGGCCTCGTTCACCTCAGCGACGGTGCCGCTGACGGGCGAAATCAGGTCGGAGGCAGCCTTCACGCTCTCCACGGCGCCAAACTCCTCGCCGGCCGTCACCTCGTCGTCAACGTCGGGCATGTCGACATACACCACGTTGCCTAATGCGTTCTGGGCATAGTCGGTAATACCAACGTAGCCATACTCACCTTCTACTCTTACATATTCGTGCGACTCCGAGTAGTAGAGTCCTTCGATTACCTTACTCATTTTTTATAGCTTTTGTTATAGAATTGCTTCTTGACAACCGTTCCGGGGAACGTCTTCTTGCGAATCTGTATCTGCACGTCGGTGCCGAGGGCGGCGTAGGCCGTGTCGACGAGTGCCATGCAGACGCTCTTGTCGGTAGAGATGGTGTGGTAGCCCGTAGTCACCTCGCCGATGGGCTCGCCGTCCATGTTGAGTACGGTGTAGCCGTGACGGGGGATAGCCTTGTCGTGCAGTTCGATGCCGACGAGCTTGCGGCTAACGCCCTCGGTCTTCTGCTTCAGCAGGGCCTCGCGGCCGATGAACTCCGGCTTGTCGAACTTGACGAACATCGTCAGACCGGCCATCACGGGCGTGATGTCCTCAGAGAGTTCGTCGCCGTAGAGCGGCAGTCCCACCTCGAAGCGCAGCGTGTCGCGGCAGCCCAGTCCGCAGGGCTGCACCTTGGCGGCAATCAGCTTCTCCCAGCTCTCGCGGATGTAGTCGTGCGAGGCATAGATTTCGAAGCCGTCCTCGCCGGTATAGCCTGTGCGGCTGATGATGACGTCGCCAATGACCTTGCTGGTATAGAACACCAGGTCAGAGCAAGCCAGCCCGAGCACTGTCTCGACGATGTGCTCCGACTCTGGTCCCTGAATGGCTATCTGACCATATAGGTCGCTCTGGTTCTGCAGGTCGATGTCGAATCCTGCAGCATGCTCCTGCATCCACGCCCAGTCCTTGTCGATGTTGGCGGCGTTGATGACGAGGAAGAAGTCCTGCTCGCCGAGCTTGTAGACCAGCAGGTCGTCGACCGTGCCGCCGTTGTCGTAGCACATCATGCCGTAAATGATCTTGCCCACGGGCATGCCCGTCACGTCGTTCGTGAAGATGTGGTTCACGTAGCGCTCGGCATCCTTGCCCTTCACGGTCACCTCGCCCATGTGCGAGACGTCGAACAGTCCGCAGTTGTTGCGCACAGCCAGGTGCTCCAGCTGGATGTTCTTGTACTGTATAGGCATCACAAAGCCTGCAAACGGAGCCAGGAAGGCACCCTCGGCAATGTGGTTCTCATACAGACACGTCCGCTTTTCTTTCTGTTTCTCTAACTCTTGTTTTATTGCCATAGTCTTATGTTAATTGATAGTTCTTCTCCAATGCCTCTATCCCGACAACGTCGGCTGCCGTCAGCATGCGCTCGCCGCTGCAGAGCGTCTCGCGGACGAGCGACTTCACCTCATCAAGGGTCAGCTGTGTATATTCTTTTAATAAGGTGATGCGCTGGCGCACGCTCTCGATGCCCTTCGCCTGCAGCTTCTCGCGGCTCGGCGTGATGGCCTGCAGCATGTTGTCCATGTTGGTGTCGTAGAGCAGCGTGCTGTGTACGATGCACCCTTGGGGCGTAGTCCTGCAAGCCGTACCGCAGACCTTTCTGTCGCCTATCATGATGTCGTTATGACTGGTGCCCGTGGCCTCGACGCCCATCTTCCTCAGCACCAGCAGAATCATGTTGACAAAGCGGTTGAAGGCGAAGTTCACGTTCTGCTCGGCGGTGACGAACGACAGCATCAGGTTGTCGCGGTCGGCATAGACGCAGCCGCCGCCGCTCTTCCGACGGAACACCTCGATGCCGTGCTCGCGGCAGTAGTCGAGGTTCACCTCGTTCTCCAATACCTGATTGCGCCCGCAGATGACCGTCGGCTCCACCTGCCATGTAAAGAAGTAGTCGGGCTCGTCGAGACGGCGGGCCACATACTCCTCCATTGCTAAATGGAACGATAAACGTCGCTGTTTGTCATCGGGCAGCAGTATGTACTTCATACATTTCAGGTTAGCGACTGCAAATATATGAAGTTTTTATGTAATCTACAAGTTTTTCTCCAAGAATTTTAGCTCGGCTTCCAACATTTCCAGTTTCGGCATGCGGAAACCGGCCTCGCGGGCTATCTCTATCGGGCGCGTATAAAGATAATGTATCTCCATCGGACGGTGGAAGTCGTAGTCCAGTCGCATCGACGGCGAGTAGGGCGTCATCTCGTCGGTCATCTGGATCATCTTCTCGACAAACGCCTCGTCGACACCGCTCACGCCCAAGGCACGCGACGCTCCGACCACCTCCATCATCTGGTCGCGGATAAGCTGGCGCGTCGAGGGATTCTTCAGCAGCAGGTCGGTCTGCGTGTGCAGGGCTACGGTCATGCCGTTGAAGGGCATGTTCCACACGGCCTTCTTCCAGCGTGCCTCGTGATACTCCACCTCGCCCGTCTGGATGTCGGCCTTGCGGAAGTCGCTGACCACAGCCTCGAACAGCGCCTCGTCGCGACACGAGTAGTTGGCCAGGTTGATGCTGCCGTAGCATTGGTGGCTGACGCGCCCCGGCTCGGTCTTTGCCGAACAGATAAAGGCCAGTCCGGCACAGAGCTGCACTTGGGGGAACATCAGCTGCACATCCTGCTCAACGCCAATGCCGTTCTGAATCATCACCACGAGCGTGTTGTCATGCAGCAGCGGCGGCAGCAGCGACTTCAGCAGGTGGTTGTTCACCGACTTGATGCACACCAGCACGACGTCGCACGGCGGCATGTCCTCCGTCCGGGCGTAGGCGTTAGCCTCGATGTGGAACGAGCCGTCGCAGGAGTCCACCTGCAGGCCGTTCGCCTTCACGTACTCATAGTCTTTGTGCAGCAGGAAGTGCACCTCCTGTCCTGCCCGTGCCAGCTTGGCGCCGTAGTAGCCGCCAATGGCTCCTGTTCCTATTACTCCGTATTTCATACAGGGTGCAAAAGTACAAAAATTCCGCCATATCAGCAAGTTTTTCTGCGCAAAAAACCGTAAAAACCTTGACAAACCGCCTCGCCATACTCGCGTGGCAGCCAGCAACCGCCCTGTTGGCCGCAAATACGCGAGTTTTGGCCCATAAGCCAACCGCTTGATTACCACCCGTCTACGCCAAAACCGTCTGGCGTCACCCCCTCAAAACGCCCCTGAATAGCGCCGCCAAGCCCCCTTTTTGGCGCCGTCAAACCGGCCGGTTGGCGGCACTAACCCGGCGGTTTGCTCCGACCAACCCGCCGGGTTAGCATTCTCAGGCCGCCCCACGCGCTTTTCCAGCCTCCGCAGAGCCCTTTTTCGCCCCATTCCGTTTCCAGAATCATCCTCCCAACTGACGTTTTTTTTGACTATTTTCTTTACACTCCTTGCCCTGAAAGAACGTCGGGAAAGCGGCGGGAAAGAATAAATCTTGCATAAAAGTATGGTGTATCAGATTTTTTTGTGTAACTTTGCACCCAAATGGAAGAACAAACATTAGGGCTACTCAGAAGTATTGACTATCCGTCAGACCTCCGTCGCCTGCCTGTCGACGATTTGCCGAAGGTCTGCGACGAGCTTCGGCAGGACATTGTCAGGGAGCTGTCGGTGAACCCCGGACACCTGGCCTCGAGCCTCGGCGTGACGGAGCTGACCGTCGCCCTGCACTACGTCTTCGACACACCCAACGACCGCATCGTCTGGGACGTCGGCCATCAGGCTTACGGCCACAAGATTCTGACCGGGCGCCGCGAGCAGTTCGCCACCAACCGCAAGCTGGGCGGCATACGCCCGTTCCCGTCGCCACAGGAGAGCGAGTACGACTCGTTTGCCTGCGGACACGCCTCGAACAGCATCTCGGCAGCGCTCGGTATGGCCGTTGCAGCCAAGCGGCAGGGCGAGAACCGCAAGGTGGTGGCCGTCATCGGCGACGGTGCCATGTCGGGCGGACTGGCCTTTGAAGGACTGAACAACGTCTCGTCGTCGCCCAACGACCTGCTCATCATCCTCAACGACAACAACATGTCGATCGACCGCTCCGTAGGCGGCATGAAGCAATACCTGCTGGGCCTCAACACCAACAAGACCTACAACAGCCTGCGCTTCAAGGCCGGCCGGTGGCTGCACGGCAGGGGCATGATGAACGACGACCGGCGGAAGGGACTTATCCGCCTGTCGAACGCCATCAAGAGCGCCCTCTCCCACCAGCAGAACATCTTCGAGGGCATGAACATCCGCTACTTCGGACCGTCCGACGGCCACGACGTCAAGGAGCTGGTGCGCATACTCCGCGAAATCAAGGACATGAAGGGGCCGAAGCTGCTGCATATCCACACGCAGAAAGGTCACGGCTACGCACCGGCCGAGAAGGACGTCACCACCTGGCACGCGCCGGGCAAGTTCAACCCTGACACGGGCGAACGGCTGGTCGACAACAACCCCGACAAGCCCCAGAAGTATCAGGACGTGTTCGGACATACGCTGCTGGAGCTGGCCAAGCAGAACCCGAAGATTGTAGGCGTGACGCCGGCCATGCCCTCGGGCTGCTCGATGAACATCATGATGAAGGAGATGCCCGAGCGCACGTTCGACGTGGGCATTGCCGAGGGGCACGCCGTCACCTTCTCGGGCGGAATGGCCAAGGACGGCCTCATCCCCTTCTGCAACATCTACTCGGCCTTCGCTCAGAGGGCCTACGACAACATCATACACGACGTGGCCCTGCTCGGGCTGCACGTCGTCTTCTGCTTCGACCGAGCCGGACTGGTCGGCGAGGACGGCCCCACGCACCACGGCGCCTTCGACCTGGCCGCCCTGCGACCCGTTCCCAACCTGACCATCGCCTCGCCGATGGACGAGCACGAGCTGCGCCGGCTGATGTATACCGCCCAGCTGCCCGACCAGGGGCCGTTCGTCATACGCTACCCCCGTGGCGGCGGCGTGCTTAAGGAGTGGCGCTGCCCCTTGGAGGCCGTCAAGGTAGGCACGGGCCGACGCCTGCTCAGCGGCAACGACGTCGCCGTGCTCAGCATAGGCCCCATCGGCAACGAAGCCCTGAAGGCTGCCAAGGAGACGGGAGCCGCCATGTACGACATGCGCTTCCTGAAGCCCCTCGACGAGGACATCCTCCACGAGGTGGGCCGCAGGTTCAGCCGCGTCGTCACCGTCGAGAACGGCGTCAGGGACGGCGGTCTTGGCTCTGCCGTCACGGAGTGGCTCTCCGACCACGGCTACACGACGCGCGTCACCCGCCTCGGACTGCCCACCGACCACTTCGTGGAGCACGGCACCGTCGCCGAGCTGCACCACCTCTGCGGTACCGATGCCGAGGGAATCAAATCGAAAATCGAAAATCCGTAAATCGTAAATAGCATGAAGATTGTCATTGTCGGAGCCGGTGCCGTGGGCACCCATTTGTCGAAACTGCTGTCGGGCGAGCACCAGAGCTGCGTGCTCATCGACGACAACGAGGAGCGCTTGGAGGGTGTCGCCGAGTACGACGTGATGACCTACAACGCGCTGCCCACCAGTATCGGTGCGCTGAAGGAGGCCGGAGCCGACAAGGCCGACCTCTTCGTCGGCGTCACCACCGAGGAGACCACCAACATCACGGCCTGCGTCATTGCCCACGGCCTCGGCGCGAAGAAGACGGTGGCGCGCATCGACAACTACGAGTATCTCTCGGCCCAGAACCAGAAGTTCTTCCAGCAGATGGGCATCGACTCGATGGTCTACCCCGAGGTGCTGGCAGCTACCGACATCACCAACGGTCTGAAGATGTCGTGGGTGCGCCAGCGCTGGGACGTCCACGACGGCGCCCTCGTCCTCCTGGGCATCAAGCTGCGCGAGGGCTGCGAGATTCTGAACCAGCCGCTGAAGGACCTCTGCGGCCCCGAAGACCCCTACCACGTAGTGGCCATCAAGCGCGACGGCGAGACCATCATACCCGGCGGTCTCGACACGCTGAAGCTCAACGACCTTACCTACTTCATGACCACGAAGGAGTACATACCCTACATCCGCAAGATTGTAGGCAAGGAGCACTATACCGACGTGAAGAACGTCATCATCATGGGCGGCGGCAAGACCTCGGTACGCGCCGCGCTGACCATTCCCGACTATATGAACGTGAAAATTATCGAGAAGTCGGCCGAGCGCTGCGAGAAGCTCAACCAGTTGCTGGCTGAGAGCGACGCGATGGTCATTCACGGCGACGGCCGCGACCTGGGGCTGCTCGAGGAGGAGGGCATACGCAGCACGCAGGCCTTCGTGGCCCTGACCGGCAATGCCGAGACCAACATCCTGGCCTGTCTGACGGCCAAGAAGCTCGGTGTGCGCAAGACGGTGGCTATGGTCGAGAACCTCGACTACGTCTCGATGGCCGAAAGCCTCGACATCGGCACCATCATCAACAAGAAGACGGTGGCCGCCAGCCACATCTACCAGATGATGCTCGACGCCGACGTGCGCAACCTGCGCTCGCTGATGCTCGTCGACAGCGAGGTGGCCGAGTTTGTGGCCTCCGAAGGCTCTCGGGTGACGAAGCGACTGGTAAAGGACCTCGGACTGCCTATCGGCGTCACCATCGGCGGACTGGTGCGCAACGGCCAGGGCCTGCTCGTCAGCGGTAACTCCCAGATTCAGGCCGGCGACTCCGTCATGGTCTTCTGCCACGAGCAGAAGCTCAAGCAACTCGAGAAGTACTTCAAGAAGACCTCCATCTTCTAACACCCAACACCTATCACCCATCACCGAACATGGTCAACTTCCGCATCATAAACAAGATCATCGGCTCGCTGCTCTTCGTCGAAGCCCAGTTCATGGGCTGGTGTCTGGCCGTAGCCTTCAGCCATCATGAGGACGACGCGCTGGCCTTTCTGCTGTCGATGCTGCTGACCTTCGGATTCGGATTCCTCTTCCTCTTCCTCGGACGCGGCGCCGTGAACACGCTGAGCCGCCGCGACGCCTACGTCGTCGTCACCGCCGTCTGGGTCATCTTCTCGGTGTTCGGCATGCTGCCCTTCCTCATCCACGGCAGCATCACCAACCTCACCGACGCCTTCTTCGAGACGATGTCGGGCTTTACCACTACCGGCGCCACCATCCTCGACGACGTCGAGTGCCTGCCCCACGGCATCCTCTTCTGGCGCTCGCTCATGCAGTGGATAGGCGGACTGGGAATCGTCTTCTTCACCATCGCCATTCTGCCGTCGCTCGTTGGCGGCAGCGTCAAGGTGTTTGCCGCCGAGGCCACCGGCCCCATCAAGGCCAAGATGCACCCGCGACTGAGCACCTCGGCCAAGTGGATCTGGTCGATCTACCTGCTGCTGACCATTGGCTGCGGCCTGTCGTTCTGGGCCGTCGGCATGGACTGGTTCGAGGCCCTGAACTACTCGATGACCACCACCGCCACGGGTGGCTTCTCCATCCACAACGACGGTCTGGAGCACTTCAACCTGGCCTCCATCGACTACATCGCCATCGTGTTCCAGTTTCTCTCGGGCATTAACTTCACCTTATTATATATAAGCATCTTTAAGCTGCGCATCTCGGCGCTGTTCAAGAACTCTGAGTTCAAACTCTACATCGCTGTCGTCGTAGGGGCCACGCTGTGGATTATGTACCTGCTGCTCACCCGTATGGACTACCCGCTCGAACAGGCCTTCCGCAACGCCCTGTTCCAGGTGGTATCGTTCATGACCACTACGGGCATGTTCAACGACGAGGTCGGACTCTGGCCCCACATCACGTGGGTCATCCTGGGTGTCATCATGTTCCTCGGAGCCTGTGCCGGCAGCACCAGCGGCGGCTTCAAGTGCATTCGCGGCAACATGTTGCTGCAGGTGGTGCGCAACAACTTCCGTCAGATTCTGCACCCCAACGCCGTGCTGCCCGTGCGCATCAACGGCCAGAGCATTCCGCAGTCGAAGCTTGTGGCGCTGTTCGCCTTCTTCGTTCTGGCCATCTTCATGATGATTTTTACGGCAACGGCCATGATGGTCGGCGGCGTCGACAACACCAACTCGGTGACCATCGCACTGAGCTGCGTCAGCAACGTCGGCCCCTCGCTCGGCACCAAGATCGGCCCCGAACTGTCGTGGTCGATTCTCCCCGACGCCATCAAGTGGCTCCTCTGCCTCCTGATGCTCATGGGCCGTCTCGAAATCATGACCGTCCTCGTGCTCTTCACCCGCACTTTCTGGAAGGAGAACTAGGACGAATTACCGATTTTCACAATGAAACAGACAATAAAACTATGGATGCTCGCCGTCATACTGACGGCAGGCAACGCAGCAGCAGAGGCACAGACGAAACGCTCGGACGACTTCCGGGCACGGTATGCACTGAAGGAGGTGGTGGTGATGAGCCGCCACAACATACGCTCGCCGCTGTCGTCGGGCGGGGCTGCCTATCAGCGGGTGACGCCACATGAGTGGTTCCAGTGGTCGTCGCCCAGCAGTCAGCTGTCGCTGCGCGGCGGCGTGCTGGAGACTGAGATGGGACAGTTCTTCCGCCAGTGGGTGGTCAGCGAGGGCCTGCTGCCCGACAACTACCGCCCCGAGGGCGACGAGGTGCTGTTCTACGCCAACTCGCGCCAGCGCACGTTTGCCACGGCGAAGTATTTCTCGGCCGGCTTCCTGCCCTTCGCCAATGTAGAAATCACGCATAAGCTGCAGGAGGACAAGATGGATCCCGTCTTCGTAGCTCAGTTCACGAAGATGAACGACGCGTACCGCCAGCAGGTGATTGCCGAGATACAGGCGATGCACGGCGGCCCCCAGGCATGGATGGCCGCCCAGCAGCCGACGCTGACGCTGATGGAGGAGGTGCTCGACATGGCACAGTCGCCCGCTGCGAAGAACGACACGACGCACTTCTGGTACGACGACGTACAGCTGAAGATTGAGAAAGACAGCGAGCCGAAGATGACGGGCGGCTACACGCTGGCCAACAGCGTGGCCGACGCGCTGGTGCTACAGTGCTACGAGTCAGAAAGCATGACCGCCTTCGGCCATGAGCTGACCACTGAGCAATGGCGCGCCATCTGCGGCGTGAAAGCGGTCTACGACGGACTGCTCTTCACCAGCCATGCCGCTGCCGTCAACCTGGCCTACCCACTGGTGAGCCGCATCCGCGAGGAGCTGGGCCGGAGCGACCGCAAGTTCATGTTCCTCTGCGGCCACGACTCCAACCTTGCCAGCATCGGCGCTGCCCTGCGTCTGAACTACCCCGAGACGGAGAATGCGCTGGAACTGCATACGCCCATCGGCTCGAAGCTGGTGTTCGAGAAATGGAACGACGGCACGGAGGACTACGTCGCCCTCAATATGGTCTATCAGGCCATCGGTCAGCTGCAGGGGCGCACGCTGCTCTCGCCCAGCGCGCCGCCGATGGTGCGCCCTGTCACCATAGAAGGGCTGACGGCTAACAGCGACGGTCTCTACCGTCTTACCGACGTCGACGCCCGCATGGCCGAGGCGATGGCTGAATACGACGCCATCGAAGACGTACCGACCGCAGTCAGGGACGCATCAGATGACGCGTCGCCATCGGCAGCCATCTACAACCTGCAAGGCCAGCACCTCGACACCCTGCAACAGGGCGTGTATATCGTCGACGGCAAGAAAAAGATTATGAAGAGGTAGGAGCCAAATATCGCCGCACGTCGTCCTGCAGGCGGCGGAAAGGTTCCGACAAAATATAGCCGCTGTTCTTCTTGAGCATGGTCTTGACATCCTGAAGCGAGTTCTCGTAGCACGACAGCTCGTTGCGCTTCTGCGTCTTGTGGGCTGAGGCGTGGTAGATTTCGTTCTGCCGCTCCTGGCGCAGCAGGTTGCAGACCTTCGAGAGGATGGGGGCCACAACGGTGTCGAAGAGATGATGGCCTTGTATATATAAATAGGTGGTCTGCGGCGTGACGCCGAGGTTTTTTATCTCGTCCTTCAGCGCGAGGTATTCGTCCTTGGCATCGGGGAACAACCGCTGCAGCTCGCGTATCTTCACCCCCACCTTGCGGCGCACATTGGCCAACGAGGCATCGGGATTCTGCACGCTGAAGCCGCCGGGGTCGGCAATGCGATTGAAGTCGGAAATGGAAAACTTCGGGTAGTTGCCGTTGCGATAGAGCATGATTGACCAGACAAACAAGGGGAAAATGGCCTCGCTGTAGCGGGCGAAGTAGTCGCGGAAGTCGAAGATGCGGTGGTCGTTGAGCGTCACCGACACACAGACATTGTGCAGCGACGGAGCGTAGCACTGGAAGTTCTCGATGGCATAGACGTAGGTATGGAAGACATACGGGCTCTGCAGCACCTTCTTCGACTGCGCCGTACGGCCCTGAATGAGGTAGTCGTAGTCGGCATCGACACAGGCTATCATGTCACGCCCCAGCGGCTCGCCCTCGAGGAAATTCATCAGCACCGACTTCTTGCCCCGCGTCAGGTTGGCCTTCGAGGGCAGCATCACCTCGAAGTATTGGTGGTCGTCCTCAAACTCGCTGAGCACCGTGCGCCAGAAGTAAATATCATCATAAGCCTCGACGTAGGCCACAATCCTGCGCCGTGCCTGCTTCGACTTCAGGGCGTTGGCGGCCTCGAAGTAGCGGCTGTTGATATTGTCCTTCAGACGATTACTCATTTCAATCGCAAATCGAAAATCCGTAAATCGAAAATCACAAGGTAATGTCAGTAACCTCGGTGACGCTGTCTACCCAACCATTCATGACGACGGCGGGCGAGTGGGTAGTAAGGATTATCTGCACGTTGGGGTTCAGCTCCAGACAGAGGTCGATGAGCCGCTTCTGCCACTCGATGTGGAGCGACACCTCAGGCTCGTCCATGAAGAGTACGTAGTGCTGGTCGTCCTCGACGAGTACGGTGAGCAGGATGGCCAGCATCTGCTTCTCCCCCGAAGACAGCTGATAAGGGACGAGCACCTCGCCAATCTGCGAAAAGCGTATCTCGTTCTCGGTGCGTACAATCTTCTTGCCCGTGTCAACAAACAGCTCGTCGACGATATCTTGGAAGCGCTTCTTCTTCAGTGACAGCCGCTGGGCAGATTCAGCATCGCCCTGCTGCAGGCATTCGATGATGCGGTTGCCGATGTTCACCTGATAGTCGAGATACTTGCGCTGCAGGTGATAGAGCTGGAAGTCGAGAGCCGACGAGATGCGCGTGTCGACATGAGCCATCGTGTCGAGGTCGAGCACCGGCGAGTCGAGAGAACGGATGACGTCGTAGCGTATCCACTTGGCATCCTCGGGTTCGACGTCGAGTTTCACGCCCTTCAGCATGTGACTGGGAAACTCGCCACCGGCTATCAGACCCTTCACTACCTTATTTAATATCGTACTCTTGCCCACCCCATTGATACCACTTAGGATGTTCACGCGGGGCGACAGTTCCCACACGATGTGCTTCTTGCCGCTCCACAGGGAGTCAATCTCTATTCGTTTAATATAGTCCGCGTACTTCTGCATAGTTCCAAGTTTTCGGCAAAGATAGCAAAAATTCCCGAATACTGTACGGTATTCGGGAATTTTTTTATTAAAATACTCAAAAAGGGTATTACATAAGGCGGCTACTCCATGGTTCCAACGCCTCGCGGCCAGTAACATAGTCGAGCAAAACCACATCGAAAATCATCACGCTATAGGCTGGCACCAGGGCATAGTCGGATGTGCCATAACCCAACTGATACGGGATGTAGACACACCAACGGTCGCCAATGTGCATGTGCTGCAGTGCGGTGGCAAACCCGTCGCTGAAGTTGCTGAGCTGATTGTCGACAACACCCGTAGTCTTCAGCGAGAAATTACCTTCGTATGTCTCGTCAAATACAAAACCTTGAGGGTAGCTGGCACTGGGTATGAGGCGTCCACGATAGCTGACGCGCACAGAGTCGGTATAGAGCGGACTTGTGGTGCCGCCGCCCTGCTCCAACACCTTAATATATATATAGTCGGTGTTGGCTGTCAAGGTCTTTTCGTCCTTGGTGAAGGTCTTGATCTTCTTCCAGGCCGAGCCACCACGGCTCAGCGAGTCTTCGAGCGTGGCGAAATAGGCATCGTTACGTACCTGCCAGTTGCCGAACTCTTCAGTGCTTTCGTCATCAGACTCTGAGCACGAAGCCGCTGCACCTACAAACAGCAGCAACATCAGGAACCAAGATAGCTGTCTGGTATTCATTCTCTACAGTTTTTTCAATAGCGATGCGATGCTCACCTTGTCTTCAATGATGGCGTTCAGCTCACTGATGGGCACACGCTCCTGCTCCATGGTGTCGCGGAAACGCAGGGTAACGCAACCGTCGTTGAGCGTGTCGTGGTCGACGGTGACGCAATACGGAGTACCGATAGCATCCTGACGACGGTAGCGCTTGCCGATGGAGTCCTTCTCGTCGTACTGGCAGGCAAAGTGATACTTAAGCTGGTCGATAATCTCGCGGGCCTTCTCGGGCAGTCCGTCCTTCTTGACAAGCGGCATGACGGCGCACTTGACGGGAGCCAAGGCGGCGGGCAGACGGAGCACGGTGCGCGTCTCGCCATTCTCCAACTTCTCCTCGGCGAAGGCGTGGCACATGATGCTGAGGAACATACGGTCGACGCCGATAGAGGTCTCTATGACATACGGGGTGTACGACTCGTTGGTCTGCGGGTCAAAGTACTTAATGCTCTTGCCTGAGAACTTCTCGTGCTGCGACAGGTCGAAGTTGGTGCGGCTGTGGATACCCTCCACCTCCTTGAAGCCGAACGGCATCTTGAACTCGATGTCGGTGGCAGCATTGGCGTAGTGGGCCAGCTTGTCGTGGTCGTGGAAGCGGTAGTTCTCAGCCCCGAAGCCTAAGGCCTGATGCCACTTCATACGCGTCTCCTTCCACTTCGGGAACCACTCGAGCTCGGTACCGGGCTGTACGAAGAACTGCATCTCCATCTGCTCGAACTCGCGCATACGGAAGATAAACTGGCGAGCCACAATCTCATTGCGGAAGGCCTTACCAATCTGGGCGATGCCAAAGGGAATCTTCATGCGGCCAGTCTTCTGCACGTTGAGGTAGTTGACGAAGATGCCCTGAGCCGTCTCAGGACGCAGGTAGACCTTCATCGAGCCGTCGGCCGAAGCGCCCATCTCGGTGGCGAACATCAGGTTGAACTGGCGCACGTCGGTCCAGTTGCGGGTGCCACTGATAGGACAGACAATCTCCTCGTCGAGGATGATCTGCTTCAACTCGTCGAGGTCGGGACCCTGCATGGCGGCAGCGTAGCGGGCGTGGAGGGCGTCGCGTTTCTCCTTGGCTTCCTTCACGCGCTCGCTGGTGGCCAGGAACTGCTCCTCGTTGAAAGCATCCTTAAAACGCTTGCGAGCTTTCTCGACTTCCTTCTGGATTTTCTCGTCGTACTTTGCAATCTGGTCCTCGATGAGCACATCTGCGCGATAGCGTTTCTTCGAGTCGCGGTTGTCGATGAGGGGGTCGTTGAAGGCGTCGACGTGTCCCGAAGCCTTCCATATCGTGGGGTGCATAAAGATGGCCGAGTCGATACCCACGATGTTCTCGTGCAGCATCGTCATGGCCTTCCACCAGTATTGCTTGATATTATTCTTCAACTCCACACCGTTCTGACCATAATCGTAGACGGCGCCTAAACCATCGTAAATTTCACTCGACGGAAACACGAAGCCGTATTCCTTGCAGTGGCTTACGATCTTCTTAAATACATCTTCTTGTGCCATAATACTTATTTATTATCGAAATTGTGTGCAAAGGTACATATTTTAATTGAAAATGCAAAAAAGTTTAGGCGTTTTTAAACCTTTCGCTTTCTGGTGCGTCAAAAGAACAGAAACAGGATAACAAACATATCAGGATAACAATAAAAAAACAAAATTATGAAAAAGATTATTTTTACAGTAGTAGCCGCCATGGTAATGACCATTGGTTACGCAAAGACACAGAAGACAACTGCAGTGAAGAACGTTGACAACTACAGCATCACATTCGACCTACGCCGGCTGGCCGTCACACTGGACCTGACCGACTATCAGATGGAAGCAGTAAAAGTGATCAGCGACAACTTGAACGAAGATTTAGTATCGGCTGCTACAGCAAGGAGATTCGAGCGCCCCGCACTCATCCACAAAGCCATTCAGAAGGACGCGCACAACATGCGCAACGTGCTGAACGACAAACAGTACGAAACCTACATGAAACTCCTGGGTGCCACGCTCCAGAACAAAGTTAGAAAGTAAAAAAGTAGTTTAACGGCCGTCGCGAAGCAATTCGAGGCGGTCGTTAAACGTTAAAAATATATAAGCAGAGGCAACTTTTCACTTATTACCCATCACTTCTCACTTCTTTTTTGTACCTTTGCATCCGCAAAAGAAAAAGCATAGGGGCATAGCCCAGTTGGTTTAGAGCGCTGCAGTCACATTGCAGAGGTCCCCGGTTCGAGCCCGGGTGTCCCTACAAAAGGCAAGTCACTTCCTCGTGACTTGCTTTTTTTCGTTAAATTATGTATGTTTTTCCACCTTTCCAATTTTTTTTAGTAATTTTGCGCTGGCGAAAATAACTAAAAACGAAATATGGATGACGAAATAAAGAATCCGGAAAGCCCGGAAACACCAGATAGCCAAGGAAGCGCCGAGGCCCACTCAGACTATAAGCCCGTTAACCGGTTCGACGCCGCGGCAGTACACCACTTGTCGGGGATGTATCAGAACTGGTTCCTCGACTATGCCAGCTATGTGATACTGGAACGTGCCGTGCCCAACATCGAGGACGGCTTCAAGCCCGTACAGCGCCGCATCATGCACTCCATGAAGCGCATGGACGACGGCAGATATAATAAGGTGGCCAACATCGTGGGACACACCATGCAGTTTCACCCCCACGGCGACGCCTCCATTGGCGATGCTCTGGTGCAGTTGGGACAGAAGGAACTGCTCATCGACACGCAGGGCAACTGGGGCAACATTCTGACCGGCGACCGCGCCGCCGCCCCCCGATACATTGAGGCACGCCTGTCGAAGTTTGCCTTGGACACCGTCTTCAACCCGAAGACCACGGAGTGGCAGCTGTCGTATGACGGCCGCAACAAGGAGCCTATCACGCTGCCCGTGAAGTTCCCACTACTCATCGCTCAGGGTGCTGAGGGCATTGCCGTGGGCCTCTCTTCGAAGATCCTGCCCCACAACTTCTGCGAAATCTGCGACGCCGCCATCAGCTATCTGCATGGGCAGGAGTTCCGACTATACCCCGATTTCCAGACTGGTGGTTCGATAGACGTCAGCAAATACAATGACGGCCAGCGCGGCGGCGTACTGAAGGTGCGTGCCAAGATTGAGAAACTCGACCAGAAGACGCTGGTAATCCGCGACCTGCCTTACTCTAAGACGGTGGAGAGCCTCATCGAGAGCATCAAGAAGGCCATTGAGAAAGGCAAGATCAAGGCTCGCCGCGTCGACGACCTGACATCAGCTCAAGTGGAGATTCTCGTACATCTGGCTCCCGGTGTATCGTCGGACAAGACGATTGACGCCCTCTACGCCTTTACCGACTGCGAGATCAACATCTCGCCCAACTGCTGCGTTATCAGCGACCAGAAGCCACAGTTCCTAACCATCTCCGACGTGTTGCGCCACAACGTTGAGCGCACCAAGGACCTGATACGCCAGGAACTGGAAATCCGCAAGGGCGAACTGCTGGAGCAGTACCACTTCTGCTCGCTGGAGAAGATTTTCATTGAGGAACGCATCTACAAGGACAAGAAGTTCGAGGAGGCCCCGAACGTCGACCGTGTCTGCGAGCATATCGATGAGCGGCTGACGCCCTACTACCCCACCCTCGTCCGCGAGGTGACAAAGGACGATATCCTGAAACTCCTGGAAATCAAGATGCAGCGCATCCTGAAGTTCAACAAGGAAAAGGCCGACGAGCTGATGGCCCGTATCAAGGCTGAAATCGATGAGATTGACCGCGACCTGGCGAACCTCGTGGAGGTGACCGCCGACTGGTTCCAGTTCCTGAAGGACAAGTACGGCAAGGACCATCCGCGACTGACCGAGATTCGCAACTTCGACACTATCGAGGCGACGAAGGTGGCCGAGGCCAACCAGAAACTCTACATCAACCGCTCGGACGGTTTCATCGGCACAGGTCTGAAGAAAGACGAGTACGTGTGCAACTGCTCCGACATCGACGACATCATTATCTTCTACCGCGACGGCAAGTACAAGGTAGTACGCGTAGCCGACAAGCTGTTCGTAGGCAAGAACGTGCTCTATCTGCAGGTATTTAAGAAGAACGATACGCGCACCATCTATAATGTCGTCTATCGCGACGGCAAGAAGGGTGCCTGCTACATGAAGCGTTTTAACGTCACGTCAATGACGCGCGACAAGGAGTATGACCTGACACAGGGCACACCCGGCTCGAAGGTGATGTACTTCACCGCCAACCCCAACGGCGAGGCCGAGATTATCAAGGTGACTCTCGACCCCAACCCGAAGCTGAAGAAAATCTTTATTGACAAGGATTTCTCGGAGGTGATGATCAAGGGCCGCGCCTCGAAAGGCAACCTGCTGACGCGAAACTCCGTAC
Organism: uncultured Prevotellaceae bacterium; assembly: GCA_902800435.1. The sequence goes on along the minus strand of CADCEQ010000003.1, from coordinate 65,500 downwards.
ATCGCATCGGACTGAAGAGCCACGGACACTCTACCTTAGGTGGTCGCAAGGTATGGTACGACCCTGACGTCAACCGTCTGAACTACGACGAGCACGGACGGCTGTTAGGCGAGTTCTTCGATGACGACCAGATATTGGTCATCCTCGACAACGGCGACTTCTATCTGTCGAACTTCGACGTCAACAACCATTACGAGGCCAACATCCTGCGCATCGAGAAATACGAGCCCGACAAGGTGTGGAGCGCCGTCCTCTGGGATGCCGACAACCAGGGCTACCCATACGTAAAGCGGTTCGTCATGGAGGCCGCAAAGCGCAAGCAGAACTTCGTGGGCGACAATCCGCTGTCGAAGCTCATCCTTCTCAGCGACCAGTTCTACCCCCGCATTCAGGTCAACTACGGCGGCACCGACGAGTTCCGCGGATCTGAGGAAGTCGACGTCGAGCAGTTCATTGCCGTCAAGGGTTTCAAAGCCAAAGGCAAGCGCCTGTCAACCTACCAGATTGAGAGCATCATTGAATTAGAGCCCACCCGTTTCCCGGCTGAACCCGTAGAGCCCGCCGAGGATGAAGACTCCTCCGAAGAAGACCTCGACCCCGATGCCGGCAAGAGCGAACAACAGGTCATCGACGAGATAACCCGACAAACCAGGCTGTTCACGGATGAAGACTTTTAACCGAGTATCAAGATGGTGGATAATCTGCCTATCATCCATCATCTTTCATTCAGCGTTTAGCCCAGCAGGGGCGCAGACCGACTATACCACAACCTATCAGTTTGGATTAGGCGGCACGAACATCCTCGACACCTATTTGTCGCAGGAGAAATTCCGCGGGCTGGGCATGACATTCTTGACAACCTCTGAGCGCCAGCAGCCTGGAAGCCAATGGTCGACCATGATACAGAACGAACTGAACTTCACGTCGGCCGAAGACCGCGCCGAAACCGTCAGCGAGTTGCAGGGTGACTACACATTTTTCATTGGCCGCTATTACAGCTGGCAGCTGAATCGCTTTCGTCTGCAGGCAGGCGGCATGGCGGCAGCCAATCTCGGTTTCATCTACAACACCAGCAACTCCAACAATCCCGCCCAAGGACGTGCCTTGATTGGTATCATGCCTTCGGGTGTTGCCACCTACGACTTCCAGCTGTTCAAGCACCCGTGGTCGGTCCGCTACGAACTGGAGCTGCCATTCGTCGGTCTGATGTTCAGTCCCAACTATGGGCAGTCGTACTACGAAATCTTCTCGCGTGGCGACTATGACCACAACCTCCTGCCCACAACCTTTATTTCGTCGCCCAACCTGCGCCAGCAGCTGTCGCTCAACTGTAGCCTCAGCCGCTCGCTAAGCCTCCGTATCGGTTACTTAGGTGACTACCAGCAGGCAAAAGTCAACAACCTGAAGTCGCACATCTACCACCACCGCGTGATGATTGGCGTGGTACGCAACTTCACCATCAGCAACCGCCCATGAAAAAGCTCGTCCTCCTGCTCTCCTGTCTGCTCACATTCTGCTGTCTCTCCTCCTGCATCGACGAGGAGGAGTTTCCCGACACGCCGATGGGCAACTTCGAGGCTCTCTGGAAAATTATCGACGAGCACTACTGCTTCCTCGACTTTAAAAAGCAGGAGTACGGACTCGACTGGCAGCTGGCACACGACAAATACGCCCAGCGCATCAACGACAAGATGTCAAACACCCAGTTGTTCGAGGTGCTCGCCGCCATGCTCAGCGAACTGCGCGACGGCCACGTCAACCTGACGGCAGCCCACGACATGGCCCGCTACTGGCAGTGGTACGAGAACTACCCAGCAAACTTCAGCGACTCCCTGGAGCGCATCTATTTAGGCACCGACTACCGCATTGCTGCGGGCATGCGCTACAAGATTCTTGACGACAACATCGGTTATATACGCTACGAGTCGTTCAACAACCCCATCGGCAGCGGCAACCTGACTGAGGTGCTCAGCTACTTCATCCTCTGCCGGGGCCTTATCATTGATATACGCGGAAACGGCGGCGGCGACCTAACCAATGCCGAGAAGATAGCCTCGCGCTTTACCAACGAGCGCGTGCTTGTAGGATATATACAGCACAAGACTGGTCCTGGGCACAGCGATTTCTCTGGTATGGAGCCACGCTATCTCGACCCAGCTGCCAGCCTGCGGTGGCAGAAGCCGGTCATCGTGCTCACCAACCACCATGTCTTCTCTGCCGCCAACGAGTTCACGATGTATATGAAGGCCCTGCCCATGGCACGGGTCATTGGCGACGTCACCGGCGGTGGCGCCGGCATGCCCTTCAGTTCATCGCTGCCCAACGGCTGGGTTGTGCGTTTTTCGGCTGTTCCGATGTATGATGCCAAGGGCAAGCCTACCGAGTTCGGCATCGTCCCCGACCTTTATGTACCTTTGCGCGACGAGCACCTGCAACGCGGCAAAGACACAATAATTGAGGTTGCGCGCAAACTTTTATCAAAATAAATTTGGTAGATCAAAAGAAAAGTATTACCTTTGCACCCGCAAAACCAATAACGCGATGGAATTGACGTCGTCGAAGTCGCGCCTGTGGCGGAATTGGTAGACGCGCCAGACTTAGGATCTGGTATCTCACGATGTGCAGGTTCGAGTCCTGTCAGGCGCACAAGCAAAGGAAAGTCGGCATAGCTCAGCTGGTTAGAGTATCACCTTGACATGGTGGGGGTCCTTGGTTCGAGTCCAAGTGTCGACACAAGAGATAAGTGGCTGATTTTCAGTCACTTTCTTTTTTGCCTTAATCTCGACACCCTAAATTTGGGGGATTTTTGGGGGATTTTGGATTTGGAGGTTTCAGAAATAATGCTTATCTTTGCAGCAGATTTTTATTAACAGCAAAATTCATAAGTTATGGCAAAGTTTTATTTGAGGTCACAAAAGACAAGCGGCACGGCAGCGTTATACGTTGACGTGAACCGTCCTTCTCTTGGCGTGAAGTGGAAGGTGAACAGCGGTATCAAGGTTGATGTTGCTGCGTGGGTGAAGTCCCAGGGGAGCGCAAAGGCACTGGCGAAGTATTATTCAACCGACGAGGGCAGAAGCGTACAGGACAAGACGGCACTCGTTGAGGGAATCATCAGGGACTTCTTCGACGGCAGGAAGTCTTGCAGCAATGACGATAAGGGCAAGCTGGAGGACTTGATTAACAGCGTCGTGAACCTTGACGCAATCAAGGCCAAGGAAGAAGTCCAGAAGAGAGTGGCAGATGCCGCCAAGGCCAAGCAGGAAGCCGAGAAGAACCGCCTGCGTCAGGTATGGGAGTACTACGAGTATTTCCTTGCGGGTATCGTGGACGGCTCGGTTCTGCACGGCAAGCAGGAGCGTTACTCAAAGTCTTCCATTTCCGCGTGGCGTACATTCGGGAATCATCTGGGGGGATTCCTTGGTTCGCGGGAGCTGACCTTCGACGACATTGACCGTAGGACTTCCGCTGCATTCGTTACCTACCTGAAGGGCAGTGGCTTGATGGAGGCTACAGTCAGCCAGCAGGTGAACCACTTCCGAAAGCTCTGTAACATTGCCGCCGAGGACGGCTACAATCGCAATGCCGCGAGCCTGCGTGTCTGGAAATCTCACGAACAGCGCGACGAGGAGAAACGCGCCGAGATTGTCCTGAGCGATTCCGAGATTGATGCTCTTTACAACCTGAAGCTATACGGACACATCGAGCAGTGCCGCGACCTTTGGATGCTTGGGTATTTCTCAGGACAGCGCGTAAGCGATTACAGCGTCCTGACGCGCGAGAACTTTGCCGTCAATGAGGATGGTGTTCCCGTTATCATGCTACGACAGCAGAAGACAGGCACGGAGGTGCAAGTTCCTATAGTGGACGAGCGCGTTTTTGAAATCTGCGAGAAGTACTCGTACAACTTCCCGAAGCTGAAACGCGATGCCATCAACCGAGGAATAAAAGCCGCCTGCAAGGTTCTGGCCGACACGGTGCCGACGCTCAACAACTGGGAGGTAACTCTTTTGGCAGGGAAAGAGCGCGACAAAGAGGCGTGGTTTATGGAAACCAAGAAACGTGTTGAGGCTGGGGAGAAACTGCACGGCGAGGAATCCAAGCGTTACAAGCGGTGTGCCGAATATGCCGCCGAACATGACTGTACTGATACGCTCTATAAGAGAGACTACCAGGGGCGAGTGATACGCCGCCGATGGGAGCTTGTCGGGTGTCACACGAGCCGCCGCAGTCTGATTACAAGCCTGCACAAGTCTGGCCTGCTGACCGACCGCGAAATAATGTCCGTCTCAGGTCACGCTACGCTGAAATCATACGAGACTTACCTGAAAGTAAAGACGACGGAGCGAGCATCGTCTATTTACGAGAAGATAAAGAAGGCTAAAGAAGTCAAGATAAGAAAGGAGGCATGAGCATGACGAATTACGAATTACAACGGCTGGCCGAATTGGTTGCAAACAACATCATTCAGCAGATAAAGAAGGACGCCGAGCTTCTTGACAGGATATTCCCGCCAAGGCTTTTGGACTCTAACGAAGCAGCGACGCTCCTGAAAATACCTGTAAATACACTCTATCAGTTTTCTCGGCAGATTCCTCACAGGAAAATCGGGAAACGATTGTTATTTTTTGAGAGAGATTTAGTTAATTGGGTTAAGAAGGAGAATGAAGAAAACAAGAAATTATTTTGAGACATTGAACTGGGCGTTAATAAGCTGGAACGGATGGTTGCGGAACGGCGACAAGATACTTGAAGAAAAGGGCAGTCTCTACCTTCACGAGCAGCTGGACATCGAGAGCCGAAAGGTGCAGGAACTTGACCCGCACGTTGTTGAGGATGATATACTGAAAAGTCTTGACAGCATACCTTTGCGCCTGAAACGACTTGACGACTTAGGAATACGGCAACTTAGTGACGAAGTGGATAAACTTGCAGGAAGAACTGCGAATCTGGGCGATGATACAATAAATATGCGGCTAACAGAACTTCAGAGACTAATCATCATCAAAGAAATCGAACTTGAACACGCTATCAGCGTTTGCGAGAAGTACGTAACGCCTGAGAACCCCGCAGGGCCAGAGGAACAAATCTGTCCCGACGAGACCACAACTGACATCCCAACTAACGTAAGAGAACTTTTTACAAGTACTGAGGATTGCGAAAAGTTCTTCAAGGACGGAGATTCTTTGGATTGTGCAGGATGGGCACGGAGAGCATACAAATATACGGATAATGAAAAACTTTATTTTCACATAAAAGGCGATAAAAAGAATCTCTACAAGGAAATAAAGAAGCGACACCCTAAAATAGCAGGGGAAGGAACTTTTACACACACACTAAACGACTTAAACAACGGCACTCTGAAATAGAGTGCTTTTTTATTGTTCCGATTACTATATCATTACTTTTATTACTATATCACTACGCAATCTAATTCCGCTTTATTTTTTTGGTTAATTTCGCGGTGTCAAAACCAAGATAGGGATAAGCAGTAACCTATCGCGGCAATGAAACCAGGAGTGACTGCTTTCGCGGACTGGGATTTTCGTTGAACCATCTAAAGAGAAAAAGATGGACATGATTACTACCTTGGCAGCTGAAGTACTGCCAGTGTTTGAGGAATGGTTGCGCCGAACAGTGCGCGACGAAGTTACTAACGCCCTCCAGGCTGACCGCAATGCAGCACGGCCAGAGAAGATGTTGACCCGCGAAGAAGTGTGCGCGATATTAAGAATAAGCAAGCCGACACTTTGGGCGATGACAAAGGAGGGCAAAATCTCCTGCGTACGCACCGGGCGACGCGTACTCTATAAAGAAAGTGTGGTAAAAAATTACATGGAGGGCTGACTATGGTACAAAAAGATAGGGCAGCATCGGGCCTCGACACCACCCCCGAAAATCGATTTTCTCCAGATTCTAACAACACCGGCACAAAGGTAGACAATTTTCCTGAAAGTACCAAGGATTCGGAGGAAAAAGTACCTACCACTGACAAAGAAATTTCAGAGGCAGTCCAAAAAAGTTTATCAGAACTTGAACAGGAAAAACAACAGCCTGTTGCAGTGGGCATGTTCTGCGTAAAGCCCGCAAAGGAAGCTGTAAGGGAGGCACTTACGAAGCCAGCACCAAAGCCCCTTTTCTTGGACATTTGGATGGAAGGGGAGTTGTGTTGTTTGTATGCCAAATCAGGCAACGGGAAAAGCATCGAAGCCGTTCAAGCGGGTTTGTGCGTCGCCCAGAAGAAGAAAGTCATCTATCTGGACTTAGAACTGTCTCAGGCTCAATTTGGCGCGCGATACTCGCAGGATGGAGTACCTTACGAATTTCCCGACAATTTTCTCCGAGCCGACTTTAACCCCGATTTCGACGACGAGAAAGGCATGGACTTTATATCGGGCATCGAGAGCATGTGTCACTCTTTGAATGTTGACACTGTGATTATCGACAATTTGAGCTGGCTGATAGTCAACGGTGAAAGTGCAGAAGATGCAGGCAAGTTAATGAAACGCCTTATGATGTTGAAAAAACGTTACGGCTGGAGCATCCTGATAGTGGCGCATACACCCAAGAAAGACGAAAAGACACCTATAACCGACGATGACATTGCGGGCAGTAAGATGATATATAATTTCATAGATTCCGCGTTTGCGATAGGGAAGTCAGTGCGTGGTGAAGAATACCGCTACATCAAGGAGATGAAAAGCAGGAAAGACAAATATCAGTTTGGGGCTTCAAACGTTATCGTCACAAAACTCGACAAGATTGATGGCCTTACCCAGCATGTTCACGTATGCTACAGTACCGAGAGTTCAGAGCTTGGACTTGGCTGCAATGGGGGTGACCTGGGAGGGCTGAGAGAAATGTTCTCTTTTATCGAGCGGCCGATGAGATATACCGACATTTGTACGCATTTACTCCAGACCGTGAAAAAGTCAAACGGAAAGACCATTGGCGAACGGACAGCAAAGGGGTACATTGCAAAGGCTTTTGCCGTTGAAATATTGGATGTGAATGAAGAAGGAAAGTATTATATTAAAGATGGTAGTGCAAAGGTGCAAATTTGGTGAAATTTCACCATGTGTTCAAGGTGAAAAAGTGCAGGTGCAATATATATATTATATTGCCTGCATTTTGCACCAACACTTAGCACCCTTACACCAAGAAACAATTTTGCACCAAAAAGGACGATAAATGAAAAGAGACATATTTCAACAAAAGGTGTCGGCGTGGATAAGTACGAGCAGGAACGAGAACACCCGCCGTGTCGTCTCGCTGGGAGAGTTCCTTCAATGGGGTACGAGCTATACCAACTACAGCAGTCAGATCCCCCGCCTGCGACAAATATACGATGAAGCACAAAACTGCTATCCTACTAACCCCGCCAGAAGTGAGCAACTGTTTTTGCAATACAAAGACGAGAAAAGGCAACTCGCCCTTTGTACTCCTGGGGGACTCTTTGCCAAAGGAGGCAACAAGGAGGACATAATTGAGCATACCAACATCATGCAAATAGACATCGACGCTACCAAGCCGACGGAGTACGAGTCTAAAATGCGTGAACTTGGGTTTGTCCCCAATGCAGGCGTGAAGGACTGGCAGTTAGTCAAGCGGATTCTGTCGAAGTTCCCCTTTGTCGCTTTCGCGTCGCTGTCAGTAAGTGGTCGTGGGGTGTATGCGCTTATTCCTATTGCCGACCATCGCAGGCACGAAGATTACTGGCAAACCCTGCAAAAAGTGTTGTTTAGGAATTTTCGACTTTATCTTGATGCCAAAGCAAAAGGCGAGTCACACCCGCGTTTTGTTTCCATTGACGAAGCAGCCTATATAAATCGAGATGCAGAAGTATTCGATTTTGCAAAGCCTAAGTTATTAACTTGCCACCCCTCTGCAACACTGACAACGCCAAGAAACTCAACCGAGGAAGACGTTTTTGAATGCCTGCGAAAGATAGAGGCAAATAGAATTGACGTGACAGGCAACTATAACGATTGGTGCGGTATTGCCGCAGCCTTGCACAGCCAGTTCGGCGATAGTGGCGAGGATTTGTTTGTCAGGTTTTCTCAGTTCCACCCTGAAGCATCTGAGAGTCGCAGCAGGAAGAAATACAAAGAATGTCGGACAATGAGCCGTATAAGCATCGGGACGCTGTTCAAAATCTGCAGCGACTACGGGATAAGGTACACCACACCGAGGCCAGCACCCACCCCACCGCCGCCACCATCGCCGCCACCATCGGCCAAGGCTGATGCTGCAGCACCGCGGATTATATACAAATTCGGCGAGTCTTTTCCGCAGCCATTCGACTATATGGCTATCTACGACAATTTACAACTGCCAGAGGACTTCTTCACGGAGAGGCAGGAGGCAGCACCATTTTAACCAACATTATTCATTAAACAAAAAAGATTATGAAAAAGAAAAAGTTTTTCGAGAAGTCCGTCACGACCGACGGCAACGTTAGTGTATCAATCAGCAGCACCGCCACCGCTATTGTCGCGGCTGGAGGCAAAGAAACGAAGGGAAAAGCAGGTGCAGCCATTACCCTGCAAGACCCAGACGGCAAGCAACTGACCGCGCTTTTCAATGAGAAGCAGCTGTGTGACTTCATTGTCTCGTTGAAGGCTCTGGGCAGGTTCATCGTATACGAAAACCATCCGTGTCCATTTTGAGTATGAATGACGAGATATTTGAAGCACTTCGCGACCACGCCCAGCAGATTATTCCCTGCTGGGCATTGGCTGACATACTCGCCCAGTGCGGCCTTTCTCAGCGGGAAATTTCCCATATCATCTGCGAAGGAATCAAGCGCAGGCAGCTGGGCACGGTTCACTTCGGGAAACCAAAGAGAAAGCCAACAAAAAGCCGATTGTTAGTTATTATGTAAATCAGTATGAGAGACAAGTTAATGACACAGGAACAAGCGCAAGCCCTTTGGGACAAGATGCGCTCAGAAATTGCTCTTAATGGACGGATGGGATGCCGAGGGGTTTCGCTACCAGCAATAGACATGGGCAAAGTGTTCGCAGGGAGAAAGCAAATGACGTGGTTTGCCATCAGCGAGCAAGTGACGGACATCATAAATGCATGGCAACCGCCATTGTAAGAAGTAAGGGGGTATTTGCTAACATCAGTTAAATACCCCTTTAAATACGTTACGGTAACTTAAATAATACGGACATATTAGATATGTTACGGAATTATTTACTACCTTTGCAGCGTAAACAATAAAACTCCAAAAGGTATGAAAAAGTATTTCGCTTATTACAGAGTCTCAACTGACGGCCAGACGACCGAGCAGCAGCACGCCGAAGTTATCAGTTACGCAAACGCGCACGGACAATATGTCGGAGGCGTAGACGAACACGCCAGCGGAAAGTCGATGGATAACCGCCCCTTGCTCAGGGAGGCAATCGACAAGTGCAAGCGCGAAGGGCTTACCCTGCTTGTCCTGAAACTTGACCGTATCAGCCGCGACACTGCAGACACATTCGCTCTTTACAAGGAGATTCCTTTCGAGTGCGTACAGCAGGACACCACCGACATTTTGACTCTATCCATCTTCGCAGGACTCGCCGCGAAGGAACGCCAGATGATTTCCCAGCGCACCAAGGCAAAGTTAGAGCAGTTGAAGAAGGATGGTGTTAAGTTGGGTAGTCCGCTCTACAGGAAGAACAAGAACGGCAACCTGACAAAGAAAGCCGAGAAGCAGCTGGCAGAGAATCGGGAGCGCATGGCAAAGGCACGCAGGGAAGCAGCCGACAACAACGATGCTAACGTGAAGGCATGGGCAGTAATCGAGAACCGCCAAGGCTCTCTCCAACAACTTGCAAGCATTCTCAATAGCGCAGGATTCCGCACACCGAACAACAGGGAATGGCAGAAGATGTCGGTTAAGAGACTGATAGAACGATACTCCAAATAGCTGACAACACCCAACACCCCCAGCCCTGCCCAACCGGTAGGGCTTTAATTTTGGCTGTTTCCTGCCCTTCTGAGCGCGTTTTGTCATGTTCCTTGACAATGAACCCACCCGCAATAAACTAACGCTCAGAAGCAAAAGAAATGGGCGTTTCAAGATTTTTCGTAATTACACCCCTACACCCCCCCCTTGCACAAAAGCCAGGGGCATACTGACCTTGCGCCTGAATTTTTATTTTTTTTCGCAAATTATCTTTGTTTATGGGGCCAATCGAATTGACCCCACCCCGACCAAGCCGACCCAGGGTATTCCCAAAACAGTAACCCCCACCCTCCTGCAGCCCCTTTTGCAATGTCTTTTCGATTTTTTCTGCATTTTCCGAAAGAAAACCTTGCACTCCTGTACTATCAGCACTAACTTTGCATCAAATTCAAATAATTATTCACTTAAATTTGTGTAAAATGTTAGAACAAGAACTGACTGAGCGGATAACCGCATTAGAGAACGAAGTTAAAGCCCTGCGCGGGCAGAAGTACGAGGACATGAAACAGCAGGCCGCAGAGCGTATTGCCGACCGCTACAGGCTGGACGATTCCTATCTGCTGTTGCTGGAATCAGCCAGCCGTCACATCTCCATCGGCGACACCGACACCCTGAGCGACGTGACGGCACGGCTGGAAGAAGAACTGAAATCAGTGTGCAAACGAGCAGGCAAAACAGAGCCCGCAGATTGCCTCGGCATGGTAGAAGCCTGGGCAAAAACCCGTGCGGACATCGCCGCCAGCAACGTCGAGTTCTCAAAAACCATCGAATCAAAGATTTATCGAGGAACTGTCTAAAAATTTGTAGCAATGATTGAACAAGAGAAACGAATCATCACCCCGCAGGAAGCGGACTGGAGATTTCAGGAACTGCGGCTCGTCCCTGACGTGAACGTCAGTCACGCACACCAAATCACGCCCCAGTGGCTGGAGGGCTACAACACGCAGTGTATCAAACAAATCGAGGCTGCACGGCGTGAGAACCCGCGAGAAGGCAAGGCAGTGGAGGCGATGCTGCGTGAACGTCAGCGGCACGTCGCGCGCCTGTGTGGCATCATTTTTGCAGCACGAAAGGAGGCAGCAAGATGATTCTGCGAAATCGACTAATTGACTGCAAGGCAGACGAGATCTCGATGCAGCTGAGCTATTCCGTCCCCGACGTAAAAAGAATGCTACGGGACATCATCAGCTTGTATTTCTGGCACGATTCAGATTGGTTTTTAGTTGAATGTATGGCCGAGGCATACGACGAGCCGACCATCATAGGGCTTTTCGAGTGCTACCCCAAAGGCTTCGCAATCTTCCCCAGCAAGTGGAAAACCGCCATGAGCCGATGGGCGTTCAGTGTCGCCGTCAGGGAGGGTTACATCATCAGAAGCACAGCCGACGAGACAAAGTACTTTTTTACCGAAAAGGTCATACCCAAACGAATCGGCAGACCGCCAAAACAGCCAGAGCAATGAGCGACGAGAAATTACGAGAGTGCGTAACATGGTACATAAAGCACCATGGACGCAAGGAGACCGACGTGGGCGTTTTTGAAACGTACCTCTGCGGGCATCTTCGCACATTCCCGCGAGAGGCGCGAGACGTACGCCGCGAACTGCAAGACTTGGGGCTTGTCAGCGTCAGCGACGGGAAGGTCATAATACTTTAGTTTCACTTCATATTTACATTGGGGGTGAGCCGTCCGTGAGGATAGCTCACTTTCTTTTTGGGGGAGACCTAACTGATTTTCAACATAAGGGAATAATTCCCCTGATGTACGTGAGGGAAAAAATTCCCTCACGTGATAGCCGAACCAAATTTGGATTTGCAGATTATCTTTCGCTTTTCACGCCCAGGGGTGTTGACTGAATCAACACCCTTTTAATGACTAACGCGCGCGCGGGTGAAAGGGCGACTTGTCAACTGCCTTTTCCTTTTTTTGAGTGAAAAACGCGACAATTCCGAAAATAATTTGTACCTTTGCACCATGAATTTTGCTGACCGCTGCTGTCCGTGAGGATGGGGCGGTTTTTCTTGGGGGATTTTTGGGGGATTTTTGGGGGACTTTTGGGGGACTTTTTCAAAACCTTAACAAATCGCTCTAAATCTCAAACACTCAAAAACTCCTTATTTTTAGGCATTTAGAGATTAAAAGAAATTTTTTAAGATTAAATAACACGCACCGAGTCCAAGTGTCGACACAAAAAAGAAGCAAGCTTTTCGGGCTTGCTTCTTTTTTGTGTATTAGTCTTTCGTCGTCGACGTTGAGTAGCGCACCGAGACGGTGGGCGAGTACGTGTTGAGCAGTGTCAGCAGGACGGTGCCCTTCTTGCTCTCAAAGGTGGCCTCCTTGTGCAGGTCGCCGTGCTTGCCCATGTTGGGCCAACCAAACTCCTTCTCAAACTCGTCGTGCTTGGCCTGCCAGAGGTTCGAGGTCGAGTCATTATACGTGGCCGTATACTGTTCCAGAATGTCCGAGATGGTGTCGTTCTGGTGGTAGACGGTCACGACAAAGTTACGGGCAATGGTATCGGCCAGCACGAAGCTGGTCTCCGTAGAGTGCGCTGTGTCGAGGGCGAGCCCCTGCAACTCCAGCGAGTCGACCATGCTCTTGGCCGACATGCCCATCGACATGCCGCGATAGTTCAGATACTCACGCTCGCCCGAGCAAGCGCACATTGCAATGACGGCCACTACGGCCAACAGGATTTTCTTCATAAGCTTCTTTTATTTATTTGACGTTTCCTACTTTTATCAGGTATTCGCCTATTTGCACGGCATTCAGGGCGGCACCCTTGCGGATTTGGTCGCCCGAGAGCCAGAAGGTCAGACCGCAGTCGTCAGTCAGGTCCTTTCGTACACGGCCAACGAAGACATCATCCTTGCCCGCGGTGTCGAGCGGCATCGGATAGGTCAGCGTCGACGGGTCGTCGACCAGCGTGCAGCCGGGAGCCTGGGCAATGGCCTGCTGGGCCTCCTCGACTGTGAGCGGGCGCTCGGTCTCAATCCATACGCTCTCCGAGTGCGAGCGCAGCGAACTGACGCGGACGCACATGGCCGAACACTTCGCGTCGGTATGCATGATCTTCCGTGTCTCGTTATACATCTTCATCTCCTCCTTCGTGTAGCCGTTGGGCTGGAACACGTCAATCTGCGGGATGACATTGTAGGCCAGCTGGTGGGGGAACTTCTTAATGGTCTTCACCTCGCCCGTCTCCACAATCTCCTTGTACTGCTGCTGCAGCTCCTGCATAGCGGCGGCACCTGCACCCGAAGCACTCTGGTAGGAGGCCACGTGGATGCGCTTGATATGACTCAGCTGCTCTAAGGGCTGCAGCACGACGACCATCATGATGGTTGTGCAGTTGGGGTTAGCGATGATGCCGCGCGGACGGTTCAGGGCGTCCTCGGCGTTGCACTCGGGCACCACCAGGGGCACATCCTCGTCCATGCGGAAAGCCGACGAGTTGTCGATCATCACGCAGCCGTATTTCGTTATTGTCTCGGCAAACTCCTTCGACGTGCCGGCACCGGCCGACGTGAAGGCGATGTCGATGTCCTTGAAGTCGTCATTCTTCTGGAGCAGCTTCACCGTCAGTTCCTGGCCACGGAAGGTGTACTTCCGGCCGGCGGAACGTTCGGAGCCGAACAGCACCAGTTCATCCATCGGGAAATTTCTCTCGTCAAGCAGGCGCAGGAACTCCTGGCCCACGGCGCCCGAAGCGCCAACAATTGCTACTTTCATTTTGCTTTTCCTATAAAAATCACTTTTCGGCTGCAAAATTACAAAAAATCCGTGTAATCTGTATAATCCGTGCCAAAAAAATTACTTACGCCTTTCCCTCGGGTGGTGCAGCCACCGCAGTACGGTGTCGTAGATGGACTTTTCCTCATGGTGCTGGGCCTCGGTGAAGCTCATGCTGTCCTCCTTCTGGTCGCCGTACTGGTCGGGGAAGATAATCATCAGGTTCTTGCCCGAGAAGTACTGCTGCAGTTCGTCGGGCAGGCGGTCGAGAGCGTTCTTATAAGAAATGGTGCCGCGACGGGCGGTGACGACGACGAAAAGGTGGTCGTCGGCAATATGGGCGGCCAGCTGCGGCAGCTCGTTCCAGTGCCCCATAGGCGTGAACTCAGCCCGCACGGAGGGGTGGCTGTCGTTGATATACTTGGCAATCAGCGTCAGCGACTCGTCGCGCCCGTGGAACTGTATGCGGCAGTCCAGTTGTTCGGCCAATTGGCTCAGACGCTCTAACCAGCGGTGGAAGCCCGGCTCAAACTCAGCCCGGCTGGGCACCGCCACACGGATGCGGCGCAGTGTGTTCAGCGGCTGAACAAAACGCGAGAGCATAATCTGGCGGTTCAGGCCATTGTAAAGGCTCTGGATGAAGTCGCCCCAGAACTTCGCGTTCTGCGAGGTGTGTACGTGCATGCCCATGATAACCTCCGAGCAGCCCGTCTCGCGGAAGGCGTGCTTAATGCCGTTGGCAATGTTGGTGGCCAGTCGCACCTGCGTCTGCAGCTGCACCTCCGAGGCGCTGGCCTGCCGTTGCAGCTGTTCGAACAGCCGCAAGCCCTCCTCACGGTTGGTGGTGGCGTGCTGGTCGTCATAGACCACGTTCAGGGCGACCAGTCCCTGCGGGTGGTGCTGGCTGCGCACGAGCAGAGCGAGGTTGAGCAGCTGCGGCGCTATCTCGGGATATTTTACGCAGATGAGGATGTTCTCGTGGTGGGCAGAATGGGCATTGTGGGCAGGATGGGTATTGTGGGACTCAACTGACTGCGAAAGGATAATCTGCTGCGAGGCGTGCTCAGTCATCAGCGTCGAGATGATGCAGGTGACCAGAATCATCAGCACCACGCCGTTCAGCATGTTGTCGTTCGTCAGGTACTCGCCCGGCCCCACCTCCAAGCGCATGCCCACCATGACGATGGCGATGGCACCGGCAGCGTGAGCCGACGTCAGGCCGAACATCATGTTTCCGTCGCGCTTCGGCAGCCGAAACAGCAGGCTCGACAGATAGGCTGCCACTGCCTTGCCGAAGGTGCCGAAGAAGGCAATCATCAGCATCACCCACAGCACGTAGGGGCCTTGCAGCAGCATGCGTACGTTGATGAGCATGCCCACACCGATTAGGAAATAAGGTATAAACAGGGCATTCCCCGTAAACTCCAGACGGTTCATCAGCGGCGACACGTGGGGGATGTACCTGTTCAGGATGAGTCCCGAGAAGAAAGCGCCGAAGATGCCTTCCAGACCGATGTAGTCAGTCAGTGCAGCATTGAGGAACATAACGGCCAAGACAAAGATGAACTGCATCACGGCATCACTGTAGCGGCGCAGGAAATAGCGCGTCAGATGCGGGATGAGCCACACCATAAGCCCGATATAGGCCCCCAGCTTCACCACGAACAGCAGCCAGAACAGCCAAGCTCCCCCCGCTGTCGGCTGTGCAGCGGTGCCGCTACCGTAGCTCCCCGCCAGTCCGGCAATCATCACCAGCGCCAAGAACAGGCTGATTATCGACGACCCCACAGAGAGCGCCACCGAATGGTGCCGCTGCAGGCCGTAGCGGCTGATGATGGGATAGGCAATGAGCGTGTTCGAGGCCATGATACAGCCCAGCAGGAACGATGCCGCCGGCGTGTAGTGCAGCATCGTGATGGCCATCAGGTACGTCAACCCCAGGGGCACCAGACATGTGAGCAGGCCGAAGACGAGGAACCGCTGCTTGTTCTTCTTCACGCCCTCCCTGTCCATCTCCAAGCCGGCCAGGAACATGATGTAGTAGAGACCGACGCGCCCGAACAGCTCGAACGAGTTGTCGCGCTCCAGGATGTTCAGGCCGTACTGCCCCATGATGACGCCCGCCAGCACCATGCCGATGATGTGCGGAATCCTCAGCTTGCCCATGATGATAGGGGCAAACAGGATAACGAGCAGCACCACGAAGAATATCAGCGTGGGGTCGGTAATGGGGAAGTACGAAGTCAGTATCTTCATTTCGGGTGCAAAGTTACGCAAAAAAACTCATTTCCCATTTCTCATTTCCTATTTTTTTATTACCTTTGCAGCCAAATTCACAAGCAATGATCACAACCCGCAACATTACCAAGAGCTTCGGCTCGCTCCAGGTGCTCAAGGGCATCGACCTGCACATCGACCGTGGCGAGATTGTCAGCATCGTCGGACCTTCCGGCGCCGGCAAGACCACCCTGCTCCAGATCATCGGCACCCTCGACCGCCCCGATGCCGGTTCCGTATGTGTCGATAGTATCGACACCACCACCCTCTCGCAGCAAGCCCTCGCCGACTTCCGCAACCGCCACCTCGGCTTCGTCTTCCAGTTCCACCAGCTGCTGCCCGAGTTCACCGCCTTAGAGAATATAATGATTCCTGCCTACATCGCCGGCACCTCACAGAAGCAGGCCCGCGAGCGCGCCATGGAACTGCTGCAGTTCATGCAGCTCACAGACCGTGCAACCCACAAGCCCAACGAGCTCTCAGGCGGCGAGAAACAACGCATCGCCGTGGCCCGCGCCCTCATCAACAACCCAGCCGTCATCCTTGCCGACGAGCCATCCGGCTCTCTCGACACGCATAACAAGCAGGAGCTCCACCAGCTCTTCTTCGACCTCCGCGACCGTTTCGGCCAGACCTTCGTCATCGTTACCCACGACGAGCAGCTCGCCACCCTCACCGACCGTACCATCCACCTCCGCGACGGCATCATCGAGCAGCCACTCTCCGAAGCCCCCACCGAAGAACCTACCGAAGAACCCGCAGAAGCCCCCACCGCCCCATGATCACCCTCGGCAAATACAACACCCTCCGCATCGTCAAGCGCGTAGACTTCGGCCTCTACCTCGCCCCCACCCCCGAGGGTTCGCTGTGCAGCGGCGGTGCCGCTGCCCCCCAGGCAGGAATCTACGACGAAATCCTCCTCCCCCAGCGCTACGTCACCCCCGACATGCACATCGGCGACACGCTCGAAGTCTTCCTCTATCTCGACCACGACGAGCGCATCGTCGCCACCACCGAGCGCCCCTTGGCCACCGTCGGCGAGTTCGCCTACATGGAGTGCGCCTGGACCAACGAGTACGGTGCCTTCCTCCGCTGGGGCCTGCAGAAGGACCTCTTCTGCCCCTTCCGTGAGCAGAAACAGCGCATGGAGCGCGGCAACACCTACTATGTCTACGTCATGGAGGATGAGAAGACCCATCGCCTGATGGCTACCGCCAAGGTAGAGCGCTACCAGAAGACCACCGGCCGCCAGCGCGCCCTCGACTTCGCCGAGGTACTGCTGCGCCATCTCTACGAGAACGACGGCTTCTGCCCGCTCGGCGACCACTCCCCTGCCGAAGCCATCTCTGCCCGTTTCGGTGTCTCCAAGAAAGCCTACAAGCAGGCCGTCGGCGACCTCTACCGCCGGCGCCTCATCACCATCGAGCCTGATGGTATCCATTTAGCCCAAGAAAAATGAAAAAGATAGCATATTTAGCATTGCCACTCATGCTGTTTGTGGCAGCAGGACTTGGTTCCTGCAACAAAGAGAGTAAAAAGGCCGTCTTGGAAAAGGTTGCCGTCACCGAAGACGAGGCCGAAATCAAGTTCGACAGCCTGAGCTACGACTTTGGCGACGTTTTCATCGACACGCTGACAAGCTACGATTTCGTGTTCCACAATATCGGTGCTACAACGCTTCATTTAGAGTCTGTAGTACCCAGTTGCGGCTGTACCGGTGTGAAGTGGCCTCACGGCGGCATCGAGCCGGGCGACCCAGCCGTCATCACTGTCACCTACGACAGCCATGGCCGCATGCCCGGACACTTCCAGAAGTCCATCCGCGTCTACAGCAACGCCAAGACACGCTTCCTGCGTCTTACCATCAGCGGAGACTTAATAGAGAATCCCGACGAGGACGAAGAACAAGTCACCGTGCGCGCAGAAGAACCCTGAACGGTGCAGCGCGCCGCAACGCCCCCTTAAACCGGCTACCCTCTTCATTCAGCAGCCACCACTGCGCCTGAGCTTCCTGCCCAACAAGCTCAGACTGTCCATCCTGCCCATACCTCCCCACAAAACTGTACCCGCTAGCATCGTCGGCGGTAAGGGCCGTTTCCTGGACCACGGCGTGGTCAGCAGCAAAGGTCACGCTACAGCCCTGCAATGAGCGGGCGCCGTACGCCGTACCCGGCACGGCAATCAGATAAGGCCGGTTAGCCTCTATCTGCTGGGCATGGCTGAACGTCAGTTCCGTACCTTTTCCGCCCCCGAAAGTCATCACCCAGAAGTCCTTGCCCTTGTCCTGCGGCGAGCGGAACCAGTCAATCTGCTGTCCGTCGCCAGTCGTGACGTTCTCCACATCGAAAGGCAAAATCATCGTATCCCAGCCGCCCCCCTTGCCGTCGTAACCGCTGGTAAACGTCCGCGTATACGCCACATGCCCGGCCGTGAACGCCATCGGGCAATAGAATTCATAACCGTCGTGTAGCTTCAGCTCTTTCACATAATTATCTTTCACAACGTTCGGCAGCGTTTCTAATGCTGCATTGACACTGTTGGCGTAGTAGAAGCAGTTGGGATTGCCATTGGGAACAATGGTCTCAGGGATGCCGGCGTCGAATTCCACAGCCACCGCTTCAGGCGGCACCACAGCACTACCATCGGTCATGGCTATACGCTCCTGCCGCCCATCGGCGTACCAGACGGCAAATGTGCCGGCGGTGTTAGCCGTCGTGTATCGGGCCGTTCCCTCAGCAATCCACACCTTTTCTTCACCGGTATAGCCTATCTGGTATTTCTGCTCCGTCCATCTCGGCTGGTAGCGGAACACCACCTCGTCGGTAGCTCCGGCAGCTATGGTCACGCCCATATAGGCTGCGCGCACGCCACTGATCATCAGGTAGAGCAGTCCGTCGTAGTCATCGCCGTGGTTGCTGATAGTGGCGGTGGCATCAATGACGCCGTCCTTCAGGCAGAACTGTATGTCGTCGACCACCAAACCGCGCCGTGGATGCTCGGTGACCGTGAGCGTCGTCTCCGTCAGCTCGACGTCTATATAACGGCTATCGGCTGCCAGGGCAGGCACAATCTCAGTGGTCTTGCCCTGCTTGATGGTGCAGACGGGTACAATGCGGTAGCTGCCCGTCAACCCTCCGCCGAAGGTGTAGTCATAGCCGAGACCGCGGCTGATATAGCTGCCTGGCACAAAGGTTTGGGCTACCTGCACCAGCTCAGATGCCTCAACCAGTTCACCGTCGCGCATCAGGGCCAGGCCAATGCCCATCTTCAGTGTATCGCGGCTGTGGTTAATCATCGGCCGGCTAATGCGCAACTGGAATGTTCCACTCGCATCGTCGCGCTCCGTACGGGTGGCACTCAGCACGTGTATCTCTTCACAGGTCAGCAGGGGCGTCGGTATAGAAGACGTACCGCCACGCTCAGGCTGCAGCCCAATGATAGCCGACTGGTTCATGGTATAGCCGTCGAAACCGGAGCCGCCGCCCGTTCCGGGCTTCTTGGGGTTGAGTACTGCCAGCCGGAACCAGCCGTCGCTCAGTCCGCCCCACCCCCAGTTGATGTGGAAAAAGCCCTCGCCGTCGTAACCGTCGCAAACAAACTGATGGGCTATGCTCGAACGCTTCCCATAGTAGATGACGGGGCGGCCAGCCTCCAGTTCGTCACAGACAAGTGCCTGCCAGTCGGCAAAGGCGAAATCAGAGCGATAGACTATATGAGCAGCACCGTCGTAACCGAAGAAGCGGTGCATGGCATCGGCAATCAGCTGGGGGTAAGCACTCGACATGCTTCCATAGTGCATCTGGACGGCGTGACCGCAGTACTGCATCAGCTGGGCAACTGCTACCCGCTGCTCTGTAGATTCGTTGCCACCGTAGCCGTTAAGCATGCTGCCCCAATCAAACACTGTAGGCGGCAACTCTGCGTAAGTATCATAGGCGGGAATAGCCGTTGTTTCCGCCTGTGGCCACTCGAAATACTTCATTACCTGCGCCATGGCCGTTGCCACACAGCCCGTCGCATAGCTGCTGGGGCATAACCGGTTGTAGGGCCACTTCTGTGCCCACTGCGTCTTCAGCAGCGGGCGGATAGCCGCGCGTTCACTCAGCCCAAATTGCCCATTCAGCCCATCAGCCCCATTCTCCGCAGCCAGCCCCAATATCCACGCCCGCGCATTATCAGGCAGCGTAGCCGCATCGAACACTCCACTCTCAGCATAACCCAGCACCGCCTCGCTGCGGTCGTCGCTGCTGACAAGGATAAAACCCTCGTCGCTGCCGATATTAAAGACGTAAAGGCCGCTGCAAGGCGAAGCAGTCTCAACAAGTGTAGGTTCGGGTGTAGGTTCCGCAGCTCGTGCCGCCGCACGACGCTCAACCAAAAAGTCTACAGCCCGCTGTCGGGCTGCATCGCGCGAAAGCGGCAAAGCCTGCAGCACGCCTACAGCAAGCATAAAACACCATAAAATACAAATCATTCGTTTCATCTGCCTGCAAAGGTAACGAAAAACGACGGAAGCACCAAGGAAATTGTCACCTTTTTTACGCTCCCGCGCGCGTTGTGAAGGGTAAGAATAAAACAACCTGCACTTCCTACACTTCATACACCTAACAGTAAATTCCTAGGTGCAGGATAAGGTGCCGGTTCTTGAACAGAAAGCCGGCGCTTTACAGGCAAAAAGCGGCGGTTTATATTTATTCCACGCCGTGGAACAAACCGAAGGTGCAGGAAGTGCAGGAAGTGTAGGATAAAAAGTGTGATTAGCAACTATAAAAGAGATTACCGGGCGAAGTGCCCGGTAATCTCCTTATTTACTACGTTCAAAGTCGCGGTTTACTCGGCGATGCAGATAGATACACGGTTCATGTCGTTGTCAGAGAACGGCTGAACACGGCTACCCTTAGAATCGTAAGTGATGCGGCTCGACTCAATACCATACTGCTCCTGCAGAGACTTCACAACGGCGTCGGCACGGCCTGCGGCCAGACGGTCGTTGATCTTGTCGTTACCAGTACCAGCGTCAGCATAACCGGTGACAACAACCTTAGCCTTCGGATACTTAATCAGATAGTGAGCAATCTCCTTCACCTTCTGAGCTTCGCTCTCGCGAATGTCAGTCTTGTTGATGAGGAAGAAGATGTCGCGGCGCAGAGGCTCGACTTCCTCCTTAGCCTTCAGCTCGTTCAGCTGGCGCTGCAGCTCGAGGATGGCAGGGTCGGGCTCATTGCTCTTCTCAACAACGGGAACGGGTTCGGGTGCGGGAGGCGGGGGCAGCGTCTTGGTATAGGTGTTACCAAGGTTGAAGCGCAGACCTGCCAAAGCGTTGAAGTACCAGTCAGCATTGTCAGTCTTCTTTGAATTGTACTTGTCAGAGAGAATGTTGGCGTTACCCTCGATAAGCAGACTGATGCACTTGTTCAGGCGGAATGAAGCCTCCAGACCGGCACGGCCGAAAGGCAGCACCTGTGAGCCGTCCCAAACATACTCAAAGCCGTGGCCAGTAGTGTTGGGGGCAGGGTTGTTGCGCAACGTAAGACCGTTTCCACGGTCCTTGTTCAAGTGCTGGTTCAGTTCGTCATTATCGAAGCCAATGTTAGCACCGCCACCGACAAAGGCTTTCAGGCCGAAGACGCGAGTGGGGTTGTAACCGCCAATAAGATTAGTGATGTCGAACATCAGGTCAAGTCCGGGAGCTACATACTTGAAGGTGTAGCCGACGGGATAGTGGCCGGGGAAGATGTTGCCCTGCTTGTCGAGCAGACCAAGATCCCAATAGCCGCGACTCTGCCAGCCGTTCACCTGCAGGCGAAGACCAATCACCGGATTGAACTGGCGACCGATGGCCACCTGCACGTTCGGTCGAATCAGACGGCGCAGCTTAGCCTCACCCAGGGTGTACTGTACTCCACCCTCAAGGTCGAAGAACCAGTGCTTCTGGAACTCATACTTAGTGCCGTCCTGAGCCTCGAAGACCTGGGCGGAGGCTGCAGTAGCCGTAAAGGCCAGCATGCCAATCAGTAATGTTTTTAATGCTTTCATACCTTATAAGATTTAATTAATCATTCATTTGTTTCATTTTGCAAACCTCTTGACAGCCCTAAGCATGCGGTCATCCTGAGCTTTCCTTTGAGTCATCTCCTTTGAATCCAAAGGCTTCACCTTCAACTCAGCGGTAGTATCGCGCTTCGATGGGTCGCGTGGAATCTCGATGATCTGGCTCTTACGCTCAAGGAGGAAGACTGTCTCAGCAAAAGCACGCTTCATTGACAGGTCGCCAATATAGTTGATGATGACGGAGTCGCCATACATCACGGCACCATGCGTGAAAACAGCTTCGCTGATGTCGAACTTCACTTTTGTGCCATCGACCTTACCAATCAGAACCGAATCATTAATCTCGTCGACCAATGCACGGCACTCGTCGCGGACAACCTTGTGACGGCACGACACGGAGAGCAGCACGACTGCAACAGCAGCAAACAGAAAACCAAATAATTTCTTCATATTACGTTACTTAGCATTTATCCTCTTTTAAAAAGGGGGCGTCCGCAGTGGGCGCCCCCATTCCTATAGGATTGTGACCACTTTAGTCACTACTATTCACTTCGATTAGCGAGCCTGGCGAGAAGTGGTGTTCTCAGGCTTGTTCACCTTAATGAACAGCTTAACTTGCTTCTTGTGGAACCAGATATCGTAGATATCGAAGGTGAACTCACCAGTGATGTTATCCTTGAAGTCGGGCAGACCCTCATTACGAGCCATACGCTCCATGCCGATACCATCAATATCTGAGAGTTCATTCTTCTCAGGATCGAATGGCTTACCCTGGACAGTGAACGTCGGAGCCTTGTAGTAGTCCTGAGTTCTGAAGTCCTTCGGAGCAGTTGCCTTGAAGTTCAGCGATGCAAGGTCGAGCCAGCACCACGGAGTCTTAAGCCAGTCTGCAAGCGTTCCAGCCACACCCTCAACGGTCTTGTTATTTACCTTCGTATCTGCAGTCCAGTTAGCGTTGAACTGAGTGTTGAAGTAAGCCTGCTGCTTAGCATAGTCGCCACCAGCGTTATACCACAGTACACTTGCCAGCTTAAACTTAGCCTCGGTTGCAGGAACAATAACATCCTCGTTGTAATCGAAGCCAACAGTCTTACCATCTGCACCAAGCTTGTACTGCTTAGTGTTATCAGCAAAGCTAATGGCATCTTTGAATGCACAGACATATTCAGCCTTAACCTGAGCACCATCGCGCTTCACACCGAGCTTCAGAGGAACAGCCTCAATCTCATAGTCATCGTTAGTGATAGCAAGACCCTTCTTACCTGTCTTCTCCTGACTGGGCCTCAGGAATGCAGTACCATCAGCATTCAGAGTAGCAGAAATATCGCGGTAGATATAACCACCATAGACATCCTTCTTCTGTCCGAGGTGACTCCAGTGAATCAGAGGAATTGTGTAAGCACCCTTCTCGTGAGTCAGGTCAGCATTAGCACTACCCTGGTTAACCTTACTGAGGTCGTAGTCTGTATCGAACGTAGCCATAGCGTCAAGATCTTTAGCAGCAGCATCGGCCTTCTCAGCAGCAGTACCCTTCTTGATAGCTTCCTCAGCAGCAGTGAACGAACCAGACTGCTTGAAGATGAAGTAGTAGTCCTGATCGATGGTCTGATTGCCAGTCGGCTTGCCATCATTACCAATCTCGTCGATGTAGAGGCCATTGAAGATACCCTCGAGGTTGTACATACGTACATCCATAGCCCAACGATAGTTGTGGAGGTTAGTCGGCTGCTTTGTATCATTAGCATCGGTATACTCATCGGCATCGAAGATGCTTGCGAAGTTGTTCGGAGTAGCGGTTACACCGTAGTCACCCCATGTGATAGCCCAAGGATCGGTCTCACCCTCGGGGGCGGGATCGTTGCCAGCGTCATCACCCTCCTCATCGGCAGAAGCGAAGTCAATACCAGCGTAAGGACGTACGTAGACTTTCCAAGCACCATTCTTCAGCTGGCCGTCCTTCACATAGAATTTAGAAGGCAGGTCGGTAGGCATATCCTTCGTGATGTCGATATCGTAGGTGTTAACGATAGACCAGACGGTCTGAGCATCGTTGCGGAGGATGGTCATGCGGATCTTATAGGTCTCACCATCAATCAGGCGGTTAGCAACACCAGCCTTGATAGCGGCACGCATGCTCATAGTCTTCTGGTTCGGAGTCTCAAACTCTTCTTCCTCAGTATTAGGATCGTCCTCAGTAGCAAACTGCTTCCAGCTGTTATCCTTGTTGTCCTCGATATCAGCAGCAGGATTCTCAGAATACCAGAAGTCGAAGAAGTTCTCAGGTGCGAAGATACCAGTCTTCTCATACTCCTGACGGGCAGCGCTGTAAGCAACAGCCTTGGTCACGATATCACCAGCGAGGTCGAACTCCTGATCGTTACCGGTACCAGCGATGGGCTGCCAAGCAGTGGTGAAGTCCTTCTGACCACGGATGAGCGGGTTGCCCTCACGCCAGGTGTAAACTACCTTATAAATACGGCTGTCAACGAAGGAACTGTTGTAAGCGGGCTGGTTGAAGAAGCGGTCAGAGCTACCCTCAGACTTCATCAGATCGTTGTAAGCAGCGATCGGGTTCTCACCATTCTCGTCAGCATTCTGAACAGCATAAGACTCCTGAGTGTCAGCAGTAATGTTGAACGAAAGCTTGTGGTTGGTGGTCTTCTTACCAATCTTCACATAGAATGCACGTCCATCCGGGTCAACCAGAGTACCGTCGAGGTTCACGGCGTGAACACGGAAACCGACGATCTCATCGTTCAGGATGTTAGCAGCGTCCTTAATGTAGATGGTTCCCTTATTACCGGGCTGCAGCACGATCTTGCGGTCGATAACAGCGTCGGTCTCGTCAGAAGCCTCAGTCTTCTTCTTGTGGTGATCGTAGTTGTAAGCAGCAACATTCTTGTAAATGTACTGTGCCCAAGCGTTGATCTCAGAGTTCTGAGACTCGATAGCGAAGTGGTTATCCAGCGTTACGAAGAAGCCACGGATAGGAGTGGGTACACCGCAGTTGTTGACAGCGGGGAACTCGATGTCGATCTTTGCCCACATAGCACCGTCCATCTCATAGTTGAACTCGATGGGCAGGAACTCCTTCATGTGACGGTTGTCAATACCATTCATCTGGCGCTTACCATCGTCAGCGAAGGTATGGCCGTGACGATCACAGGTGTTCACACCCTTCTGCTCAACGTCAGTGTAGTTGTCCATGTCACCCTTGAACAGGATGCTCGACCAAGCGGGATGCTTGTAACCATAGTCCTTATCCTCGCAGTTGTCGTCGATTTCGCCACCAGGCAGGCACCAGCAGTGCCAGCAATACGTGTAGTAAGCAGGATGTGTGTTGTCGACAACGACAGGAGTTTCGGGATCCTCACCCGGCTGCTCCTCCTCGTCATCACAATTGATGCCATGCCATGTCAGCTCGTAGCGGAAGGTAGAGGTGTAGTTCTCGGGATCGTCAGTCCAAGCAGTCTCACCATTCGGAGCTTCCTCAGACATGATGTAACGGTTGTGGATATCGTCGATGGTCTCCCCGTTCACGAAGAACTCCCAAGCGTGCTCGGGCTCAGCGGTACCGAGGTCGAGGTCATACTCAGAAACAACGAAGCGATCAACATCAGCGGTCTCCTCAGTCGAGAAGTCGGTGTTCTTGACAGCAACAGCATAGAGAATATTACCTGTCAGCTGTTCCTTGTTGTCCTTAGTAGTCTTAGCATAAGCATACTTGTTCCAAAGCGAAGCAACCTGAGCCTCATTCAGCTTGAACTTGACAACCCAGAGGCCGGTAGCATTACCCTCAGCGGCACGTGTGTACTGGCGCTGGTCAACGGGAGAATACTCAGCATTGCGGACGATATAGCTGTTACGCGTGTAAGGCTTCACATCAACCAGCTCAACCAGGCCGGCGTCGATGATATCCTCACCCTTGCTGTTCAGCAGAGCGATCTCAGCCTTGCTCAGGTCAGCATTTGTCGGGCTGACGCGAACGAGGATAGAGTCGTCATAGCTACGATAGCGACCGTCAACGAAGTCGAAGTCAGAAGCAGAACCAGTGAAACCACCCTCATCGTAAGAGAAGTCGTAGTCGTAAGGATACTGCTGGTCGCGAACAGAAGAGATTCCCTTCAGCTGCTTGATCAGACCGGAAGGATAGTTCCAAGACTCCTCAGAGAGTGTGGGGTCACCGCAGTAGTCGCTGTAGAGACCGCTCTCAACAGTGTACATGAAGGTCAGAGTGTGGTCGAAGTTGTCATATCCGAACGGATAGATCCACTTCTCGCCGTCGAACTGAGCCAGCTTGTACTGCTCGTCGCGCTCAGCCATGTGCTGGTTAGCGAACAGGTTGATGCTGGTAATCATGGTCTGAATCTGAGGACCGAGGTTCTTGTTCACAGCCTCCATCACCTTGTCGTCGAGGTTGTCGACAACGTCGGCCATAGCGAGAATCTTGTCGGCAAGAGCCTGCATCACAGCCTCGTAAGCAGCAAGGTCCTTATCGATGTCACCCTCAGCTGCGGGCAGCAGAGCGGCGAACATGCCAGTAACCTTATTGATAGAAGCCATAATCTTATCGACGTCGGCAGCATTGGCAGCATCAGCGGCCTGCAGGTCGGTGATAATCTTCTTCAGATCGCCATCCTTCTCACCCTTCAGCTGAGCAATGACATCGTCGAGGTCAGCCTGCTTGGCAAGCTGAGCGTCGGCAATCCAGTACTTGATGGTAGCATCGAGAGTCTTCTCACCAGAAGTGGTGGCCAGGAAGGCCTCAATGTCAGCGAGACGAGCGTCGAGTGCTTCGTTAACAGCAGCAAGATCCTTAGCAGCCTTCTCGGCAGCAGCCTCGATGAGCACCATAATCTTGCCACCCTTCTCGATAATCTCATTACCTTCAGCGTCATAAGTACCGGTACCCTTAGAAGGAACCAGAGCAGCGTCGAGGATAGAGTTCATCAGCTCCTCAGCGTTTTCCTTGCTCAGACCGAACTCCTGGACGCACTTCATAGCAACCTCATAGATTGTGGG
Organism: uncultured Prevotellaceae bacterium; assembly: GCA_902800435.1. The sequence goes on along the minus strand of CADCEQ010000003.1, from coordinate 38,457 downwards.
AGAGGGCTGGAGAAGCTTGTCTTCAGCATTCTGGTTATACCAATCGGGCTGGTCGCGGAGCAGGTCTTCAAGCACCTTAACATAAGCCTGAGCAACAGCGCTCTGCTTAGCAGCCTCGATAGCAGCCTGCATGTCCTTCGTCGTGGTGTAGTTGTCGGCCAGTGTCTGAGCCAAAACGTCAGTGTAGAGCTTAGCCTGCTTGAGGGCCTCGTCAGAAATCTCCTGAGCCTTCTTGGCAGCGTTAGCCTCAGCATTGGTCTGAGCTTCAGCGGCAGCAGCCTTGATAATACCATCAAGAGCATTCAGCTTGTAGGTCTTAACAAGAGTCTCAACGGCGATGTCGATAGCCTTGTTCCAAGCCTCCTTGTCGAGCAGAGCCTGCGCAGCAATTGCGTCAAGAGCAAACTGCTTTGCAGTAGCCTCAGCGGCAGCAGCAGCGTCCTTACCAGCCTGAGCAGCAGCACCGGCAACCTTGTCGGCATACTTCTCAAGAGTAGTCTGGAGCTCGGGGATAATCTCGTTCAGGCGCTTGATAGCATTGGAGTTTTCAACAATCTGCTCAGCCTTCTTAGCGATATCGCTCTGAATAGCTTCGTTGATCTTGTCCTGGGCGTCCTTGTTGTTCTGGACGGTCTGAGTCAGAGAAGCAATAGCGCCAGTATTGTCGCTAATCAGCTTGTTAGCAGCGGCAATCTCAGCCTCGATGCCCTGCACGGCAGCAGCCAGGTCGCTGCTGGTCTTCTTAGCAAGAGCGTCAACAGAGTTAGCCAGTTCCTGGTGAGCCAGGTCGTTAGCCTTCTTCAGTTCGCTCAACTGAGTGATGATACTCTCGATAGAAGCGGCGTTGGCCTCAGCGGTCTTCTTCACACCGGCGAGGTTCTCACCGAGGAAGCTAACCTGCTGCTCAAGGTCGCTCTTCAGCTTAGCAAGCTCGCTGGTGATGTTAGCGATGCTCTCCTTGTAATCAGCGAGATTAACAACGGTCTCACCAACCTGCTTCTGCAGGGCAGCGAGGTCGCTCTGGAGCTTAGCAACGTCAGCCTTGTCGGCAGCCTTGCTCTCAAGAGCAGAGAGAGACTTCTGCAGAGCAGCGATGTCGGCAGCAGCCTTCTCGACGTTTGTCTTGTTGGTCTCAGCCAGGGTGTTGGCCTTGTCAGCGAGAGCGTAAGCCTCGTCGGCACGAGCCTGGGCGGCCTTGATGGCAGCATCCAGAGTCTTGTCAGCCTCGATGAGGTTGGCAATGCTCTGACCCTGAGTAGCAATCAGCTCATTAGCCTTTGCCAGAGCAGCCTCCAACTCAGCCTTGGCAGCAGCAACCTGCTCCTTAGCGGCAGCGATGGCAGCCGACTGAGCGGCAGCAGCCTGTGTCTTTGCGAAATCCTCGGCAGCAGCCTCAGCAGCAGCAGCGGCATCCTTAGCCTTCACGAGGTTGGCATCGGAGTAAGCCTTGGCCTCATTGACAGCAGCTTTGAAATTGGTCTCAATCAAAGCCTGCAACTGAGCGTTAGACTCATCGAGAGCCTTGCTCAATTTGTCGTACGAGGTCTGCAACGTTTCAATCTTTGTATTGACTGCATTAATCTTGTTAGTGTAGTCAGTACGCAGTTCCGTTGCCGTCTGTGAAAGGTTATTACGAACGTCGGCGATGTCGTCGTCGTAATCCTTACAAGACGAGAAAACACCTACGGTGGCCACGAGGGCTACCATAAGCAGTTTACTAAAAAACTTTTTCTTCATACTGTTAATAAATTAAATTAATAAAAAAAATTAAGTTGTTGTACATATTTTGTTATTCTCTCAAATCCAAGGCATGAAAACCCCACATTTTGCCCACGTTTGGGCACTGTAACTCCTGTGCAGAGTACATTTTTGGTGCAAATATAGACATATTTCTTAAATCTTGCAAGAATTTTCGATTTTTTTTTTGAAAAAACGCGAAAAAGTTGCCTTTTTATGGGCTTTTCAGCGAATTTCCGTGCAAAAACCTTGAAAAAACTCTTTAGATACGGTTGTTTTGTCACTTTGCATATTCATCGTTTTTGATTTTTTAGCTAGCGGGGTACTTCTGTTACCTTTTTTTATCGTTTCAGGGGCTACACCTTATTTATATATATGCGCGCGCGAAGTCAGAATTCGGCTGACTTCGGCGTGCGCGGGAAGGGTATAACGTCGCGGATGTTCTGCATGCCGGTGACGAAGAGGATGAGGCGCTCGAAGCCGAGGCCGAAGCCGGCATGGGGGCATGAACCGTAACGGCGGGTGTCAAGATACCACCAGAGCTTGTTGGTCTCCATGCCGCGGCGGGCGATTTCGGCCATGAGCTTGTCGTAGCTCTCCTCGCGGACAGAGCCGCCGATGATCTCACCAATCTGGGGGAAGAGGACATCAGTACCCTGCATGGTCTTACCGTCTGCATTCTGCTTCATGTAAAAAGCCTTGATGGAGGCAGGGTAGTCGGTCATGATGACGGGTTTCTTGAAGTGAGTCTCGACGAGGTAGCGCTCATGCTCAGAGGCGAGGTCGTCGCCCCACTGGCATGGGAACTCAAACTTGTGACCGTCGGAGATTGCCTTCTGGAGAATATCGATGCCCTCGGTGTAGGTTAGGCGGACGAAACTTTCCTTCAGGACACCCTCGAGGCGCTCGATGAGTGTTTTGTCAATCATCTTGTTGAGGAACTGCAGGTCGTCCTGGCAGTTGTCAAGTGCCCAGCGGACGCAATACTTGATGAAGTCCTCCTCGAGGTCCATGAGTCCTTCCTGGTCGAGGAAGGCAACCTCGGGCTCAATCATCCAGAACTCGGCGAGGTGGCGCGGGGTGTTGCTGTTCTCGGCGCGGAAGGTGGGACCGAAGGTGTAGATGGCACCAAGAGCCGTGGCACCAAGCTCGCCCTCAAGCTGTCCGGAGACGGTAAGGGAGGTCTGCTCGCCGAAGAAGTCGTCGTCGTAGATGATGCTACCCTTCTCGTCCTTCTTCAGGTCGTAGAGGTTCTTAGTGGTCACCTGGAACATATTTCCGGCACCTTCGCAGTCAGAGGCGGTAATGAGCGGCGTGTGGAAATAGTAGAAGCCGTGCTCATGGAAATAGGTGTGGATGGCCATGGCCATGTTGTGGCGTATGCGCATAACGGCACCGAAGGTGTTGGTGCGCAGACGCAGATGGGCGTTCTTGCGCATGACCTCGAACGACTGGCCCTTCTTCTGCATGGGATAGGTATTGTCGCAGAGACCATAGACCTCGAGCCTTGTGGCCTGGACCTCGCTGGTCTGACCGGCACCCTGACTCTCAACCAGAATACCCTCGGCACAGATGCAGGCGCCAGTGGTAATGTCCTTGAGCAGTTGCTCGTCGAACTTCGTCGGGTCGACGACCACCTGAACGTTGTTGATGGTGGAACCGTCGTTAAGGGCAATGAAGTCGACGGCCTTGGAGGAGCGATGGGTACGTACCCAGCCCTTCACGCAGACTTCCTTGCCGAATTCCGTGCTTTTCAGCACATCAATTATCTTTGTACGTTTCATAGTTATCTAAACCTTAGATTATTCGTAAGCACCCATGCGGAGACGGTCGACTTCCTCCTCAGTGAGGTAGCGCCAGTCGCCGCGACGGAGATTCTTCTTGGTAAGGCCGGCGAACTGTACGCGATCAAGCTTGAGAACCTTGTAGCCCAAAGCCTCGAAGATGCGGCGCACGATGCGATTCTTGCCGGAGTGAATCTCAATACCCACCTGTTTCTTGTCGACAGCATCGGCATACTGGACATCATCGGCCTTGATCTCACCATCTTCGAGCTGTATGCCCTCGGTAATCTGAGTGAGGTCGTGGGCGGTGACGTTCTTGTCGAGGTAGACGTGATAGATCTTCTTCTTGAGATATTTGGGATGCGTGAGCTTCGAGGCGAGGTCGCCGTCGTTGGTGAGCAGGAGCACACCCGTGGTATTACGATCGAGTCGGCCAACGGGATAGATGCGCTCGGGACAAGCGTTCTTAACGAGGTCCATGACGGTCTTGCGCTGCTGCGGGTCATCGCTGGTAGTAACGTAGTCCTTGGGCTTGTTGAGGAGCACATAGACTTTCTTCTCGAGGGTAACGGGCTGGTCGTGGAACTTCACCTCGTCGGTGCGGAGAACCTTGGTACCCAGCTCGGTGACCACCTGTCCGTTGACGGTGACAACACCGGCCTGAATGAATTCGTCGGCCTCGCGACGGCTGCAGACGCCGGCATTGGCGAGGAACTTATTGAGGCGCACGGGCTCGTTGGGATCGTAGTTGACCTCCTTGTACTCAATGCGCTTCTTCATGCTGTACTTCGCATTGGGGTCGTAGTCTGCGGTGCGGGGACGCTTGTTATACGGCTTCTGACCATAAGGGGCCTTGCCGTAGGGCTTGCCATAGGAAGGCTTGCCGGGACGGGACGGATTAGGACGGTAACCGCCGTTATTGTTGTAGGGACGGTAGCCACCACGCGGCTGCTGACCGTATTCACCCTGAGACTGACGAGGCTGATAGCCCTGCTCGTTAGCGTCAGCGGGATTACCGTAAGGTTTCTGGTAAGACTGGTAAGGTTTGTAAGGCTTGTAGGGACGCTGTCCATAGCCCTGCTGACGGGGCTGGTAACCGCCATTTTCGCCGTAGTTGCTACGGGGACGGTAGCCTCCCTGATGGGTCTGGCTTGACTGCAGACCTGCACCGAAGCCCTCAGGGCGGAATCCGCCCTCATCGGCGGACTGGCGATTGAAACTGGGACGGTCGGAGCCGGGGGTGTAGGCAGGACGCTGTCCGGTGTGGATACGCGGACGGGGCGAGCGTCCACGGTAGTCACGCTGAAAACCATTGCCTGACTGCTGCTGGTAGCCTTCACGGCTGCCTGTGTTCTGATCTTTAGCAGGCTTCTCTTCGTAATTTCTTTCGTTCTCGAAATCCATAGTAATTCTTTCTTTGTATTTATACCTTATTATATATATAGGGCCAGGCGGAGAGCCACCCGGAACGGGGACGTGGTGTTAGAGGGTGATACCGGTATAGGTTGCGGGGGTTATGGCTCGGAGCTCGGCCTTGACGCCTTCACTGACATCGAGCGTGTCGATGAACTGGGCGATGGTCGTGGCGGTGATGCCCTCGTTGGTACGGGTAAGGGCCTTCAGGGCCTCATAGGGGTTGGGATAGCCCTCGCGGCGAAGGATGGTCTGGATGCCCTCGGCGACAACAGCCCAAGTCTGGTCGAGGTCGGCTTGCAGCTTGGCCTCGTTGAGGATAAGCTTGCGCAAACCCTTGAGAGTGGACTGGAAGGCGATAACCGCATGGCCCATAGGCACGCCGACGTTGCGGAGGACCGTAGAATCGGTAAGGTCGCGCTGCAGACGACTGACGGGAAGCTTCAAGGCAAGGAACTGCAGAACGGCATTTGCCAAGCCGAGGTTACCCTCGGAGTTCTCGTAGTCGATGGGGTTTACCTTATGAGGCATAGCCGAAGAGCCTACCTCGCCTGCCTTGATTTTCTGCTTGAAGTAATCCATGGAGATATACATCCAGAAGTCGCGGTCGAGGTCGATGACAATGGTGTTGATACGACGCATGGCATCGAAGATGGCAGCCAGCCAGTCGTAGTTGGAGATCTGGGTGGTGTACTGCTCACGCTCAAGCCCCAGCTTGCCGCTAACGAAATCGTCGGCGAACTGAGCCCAGTTATACTGCGGGTAGGCTACATGGTGGGCATTGAAGTTTCCGGTGGCACCTCCGAACTTAGCCATAACGGGAGTATCCATAAGAGAGCGGAGCTGCTCTTCGAGACGGTAGACGTAGACCATCAGTTCCTTACCGAGACGCGTGGGCGAGGCGGGCTGGCCGTGGGTCTTAGCTAGCATCGGCACATTGCGCCACTCCTCGGCATAGTCATGGAGCTGCTCGATGAGCTCTTCGAGAAGGGGGATATAAACGTCGGCGAGCGCCTCCTTGATAGAGAGGGGGACCGAGGTGTTGTTGATGTCCTGGGAAGTGAGGCCGAAGTGGATGAACTCCTTGGCCTGAGCGGGGAAGCCGCTCAGCGCGGCGAGCCGCTCCTTGATGAAGTATTCGACGGCCTTTACATCGTGGTTGGTGACGCCCTCGATATCCTTGACGCGCTGGGCATCGGCCACGGTAAAGTGGCGATAGATATCGCGGAGCGGTTCGAAGAGGCTATGATCGAATTGTTCAAGTTGGGGAAGGGGGAGTTCGCAGAGGGTAATAAAATACTCTATCTCTACGCGGACACGGTAGCGTATCAATGCAAACTCTGAGAAGTATGACGCCAGAGCGTCGGTCTTTCCACGGTAGCGGCCATCAATAGGCGAGATGGCTGTCAATTGAGTTAAATCCATTTTCTTTGCGCAAATTAAAAACCGCAGCATCCTATGGCTGCGGAACTCTCTCTTTGTTCTCGTGGGCGCTGACGGATTCGAACCGCCGACCCTCTGCTTGTAAGGCAGATGCTCTAAACCAGCTGAGCTAAGCGCCCTTTTCTTGTTTGCGGGTGCAAAGGTACAAAGAATTATTGAGAATTGAGAATTGAGAATCGAGAATTTTACGCCCCTTAACAGGAATTAACTAATTCAGCCAAGAAGGTGCTCTATATCTGACTGGGGAAGTATACAAAGGATAGCACGCCCGTCGGGGGTGTAGTTGACATTGGAACAAGCGAATAGCTGGTTGGTAAGGCTGTCCATCTCATCGTTGGAGAGCAACTGACCATAGGGGATGGCAGTGACACGGGCCAAGGAAAGAGCAATACGCTCGCGGTGGGAAGTGAGCGGCGCCTTTGTTCCTTCGGCAACGTCAGTCATGATACTACGAAGAAGAAAGACGGGATCGCCTTCAACGTCGGAGGGAATGGCATTAACAGCATAGCTGCCACCACCGAGGTCAGATAGTTCGAAGCCCATCTTCGAGAGGTGAGGAAGGCTTTCCTGAAGAAGCGGCAATTCTGAAGGAGCAAACTGGACCGCCTCGGGAAAAAGAACGCTCTGGGAGGCTACGGCACGGTCAGCGACACGAGAGAGGTAACGCTCGTAAAGGATGCGGACGGAGGCACGATGCTGGTCGGTAATCATCAGGCCCGATTTAACGGCAGTCATGATGTAACGGCCCTTGTACTGGTAATGGAGAGGAGATTTCTCGGAGAAAACAGTCGGAGCAGCGAGGGGAGCATCGAAGGAAGACGGGGGCTGCGGCACCTCAGCAGTAGAGGCAAAAGAGGAGACGGAGGCAGAGGGGAAGGCGGACGGAGCGTGGGCGGAGGAAGACTTGAACGGGTTATATGAGGGGTTATAGCTGACCTCAGGGGCAGCAAAGTCAGATGCGGGCGCTGCGGGGTTAAAAAGAGGAATGTCAGGACGACCTTCGGTATCGAAGTCGATGGCAGGAACCTCACAGAAACGGCCGATGGCATCTTTGACAGCTGCGGCGAGAATCTGCCAAACAGGCTGCTCGTTCTCGAACTTGATCTCTGTCTTCGTCGGGTGGATGTTTACGTCTATATCGGCAGGGGCTACGTCAAAATAGAGCAAATAAGGCGGTTGAGTGCCCTCGACAACCAGTCGCTCATAGGCCGAGAGGACAGCCTTATGGAAATAGGCGTGCTTCATGAAACGGCCATTGACGAAAAGATACTGGTGGGCTCCCTTCTTACGGGCAGACTCAGGTTTCCCGACAAAGCCGCTGATACTGCCCATGGCAGTAGATACCTCTACGGGGAGCAGGTCCTGGGCGAAACGTTTGCCGAAAACATCGGCAATGCGCTGAAGGAGAGTACCAGCATGCAGGTTCAGCAGTTCGGCGCCGTTGCTGTGAAGGGTAAAGGCTATATCGGGATAGACCAGGACAATACGCTCGAAGGCTGTGAGGATATTGTTCAGTTCGGTGGCATTAGACTTCAGAAACTTCCTACGTACGGGAACATTATAGAACAAGTTTTCTACCTTGAAGTTGCAACCGACCGGACAGGAGGCTGCCTCCTGAGAAATGACCTTCGACGCAGCCAGACAAAGACGGGTACCAACCTCCTCCCCTTCCAGACGAGTGGTCAACTCGACCTGCGAAACGGCTGCTATTGACGGCAAAGCCTCACCTCGGAAGCCCATCGTATGAAGGTCGAAGAGATCGTCTGCCTTCCGGATTTTCGACGTGGCATGGCGTTCAAAAGCCAAGCGAGCATCGGTCTCGGACATACCATGGCCATCGTCGATGACCTGAATGCAGGTCCGCCCTGCATCGACGACAATAACATGGATATGGCGGGCACCGGCATCAACAGCGTTCTCAACCAGCTCCTTGATAACAGAGGCAGGTCGCTGAATGACCTCGCCAGCAGCTATCTGGTTGGCGACGGTATCAGGGAGGAGGCGGATAACGTCCATTGAGGTAAATAGTTAGTCTTTAGGTTCAGCCTTACGCTTGGGGCGCCAGCTGAAAATATCGTATCGGTTGCGGGGACGGATATAGTCGTACCACGCATAACCGGGAAGGAACTTCTTTTCCGGCGGAATCTGACTCATCGGATAGAGTATGCCTTCAGCCTTGGGCATCCAGATTTTCTTCATCTTACGATTCTCCATGAAGATGCGCAACTCGGCGGTCTCAGTATAGTTCAAGCCAACGAGCGAACTATCGGCCTCGTCGACAGGATAATAAATGACAAGCACATTGTCCTTGGCCTGCGCCTCGTCGATGGCTCCCTGCTTGAAGAAGGCGAACATCTCCTTAGAGGATATTTGGTTGTAGTTCTCCTCGTCTGGCAATTCCTCGACCGAGAAGGCGTTGTCGATAACGTGAGCATGGTCAATAACGGAGTCCTTCATGAATACCTGAATCATGTCGCCAACAAGCTGCTGGCTGTGGTTCCAGACGATAGGGTCGTGATACATCGTCATACAGGAGTCGAGGGAGTTGTAGACCAAAGAGTCGCAGACGGCCTGGACGTCTGTTCTATAGGCGCGAACCTTATTATACGCGTGAATCTTACGGTAGACGGAGTCGGTATTGATGTTAAACGTGTATATCTTGAACGTGTCGGCATGCATAAATAGCGAATCGCGCTGGGAATAGTCGATAGAAACGGCACGGTTGGTACACATGGCGTAGCCCGTCTCATCGTTATACTCGCCATAGTCGCAAGTCAGCTTGTTCTTGTTGACCGAATCTACATAAATGACATTATAATATGCCTTGCTCATTCCCGTCTTATCGTCGTGCCAGACACTGTCGCCAATGAGAGTCTTACCCTGATTGGTCATCACAGAGCGGTCAAGAAGGCGGGCGCGCTCGTTGCGGGTATCGTAGTAGCCCCGCTCGGAATAGATATGGCTTTTACCAGAGGTAATGTCGGTAGGTCCCACTATTTCGGCCATGGAGGTACGGGTGTCATAATACAGCGTATCAGTAGTGAGATACATCTCCTGAGAACGCATCTTGACATTGAAATTAAAGACGGCAAGCTTCGATTTCGTATTGTACTCGCCCCAGTCGGAGACAAGGGTTGTCTTACCGTCGACCATCTTTCCGCCCTCGAAGAAATAGGCGTTATGATAGAGGCGGTCGAAGTTCAAACTGTCTGTATAAAGGGTCGTCTTGCGGTTGCGCAACTCCACGTTGTAGCGTGCGATTGCCATCTCGTCGTTTCCATCGTAGTAAGCATAGTCGCTGAAAAGGGAGAGGGTGTCGCCCTGATACATCTTGACATGCCCGAAAGCCTCAAAGGAATTGCTTGCCTCGTAGAAATAGGCACTATCGCAGTGGAGCGTCGCCCCCTTATGGCGAAACTGAACCTTGCCGTTCAGAATCTGTGCTTCGGAGTTGATGTAGCGGTTGTAACGGAGCCGATCGGCATGAACGAGGTAGATATGCTCGTCTTGGGGAGCCGCACGACGAGGTTTCTTCTTCGCAGCGAAGGATGATGGAGCGGCGAAGAGGGAAAGGACTACTGCAATGCCGCAGCACAGCCAACAGAGGGTATGTAGGCGGAGGGGCAACTTCATCTTATCCAGCCTTGGTATTCAAACTCGCAATCTCTGTAGTTAGGATTGATACGGACATATGTCGCCTTTATCTTGCTATCAACCCAGTCGCGTATCTTCTTCGCATGCAAACGAGAGAGGACAACGTTCTTCAGTATCTGAAAGTCCTCAGTGATGGTAGCCTTGTGACCTTCTATCCTGCTCTTCAGCTTAACTATAGCGCAGAGGGTCTTTCCCTGATTGTTGACCATTTTGAAAGCCCTCGACACCTGACCGACTTGCAGGGTGTCAACGACGCGCACTAAATCCTGTGGCAAATCCTGCATACGGAATTTTGAGGTTCGTCCCTCTTCTGTCAAGTTAGCCATCAAGCCCTTGCTGCTGCGCGTATCCTTGTCGTCAGAGAACAAAGAGACTGCATCCTCGAAGGAGAACTTATCGGGAACGGTAACAAACTGCTTCCGCAATATGTCGGGTACTTGCTCAGCGCGGATGTAATCAGCTAAGGAGTCAAGACGAACTATAGCCTTATTGATGGCAGAATCGCTGACCACCGGTTTGCGCAGAATATGACGCACATTGATCTTGTCCCCACGCTTGTCGATGAGTTGGATGATATGGAAGCCGAATTCAGACTCAACAATTTTGGAAACCTTCTTTGGGTCAGTCAGTCCGAAGGCCACGGCAGCAAAAGCTGGGTCAAGCGGTGCACGACCGGTATAACCGATCTCACCACCATTACGGGCTGAGCCATCTTCAGAATAGAGACGGGCCAAGGTCGAGAAGGAAGCCTCACCTTTGTTGATGCGGTCGGTATAATCACGCAACTCATCCTTGACACGGTTGATTTCCTCTATCTCTACGCGCGGGGTCTGAGTAACAATCTGTACTTCAACCTCAGTAGGCACAAAGGGCAGACTGTCCTGCGGCATATCCTTAAAATAGCGGCGTACCTCGGCGGGTGTCACCTTGATATCCTCCACAAGTTTCTGCTGCATCTTCTGCACCATAAGGCGGTCACGGTAGTCGTCGTGGAGTTGGGAGCGCATCTGGCTGATGGTCTGTCGCTTATACTCTTCAAGCTTCTCGCGCGAGCCGGCCATCTGGGTCCACTCTTCAATCTGACGGTCGATGCCACTGGCAATATCTGCCTCAGTAACCTCGATACTGTCAATTGCCGCCTGATGGAGGAAGAGTTTCTGGACAGCAATCTGCTCAGGAATAGCGCAGTCGGGGTTGCCCTTAAAGCGAACGCCCTCCTGTGCAGCTTGCAGGCGCCACTGCTCAATGTCGCTATGAAGGATGGCCTCGTCGCCAACAACCCAAACGACCTCATCTACAACGGAAGCGGCCGATGCAGCAGCAGAATCGGTAAGCTGCGGTACCACAGCAGCATATCCCACAGGAGCAGAAGAGGCGGCAATGCAGGCTGCAAAGACTGCGAGAAAGCCAACGATAAACAGTTTCTTCATCTATTAATGGTTATTGACGGTTTTGACAACATCAAAGTTGACTGTGAATGGATAGCGGCGGCGAAGATCGGCCACCCACTCGCGCTCAAGCTGATCCTGATAGTCGGCAACGACCTGGCCTCGGACATCAGTATAGTCCTCGGGACCCTTCTTCAGGATCTTGCCATAAACAGCATCAAGGGGATAGTCCTTCAACTTCGTGACTGTGGTGTCCTTGTGGAAGACGGCACTATCGACAAGAGCATTGTCGCCCTGCTTGAAGATGCCCTTCTCTACACGGATGCGAATGATACTGTCACCGTTGAAGGTCTTACGAAGTGCCTCAGCCCACTGGTCGAACTTCAACTTGCTGACGCAGTTCTTCACGCCCCTGATATCGGCCTCGTCCTTGACGTGGTAGGCAATGCCCTTGAAACGCGGTTCGCTCCAGTTGTAGCGCTTCTTGTTCTTCTTAAAGTATTGGGCCAAACCAGCCTCGTCCTTGGCGGCTTTGTCCCAAACATGCTGATTGCTGACCTCGTAGAGCAGCAGGCCTTCATAATATTCACGGATGAGGTTCTTCATATCTGAATCCTGAGCAGACAGCTCATCGGCTTTCTGATTCATAACATCCGCCGACGTCAGTTTGCCATTAGACTGGCTGACCAAAGTATCCACCTTTTGCTGAGCCAACTGATCGCGTATACCGCGTTGCTCCATGAATTTCAGGATGCTCTCCTTATGGAACTCGAACGGCTCAAGTTGCTTGTGTGCCTTCATGAGGATAATATGGTAACCGTAAGGTGACTGCACAATAGGTGACATCTCCCCGTCCTTCAGCGCGAAGGCGGCATCCTCGAACTCCTTGACCAACTGGCCGCGCTGCACAAATGGCAGAAGTCCACCCTGCTGTGCAGAGCCTGGGTCTTGACTCACTTTCTTAGCCAATTCAGCGAAATCAGCACCAGCCTTCAGGGCGTTGTAGATAGAGTCGATGCGCACCTTAGCGGCCTTTTGTTCAGCCTCAGTGGCTTTCTGGTCGAGACGCAGCAAGATATGGGCGGTCTGGATAAGACCGTCAGGACCTATCTGCTTGACAGTATTGTCATAGATGTTATGAGCTTCCTTCAGCATGTCAGCATCGGTAACCATGGCGGGCAACACCTGCTGGTCGCGATATTGTGCAAACTCCTGCTTAAACGAAGTGAGCGTGTCATAGCGGGCATCAAGGGCGGCGGCAACCTTCAGCTTGTAGTTGACGAAAAGGTCGACATACTCGTCAACAGACTTCTTGTCAATGACTCCCTCGGAGTTGTTCTTGTTATAGCTGTACTCGAACTCGCTGCGAAGGACTGGCTGGCCATTGATGGTCATGACAACAGGATCATCACTCGCCGGAGAAATGGCAAGAACAGGAATAACGGCAAAGAGAAAAGCCGCGATGAGGATATTCGTTTTCATAATTTAATCGTTAGGACGGCTATAGTTAGGGGCTTCGCTAGTAATGGTAATGTCGTGCGGATGAGACTCGTTGACACCAGCGTTGGTGATACGGGTAAACTTGGCATCGTGCAAAGCCTCGATGGTTGGGGCACCGCAGTAGCCCATGCCAGAGCGGAGACCGCCGACCATTTGGTATATAACCTCCTGGACAGTGCCCTTATAAGGTACACGACCAGCAATACCCTCGGGCACAAGTTTCTTCACTTCCTTTGTGTCGGCCTGGAAATAGCGGTCTTTCGAGCCACGCTCCATGGCCTCGAGTGAGCCCATGCCACGATAAGACTTAAACTTACGGCCATTGTAGATAATTGTTTCACCTGGAGACTCCTCGGTACCAGCAACGAGCGAGCCCATCATGACGCTGGAACCACCGGCAGCCAAAGCCTTGACAATATCGCCGGAATAGCGCAGTCCACCGTCGGCAATGAGAGGTACACCCGTTCCCTTCAAGGCACGATAGACATCATAGATAGCCGACAACTGAGGCACACCTACACCAGCCACGACACGTGTGGTACAGATAGAGCCCGGGCCTATACCTACCTTCACGGCATCGGCACCGTTGTCAACCAGCATCTTGGCAGCCTCGCCTGTGGCAATATTACCAACGACAATGTCAATGCCGGGGAACGAAGCCTTGGCCTCGCGGAGTTTCTCTATCACACCCTTGGAATGGCCATGGGCGGTGTCAATGACTATGGCATCGGCGCCAGCATTGACCAGTGCCTGCATGCGGTCAAGCGTATCTGCTGTAACGCCAACGCCCGCAGCAACACGGAGACGGCCCTTCTCGTCCTTGCAGGCCATGGGCTTATCCTTAGCCTTGGTGATGTCCTTATAGGTGATAAGACCCACAAGGCGGTTGTCCTTGTCAACGACAGGGAGTTTTTCAATTTTGTTCTTCTGAAGAATATCAGCTGCGGCCATGAGGTCAGTCTGCTGGTGGGTGGTAACGAGATTGTCTTTCGACATAATCTCATCGACAGGGCGGTCCAAACGGCGCTCAAAGCGCAGGTCGCGGTTGGTAACGATGCCAACAAGACGTTTGTCATCGTCGACAACGGGAATACCACCGATATGATACTCAGACATAATGTCGAGAGCCTGCGACACAGTTGACCCAAGAGGAATAGTTATGGGGTCGTAAATCATACCATTCTCAGCGCGCTTGACAATAGCCACCTCACGAGCCTGATTCTCGATGGACATATTCTTGTGGATGACACCGATGCCACCCTCACGAGCGATAGCAATGGCCATCTGGCTCTCGGTCACGGTATCCATAGCTGCCGTAACGAACGGCACGTTCAACTGAATGTTACGCGAGAAGCTAGTTTTCAACTCTACTGTCTTGGGCAGTACCTCGGAATAAGCGGGAATGAGAAGGACGTCGTCGAACGTCAGGCCGTCCATCACAATCTTGTCTGCAATAAATGAAGCCATAATGTTTGTACCTTTCTATTAAATTGCGTGCAAAGGTACACATTTTTAATGAGAAATGAGAAACGAGAAATGAGAAATTTGCAGGCGGCAGACTTTTTTCTCAATTCTTAACGCTTCATCCCTCATTTCTCATTCCTCTTTTCTTATTTTCAGTTCGCCATTTCGCTGATGAACTTGATGCGAACGAGACGTATTTCGGTCTCATCGCCACCCAATTCTTGAATGGCCGTCTCAAGGTCATCAGTGTCGGAATCAGCGAAATAATCATAGATTTCGTCAACTCGGTCTTCGTCCATCACCTCGTCGAGGAAGTAGTCAATGTTCAGTTTTGTTCCGCTGTACACGATAGCCTCCACCTCGTCGAGCAAATCATCAAAATCGATATTCTGAGCCGTGGCAATATCGTCGAGGGCTATCTGACGGTCGATGTTCTGGATAATCTTTACCTTCAACAGCGACTTTTTAGCCACAGTGCGCACACGGAGGTCAGCCTGACGGGTAATGTTATTCTCATCGCAGTAACACTTGATAAGGTCAACGAACTCCTTGGCATACGGTTGCTTCACTTTACCCTCTCCCACTCCCTGGATGCTCTTCAATTCTTCGAGAGTCACGGGATATTCTGTGGCCATCTGTTCGAGCGACACATCCTGGAAAATCACATAGGGCGGACGCTCCAGGCGCTTCGACACCTTCTTTCTCAAATCAATCAGCATGCCACTGAGCACGGGGTCTAAAGCACTGGTATTGCCATCGTGGTCGTCGGGAGAGTCGGGATCCTCGCTATATTCATGGTCCTTGACTATCATGAACGACTGCGGTGACTTCAAATATTTCTTGCCAGCAGAGGTCAGTTTCAGCAGACCATAGTTCTCGACATCTTTCTTCAAATAGCCAGCAATAAGTGCCTGACGGATAACCGGACTCCATAGCTTCTCGTCATAGTCCTCACCTGCACCAAAAAGGTCGTGGTCCTGATGCTTATGGGCGATGATTTCCTCTGTCTCACGGCCAATGATAAAGTCCTCAACATAATCAGACCTGAAATTCTCTTTAATAGCCTGAATAACTTTCAGTGTCAATACCAATTGGTCCTTGGCTTCAATCTTCGTCTTCGGATGCAAGCAGTTGTCACAGTTGTGACAGTTCTCTTTCTCGTAGATCTCGCCAAAATAGTGGAGCAGCATTTTCCGACGACAAACAGACGTTTCAGCATAGGCAGCTGTCTCTTGTAGCAATTGGCGTCCGATATCCTGCTCAGCAACGGGTTTCCCCTCCATAAACTTGTCGAGCTTGCGCAAATCCTTATACGAGTAGAAGGCCAGACAAATACCTTCACGCCCATCGCGACCGGCACGGCCTGTTTCTTGATAATAGCCCTCCAAAGACTTCGGAATGTCGTAGTGAATGACAAAGCGCACGTCTGGTTTGTCGATACCCATACCAAAAGCAATAGTGGCAACGATAACGTCGATATCCTGCATAAGGAACTTATCCTGCGTCTCGGCTCGTGTCACAGAATCGAGACCTGCATGATAAGGCAACGCCTTGATTTCGTTGGCGCGCAGGATCTCTGCCAATTCCTCCACTTTCTTTCTCGATAGACAGTAGATGATACCGCTCTTTCCAACATGCTGCTTGATAAACTTGATGATATCTTTGTCGATATCCTTTGTCTTGGGGCGCACTTCGTAATACAAGTTCGGACGATTGAACGACGACTTAAATTCTGTAGCATCCACAATGCCAAGGTTCTTCTTGATATCAGTACGCACCTTATCTGTTGCCGTTGCCGTCAAAGCTATGATGGGAGCCACACCAATTTCGTTGACAATAGGACGAATGCGACGATATTCCGGGCGGAAGTCATGCCCCCACTCCGAGATACAGTGTGCCTCATCAATGGCGTAGAACGAAATCTTCACCGTCTTCAAGAACTCCACATTGTCTTCCTTAGTCAGCGACTCAGGAGCCACGTACAACAGTTTGGTGATACCCGCCTTCACATCAGCCTTAACTTGGTCGATAGCAGCCTTATTAAGTGACGAGTTCAGATAATGGGCAGTCCCTTCATGCTCGCTCATCTGCGAGATGACGTCAACCTGATTCTTCATCAGTGCTATCAGCGGCGAGATAACAATGGCCACGCCGTCCATGAGCAATGACGGCAATTGGTAGCACAAAGACTTGCCACCTCCCGTAGGCATCAGCACGAAAGTGTCCTTACCATCCAGCACATTTTGGACTATGGCCTTCTGGTCTCCTTTGAATGTGTCGAAGCCAAAATATTTCTTCAGGGCTTCAGTCAAATTTGTCTTTTTTGTCATAAAATAGGCTTCCTTCTTTCAATTGTCCTCCTTTTATCTCTTGTTAGTCAACTTGCAAATGCGATTTCGCAAGTTGCTGTTGGGCATACTCTCTGGTAACTCGAAATTCTTTTACTTTCTTTGATGGCATCTCGAACATAGCATCCATCATTATACTTTCAACGATGGAGCGCAGTCCACGCGCACCAAGTTTGTATTCAACCGCCTTGTCAACCATTAATTCCAATGCGTCATCATCGAATGTCAGTGTCATGCCATCCATCTCAAACAGTTTTTTATACTGCTTAATCATTGAGTTCTTCGGTTCCACCAAAATGCGCTCCAGAGCTTTTCTGTCAAGCGGATTCAGATAGGTCAGCACTGGAAGACGGCCAATAATTTCGGGTATCAATCCAAAGGACTTTAAGTCCTGAGGCGACACATACTTCATCAAATCGTCCTTATCAATTTTACGGACATTCTGTACAGAGTTATAGCCCACCACATGCGTGTTCAGCCGCTGGGCTATCTTACGCTCAATGCCGTCGAAGGCACCGCCGCAAATAAACAATATGTTACGTGTGTCAATGTGAATATATTCCTGATCGGGATGCTTGCGTCCTCCCTTGGGCGGCACGTTAACAACTGTACCCTCCAAAAGCTTCAACAGCCCTTGCTGGACGCCCTCACCACTAACATCTCTTGTAATGCTTGGATTGTCGGATTTTCGCGCAATTTTATCGATTTCATCGATAAAAACGATACCTCTCTGCGAAGCTTCAACGTTGTAATCAGCCACCTGTAACAGACGTGTCAGGATGCTCTCAACATCCTCGCCCACATAACCAGCCTCCGTAAACACCGTCGCATCGACAATCGTGAAAGGGACGTCTAACATCTTTGCAATCGTCCTGGCCAACAAAGTCTTTCCTGTACCTGTTGAGCCAACCATGATGATATTCGACTTTTCAATCTCAACACCACTATTGTCTTCAGGCTGTTGCAGACGCTTATAATGGTTATAAACGGCTACTGCCAGATAACGTTTTGCTTCATCCTGGCCAATAACGTACTGGTCCAGATACTCCTTGATTTCCCGTGGCTTGGGAATCTTTGTCTGCGACTTCGCACTCTTCTGATGGCCGTTGCGCTGAGCCTGCTGCTCAAGCACAATCTGATAAGCCTGCTGAGCACAATCTTCACAGATGTACCCGCTTATTCCCGTTATCAGTAGTTTTACCTCACGGTCACTTCTTCCACAGAAGCTGCACGCTTTCTTCATCTATTTCTTATTTAACACCTGGTCAATCATTCCATATTCCTTAGCCTCTTCTGCTGTCATCCAATAGTTACGGTCAGAATCGGCATACACTTTATCATACGGGGTATGCGAATGTTCGCTGATAATCGTGTATAGTTCCTTTTTGAACTTCAGGATTTCCTTTGCCTCAATCTCAATATCAGAAGCCTGGCCTTGAACACCTCCCAACGGCTGGTGAATCATCACACGGCTATGGGGAAGCGCCGAGCGCTTACCTTCCTGACCGGCAACCAGCAAAACAGCACCCATAGAGGCTGCCATACCTGTACAAATAGTGGCCACGTCAGACGAGATGAACTGCATTGTGTCGTAAATGCCTAATCCAGCAGTCACACTGCCGCCAGGCGAGTTAATATAGATGGAAATATCCTTGCCCGAGTCAACAGAGTCGAGGTAGAGCAGCTGGGCCTGCAGAGTATTAGCCGTGTAGTCATCTATCTGCGTTCCGAGGAAGATGATACGGTCCATCATCAACCGACTGAACACATCCATCTGCGTCACATTCAACTGGCGCTCCTCCAGAATGTAGGGGTTCAAATACTGGGACTGTACCTTCATTACCTCATCCAAGGCAAGACCGTCCATACCTAAATGCTTTGTTGCGTATTTTCTGAAATCGTTCATAGTCGTTTATCAATAAGAGTTACAAAGTTACTAAAAAAAAATGGGAAACGTGCAAGTTTCCCACTTTTTTTTGTTTTTTTTCTTTTTTTTCTGCTTTACTGCAAGTAATCAAGCCTGCATCAGCTTGTTAAACTCTTCCAGAGTGACACTCTTTTCGTTCAGTTTAACAACTGTCTTCAGCTTCTGAACAAGTTTCTGATCAATGGCACGATCAACATAGCTTTCCATGTTCTCACGCTTCTTCATCTGCTCAGCAGCGTAATTCTCCAGCACATCATCAGGCACGTCAGACATTCCATACTGAGCAAACTGTTGGCGGACGGATTCCTTGGCAATGGCCTTCAGGTCAGCCTCTTCAACTTTGATTTCCTGGGCAGCCACCAGCTGTTCCTTGATGAGATGCCATTTCAGTTCGCGAATACTACCCTCGAAGTTCTTCTCCACGAAGTCTGCACCCTGATCCTTATTATTCTGCAGCATAATGCGCTTCAACAGAGCCTCTGGGAACTGAAGTTCACCAACCTTCTTCTCCAAATAGGCGCGCAGATCAAGCTGGAACTTATAATCACTGTTCATGGCAAGCTGAGGCTGCACCATTTCACTGATTTTCTGACGGAACTCCTTTTCGTTGCTGACAGCACCCTCGCCAAACACGCGGTCAAACAGTTGCTGGTTTACCTCGGCGGGCTGGAAGTGGCGAATCTCAGTTACCTGATAACTGAAATCTGATGTCAATTCCTTCACAGCGTCTTTCTCAACTTTCAGCAAGGCAGCCACCTCTGCATCGTTATCGGGATATGCCTTTTTCGGATTGAAAGTGATAATATCACCAGGCTTACAGCCATCAAACAGTTTCTTCTGATCCTCTGCCTTAATGTATGCAGGCATAATCATGCTGCTGTCGGTTGTGATGCCGCCCTCTAAGGTGTTACCATTCTCGTCAAGCTGGCGCAGGTCACCCGTCAGAGTATCGTTACCGCTAAACACTTCGGCTTTCTGCATCTCGCCATGCTGGCTGGCATACATAGCCACCTGCTGGTCCAGCAACTTGTCGTCTACCTTGATGGTGTAATAGTCTATCTTGTCCTTACTGGTCAATTCAGCCTTAAACTCTGGGGCCACGGCTATATCAAACATAAAGGTAAACGGTCCGTCTTTCTCTAGATCTTGAGGTTCCTGTTTCTCGCTGGCCAGAGGCTCACCTAACATTTGTATTTTGTTTTCACGGATATATCCCGTCACTTTCTCACCCAACAGACGGTTTATCTCGTCAACCTTCACGGCTGCACCATACTGCTTCTTAATCATGCCCATAGGCACCATGCCAGGACGGAAGCCGGGCACCTGAGCACGCTTCCGGTAATCCTTCAAGGTCTTCTCGACCTTCTCCTGATAATCATCTTTCTCGAGGGTAATGGTCAGCAGGCCATTCACCTTGTCAGGGTTCTCAAACGTAATGTTCATTGCTTCTTATACCTTATTAATAATATATATATTCAAATTGGGGTGCAAAATTACTCAAAATTGCGCGAACGACCAAATAATTTATTATTTATTTGTGATTTTGAGGCTGTTCATATCTTTATCCCATTGGCCAGCACGGCCTCACGCATCTTCTTTTGCAGGTTGCTGGCGAAGATAAAGTCTGTAAGCCGCTGGTTCTTCGATTCCATGATTTCCCCACTCTGTCCCTGCCACTCTTTACAGCCTTCATAAATAAAGATAATGTTCTCGCCAATACCCATGACTGAGTTCATGTCATGAGTATTGATGATAGTTGTCATATTATACTCACGGGTAATCCCATGCAGCAACTCGTCGATGACAAGGCTTGTCTTTGGATCCAGACCCGAGTTAGGCTCGTCACAAAAAAGATACTTGGGATTCATCACAATGGCTCGGGCAATAGCTACGCGTTTCTGCATACCGCCACTAATCTCGCCAGGGAATTTCTGCTCTGCTCCCACCAAATTTACGCGGTCCAGACAGTCCATGGCTCGTTTTTCACGCTCGCGCAGGTTCATTGTCGAGAACATGTCAAGCGGGAACATAATATTTTCAAGCACTGTAAGTGAGTCGAACAGGGCTGCTGACTGAAATATCATTCCCATCTCACGGCGCATGTGCACCTTTTCTTTCTTTGACATCTGGACAAAGTCACGGCCATCATATAGAACCTGCCCTGACGTGGGGTCAAGAAGCCCCACAAGATTCTTCATCAGCACTGTCTTACCCGACCCACTCTGTCCGATAATCAAGTTCGTCTTTCCGTCCTCGAAGACTGTCGAGATGTTTTTCAGCACCTCTTTCCCATCAAAGCTCTTATACAAGTCTTTTACTTCTATCATTCTTTTCGGGGATTTAAGACAGCAACTGGGTTAAGAAAACATCGGAAAACAGTATCAGCACGCTCGACGAAACGACGGCATCCGTAGAAGCCTTACCAACATTGACCGAGCCGCCCTCAACAGTGTAACCGAAAAAAGCTGGGACGGACGTAATGATAAAGGCAAAGAACAGACTCTTGATGATAGACATCCACATGAACCAGGGAATAAACGTATGCTGCAGTCCAAGTGTCAAGTCGTCAGGAGGCATGATGTGCATGCCGTAAGCCGTAAAGTAAGCACCCACAATGCCCATGCCAGAAGAAAAGATGACGAGGAACGGCATCAGTGTAATCATGCCCAGGATTTTAGGAAGAATCAGATAACAGGCAGAGTTGACACCCATGATGTCGAGCGCATCTATCTGCTGTGTCACACGCATGGTTCCCAACTCCGAAGCGATATTCGAGCCCACCTTGCCAGCCAATATCAGACACATAATAGAACTCGAGAATTCCAAGAGCATAATCTCGCGCGTAGTGTAACCGGCTACCCAGCGAGGCATCCACGGCGACTCAATGTTCACCTTCATCTGGATACAGATAACGGCGCCTATGAAAAACGAGATGAGCAACACGATACCAATGGAATTGACGCCGAGCTGTGCCATCTCCTTCACGTACTGTTTCCAGAACATCCGCATACGCTCCGGCACAGAGAAGGTGCGGTTCATAAGTATCACGTATCGACCAAAGGTGGTCAGCCATTTCTGCAGAAGCGTCATTTTCACTTAATTTTGGGTGCAAAGTTACGAAAAATTCTCAATTCTCAGTTGCCAATTCTCAATTATTTCGTACCTTTGCACGCAAATTAGATTATTATGGAACAGGAAAGCATTGTACTTCGGGCTGAAGGACTGGTGAAACGCTACGGAAAGCGCACGGTTGTGAACGACGTGAACTTCGACGTTCGGCAGGGCGAGATCGTTGGACTGTTAGGCCCTAATGGAGCCGGCAAGACCACCTCGTTCTACATGACGACTGGTCTCATTGTTCCCAATGGCGGACACATCTACCTTAACGACGAGGAGGTCACCGACTATCCCGTCTACAAACGAGCACGCGCCGGTATCGGCTATCTGGCTCAGGAAGCGTCGGTCTTCCGTAAGATGTCGGTCGAAGACAATATTCTAAGTGTTCTCGAGATGACTGGAAAGCCCCGTGAATACCAGTTAAACAAGCTCGAGGAGCTTATTAAGGAGTTCCGCCTCGGCAAGGTTCGCAAGAACAAGGGTGACCAGCTCAGCGGTGGTGAGCGCCGACGCACCGAGATAGCACGGTGTCTGGCCATCGAGCCGAAGTTCATCATGCTCGACGAGCCTTTTGCCGGCGTCGACCCCATTGCCGTGGAAGACATACAACACATCGTCTGGCGCCTTAAATACCGCAACATTGGCATTCTCATCACAGACCATAACGTTCATGAGACGCTGAGCATCACCGACCGTGCCTACCTGCTTTTCGAAGGCCGCATCTTGTTCAAGGGCAAGCCCGAGGAACTGGCAGCGAACCCCATCGTAAGGGAAAAATACCTCGGTTCGAACTTCGTACTCCAGAAGAAAGACTTCCAACTTCTCGACGACGAGAAGCGCCGCCGCGAAGCTTTGGAAGAAGACTGATATCCAACAACCTACTTCATGCGCCAGGAACCGTTGTACTCAACCATGGGAACAACGATTTCTTCGTCTATGCTATCGCCAAAGCAGAGGATAAGCATCACGTTTGTATAACCAGTAAGGGAGTCACTTTTGGCCGATGAGACTCGGACATCGCGGATTCCCCGATGGGCACGCTCCTGCTGAGCCATAAACTGACGATAGCCCGCAAGCAGCTGTTCACGGTAGTCATCGGGAATACTATCAGCCCCTGCCCTACCCTCAAGAAACTGCTCGTACTCTCCCGCCATCAGGTGACGGTAGTAGCCTTCGGCGGCCAGAGCGGCCAGTTCTTCCGGTGTTGGCGAAGAGCAATTGATAATGCCCAGCAATCCCAAACAACCCATTAGCCCCAAAATACGCCGCATCACTTCTGACGGATAAAGACGTTGATGGGAGAGCCGGTAAGTGTCCAATTCTCTCGAATCTTATTCTCCAGAAAGCGCTTGTAAGGCTCCTTGACGTACTGCGGCAGATTGGCATAGAAGACGAAGGTGGGAATCTGCGTGTCGGGCACCTGCGAGACGTACTTGATCTTGATGTACTTGCCCTTGACCGAAGGCGGCGGCGTGGCCTCAATGAGGGGCAGCATCACTTCGTTGAGCTTGGTGGTGCCGATGCGCGCCTTTCGGTTGAGATAGACCTCCTTGGCAGTCTCAAGGACCTTGAAGATGCGCTGTTTGGTGAGTGCTGAGGCGAAGATGATGGGGAAGTCTACGAAAGGAGCCATTCGCTCGCGGATGGCGTTCTCGAAGGTCTTGATAACTACCTGCGACTTATCCTCGACGAGGTCCCACTTGTTGACGACAACAACCAGCGACTTATTGTTCTTCTGAATCAGCTGGAAGATATTCATGTCCTGAGCCTCGATGCCGCGGGTGGCGTCGATCATCAGGATGCAGACATCGCTGTTCTCGATGGCACGGATGCTGCGCATCACGCTATAGAACTCCAGGTCCTCGCTGACCTTGTTCTTGCGACGGATACCGGCAGTGTCGACGAGATAGAAGTCGAAGCCGAACTTGTCGTAGCGGGTATATATGCTGTCGCGGGTGGTACCGGCGATGTCGGTAACGATATGCCGCTCCTCGCCGATGAAGGCATTGATCAGGCTCGACTTGCCGGCATTGGGGCGACCGACCACAGCGAAACGGGGAATGCCCTCCTCAAGGTCGTCGCCGCTCTTCTCAGGGAGTATTTCCAGTACCTTGTCGAGCAGGTCGCCGGTGCCGCTGCCCGTGGCAGCACTGATACAATAAGGGTCGCCTAATCCGAGCTTATAGAAATCGTACTGTCCATAGAGGTCCTTACCGTCATCAGCCTTATTCGCCACGAGGAGAACAGGAAGCTTTGCTCGGCGCAGAATCTGTGCCACGTCCATGTCCCAGTCAGTGACGCCGTTCTTGATGTCGCAGAGGAAGAGGACGAGGTCGGCCTCCTCGGTGGCGATGATGACCTGCTTGCGAATCTCCTCCTCGAAGATATCGTCTGAGTTGACCACCCAACCGCCGGTGTCGACGACTGAGAACTCACGTCCGCACCACTCACACTTGCCATACTGGCGGTCGCGCGTCGTGCCAGCCTCGTCGCTGACAATGGCCTGACGAGAGTTTGTCAGGCGATTGAATAAGGTGGACTTGCCTACGTTCGGGCGTCCCACAATTGCTACTAAATTTCCCATCTATTCTGCTATTTTCCTTTTTGAGTAGGCTGTCTGCCTGCTATTACGCCAAGCGACATTTACCATTCAGAACTACGCCGCGACAGAATGACGTCATCACTGGTAACGATGTCCTCTGTATTATCATCAGTGGCAGACTTTTTAAACGTAAAGGTTTCGCCACTACTACCGCACAACATAGTTACAGGACGTAAGGGACGAATCACTACCAATGGGGTTTTATATATCTTTTTCATCATTGTTGTTTTTTGTTTTCAGTTTTACTTCCTTTACTTAATCACGACTTTCTTGCCGTTCTGGATGTAGACACCCTTGCGCTGCTTCTGCGAGTTCTGCTTCACACCTCTCAGGTCATAGAGTTCGTCCGTAGAGCCGTTTTGCAGGTCGCGGGTTCCTGTTGCCTCCTCGGCCAAGTCAAAGGTGATACGCGAAAGATCTCTATTGAGATCGAGATATGCTTTATACTGCGGGATTGTCACGCCAGTCTGCACTTTGTAGAAACCTGTATTGCCATTCTGCTTCCGGGCGAAGACATAGTAGTACTGTTCGGCTGTTGGAATGACCTCACCGCCAGCTGTGCCTTTAAAGAAGTTGTCGGCTGATGTAGGTGTAGCGTCAGTGGTCGTTGGGTTATACTGTCCTGTACTACCCTTCAGTAGCACGCCTTCGTTAGCCGCCACGATGCCATCTTCTATCAGTGCAGTTGTCATCTGTCCGTTGTCATTGTCAAGCTCTAGCACAGCTGCACGATACACCTTCAACCCCGTCTGAGAGAAATCGAGCGTGCGGGGCCAACTGAAGGTGGCGTAGCCGGCATCGGAAACAGTGACATCGATCTGGCCAGTGGCGTCGACCTCATAGTCGTCGGGGCGACGACCATCGTCACCAGTGGCATCTGAGATAACCTGATTCCTGATAGCGATATTTAGCACTCCTGTCGATATTTGGTCTGATGCTTTAAGGGTTATGGTCATTAAGGAGCCACTTGTTCCTTGTATTCCTGGTAAATCTCCAATTGGATCTATACATTTGAATAGATAGTAGAAGCCATTCTTATCTGTACCAGTTTCAATAGTAATACCAAATTGCCATAAAAGTCCATAATCGGGATCTGTTTCCTTTATCCTTGAACTGGGTGAGTACACGTAACGCATTTTCCCTCCAACTAATCTCTCAGCAATCCTAAGCCCGTCAGGCACATAGAGCCTGAACTGGAAGCTATGGCCTTCAAAATCTGGATTGTTGAGCATGACATCTACATCTACCGTGCCGTTCGCCTTGACCACAAACGGCTCTATGTAGAGCTGATTTATTGGTGTCTCTTGTGCCCTCGCCTGTCCCAGAAATGAGAGCAGGCAGACGATAGTTAGAATTAATTTGTTCATATTGTTTGTCTTTTTTATACCTAATTATATTAGTGAACCTCATTAAGCACTCTCTGCACGTCCATCACATCCACGCTGCCGTCCTTGTTCAGGTCGTACTCCGACTCCTCAATGATGCCGCCCGTGAAGATTGTTTCCGTCCAACCGGCATCGATGTAAGCCTGCTTGGTTCCCATCGGGATGTAGAGTTTGGGTTGGTTCGTATTGCTCGTAACGTCTGTGAAGACATTATTACCTAAAGTGGCAGGTGTCGTACTCTTGCAGACCACGCTTCCCAACTTGGAGCAGTTTCTGAAAACAGCATTATTAAAGGTGGTCACCGTGGCAGGGATGATAACTCTCTCCAAGTTGCTATTAGCGGCAAAAGCTCCTGTCCCTATTGACACGACATCTTCAGGTATCACGGTGTTTTTACATCCAGCCACAAGCGCGTTGTCGCTGGTCTTAATGATGGCGTTACAGCCGTTTCTGGAGTCGAAGGTGGCGTTGCCTGTTGCCACCGTGACGCTGGTCAGATTGTCACAACCATAGAAGATAAAGTTGCCAATGGTGCTAACGTTCTTGGGAACATACAGGGTTTCCATCTTGCTTCTTTCGAAAGCGAACTCACCTAAATTCTCAAGGCTTTCGGGCAGGTCAACCCGCGTTAACGACTGACACAGTCCAAATGCATTATTGCCAATTTTCGTTATCGTGTTCGGCAGCACAATGGAAGTCAATTTATTGCAATTGGTGAAGGCATAGCTAATTATCTCTGTCAATCCTGTGAAATACTGCAGTTCGTCAAACGTAGTAATCTGATAATTTAGAGTAAACGCAGAGTGCTCCTTGCCATCCACCTTTAGCGTCGTCACCGCAGCGGCCTCCTCCTTCGAGAGTTCACCGTCGTGGTCGGTATCCCAGTAGGTGACGCAGATGGCCTTCACGTTGGCATCGGCAAATTCGATAATTTCTGCGGGCTTCTTCGTGAACTCGAAGACCCAACTGCCGTCGTTCTGGGCGGGGGCTGCTTTCGATACTGTGTAGGTGCCATCGGCGCTCTTCGTGAAGCCGGTCACTTCCCATCCGTTGAAGAAGGCTTTGAAGGTGTAGCCGTTCTGCAGGGTGACCGTAGCGCAGCAGGCTGTGGGCTGTGCCGTAGTCGTGATGGTGGCGTTAGGTGTTTCCGACGAGAGAGTGCAACTTGTGTTCTCCTCCCATTCCAAGGCAACCTGGTTGGCGCCGATGTCGCCCGTCATCGTTGCCGTATGGGTGACTACCGTACTACCCTTTTCCTTAAAGCCTACTATCCAGTCCGTGGCCGAGAGCAGTTCGGGATTGAGGTTGCTGACCGTGTAGGCATGCTCACCATTGAAAGTAAACTCGTTGCTGATGTCCTGACCGTCGGCCTTCACCACGAGGTCGTAGCCGCTCAGTTCGGTGTCTTCTCCCGTAAACTCGATGGAGAGGCTGGCTGCTGCTGTCTGGAAGGGTACGTTGAGCGTGGCGTTAGCTGCTATCGTTTGGTTACCGCAGTCCTCGCGCTCATCGATATCCTTATTGGCATTCAGTTCGTCGTAGAAAGTAGCATCAAATAGGGCCTTATTGCCGAGCAGGGCGACGTTCCACTTGCGGGCCTCGGTGATTGACTTTGTCACGGTGACGAGCCACGACGTGTTCTGCTTGCGGTATTGGGACATCAGCTGACTGTCGAAGCGCAGGGTTGCAGTGTAGTAGTCGATGCCATTGACACGCGTCGTCGACGTGCTGCCTGTCAGCCTGTTGGTGTAGTCCTCGCCCTCGACGTAGACCTTGGCCTCATAACCCTCGGGTACATAGACCACGTATTCCATGTAGGAGTCGGCGTCTGTCTGGTCTTTCTCCATGACGAAGGTCTTCAAGCCCCTGCGCATGGTCTCTTTCTTCGAGGTCTCAGAACCGTACTGAGGGTGAATGTCGTAGGTCATCTCGGCAAATGCCTGCTTGCTCTCGTCGCTCATCGACACCACGGCGTTGGCCTTGGTGGGGTCGAGTCCGGTTTCCGACGTGAAGAGAGCTTCCAGGTTGAGCGTCGCGTAGTCGCCACTGGTGGTGGCGCTGCCCACGCCCTGGAAGCGCATGGCGAAGCAATCGGCAGTACTCACGTTCTCGCCCTTGTAGTCCGGCTCGTAGCCGCCGGTATATTTCTTGCCATTGATGTAGAGCTCCTTGAAGCTTTCGTCGGCAGTATGGTAGAAGTACACCTTCAAGTACTCATAGTTTCCTACAGGCGCTGAGGCGATACTACCCCATGTGTGGAGCGTCGAGGCGTCAACGTTGTTGTCGTTGTCAAATCGGAAGGTTTCAATCTTGATGCCGCGGCTGTCCTTGGTGTTCGACTGAGCCATCACGGGAATGGCCTGTGCGCTAAGCAGCACGAGGTTCAGCGTCTCGCCGTCGACAAAGTTCAGCGCGTTGTGGTCGCCGTAGGCATGGAAGTGGTAGTCGCGCTTGGTGGCATCGATGGCATTGGTTTTGCTCGACGCATACTGGTCACTGATGTCCACGCCGTTGCGATAAAGCGTAAAGCCCACATCGGTGGTAACGACGAGTTCCAGGTTGGTGCGATTCTTCGACGACAGACCATAGGTCTCAGTACCCTTGCCGAATGCCTTTGTCTGCGTGCCGTTGGCGTCGGTATAGCTAAAGCTGGCGATGCCGGCGGTGTTGGCGGTCATGCTCATGCGTATGTCGCATCCGTCATCAACGATGATGGTGCCGTTCTGGTCAGGGTGCTGTATGGTGTAGGTGAAAGAGTTTTCGTTGGCGTTGGCCACGGCCAGGTTGGTCACATCGGCACCATTCTCCTGTATACGGAAACCCGACTGGCTGTCGGCGGCAACGGTGATGGTGTAAGTACCGTCGCTGGCCCACTTGTGGTAGACGTCCTCGCTGGTGTTATTTCCCATCGTGCCGTTATGCTGCGTATCGCCCGTAGTGTTAAAGTCGTAGGTGACGCCATACGGGTAGTTGCGCACGGTGACGGTGGTCTTGACGGTACCCTCCTGCTGCGTATAGGTGACGGGATGGACTACGGTGAGGTCGCCCGCCTGCAACTGGCTTAGCGTCAGCGTCGTGTAATAATAGTTATCGGTACTATTGTAGTGCACGTTACTGTCGGTCAACCGCTGCGGCCCGTTGTAGACAGTCGGCTGCCCCGGGTTGGCGGGCATGATGCGCAGCTGCACTTGCTGAAGGAAGGCGCTGGGGGCATCAAGTATATCGTAGCCCATTCCCTGCGGCAAGGTCAGTTGGCGGGTGCTGTTGTCCGTCATGGTAGCGATGATAGTGGTGGTGCCCTCGCCCGACTGGTGAAGTGTCATTTGATTGAACACCGTGTGGCGGGCCTCGCCCTCCAGGCGCACGTTGTGGCTCTTGCCGTCATCAAACAGATAATAATAATAGTCGATACCTTCAACGGTCTGCTGCGTCATCTGCGACTTAACGTCCTTACCGTCAACGAAACAATGTGCCAGCGTGTAGTCGCCGTAACTCTGACGGGCATAGAGCCACACGCTGGTACTG
The DNA here is from genome assembly GCA_902800435.1 of uncultured Prevotellaceae bacterium. The sequence continues at coordinate 9,170 of CADCEQ010000003.1, read as the reverse complement.
GCACCCAACTCACCGCTATAGCTCTGTCCGTCGTACACCTCTTGGATGTTCGAGAGCCCGCCCCTGCTGTTGTGAGCCTCGACGTTTAGGGTATAGGTGGCGGAGCTTGCAATGTAGCGCACATCCTTGAAAGCCTTCCATACGTCCTGCGTCTTCAGATTGGCAAGGTCACTGCAGGCTGCCTGAGTAACGTAGACCGTGACATTCTCCGGGTGACAGACGTAGTCAGTGGCAGCCCCAGCCAGATTGGGCAGGGTATTGCCCGTGAAGTAGATTTCCTCAAGGCTCTCGTTCTCGGTCAACTTACCATTGAGCGAGCAACTGTTGTCAATCGTGCCAATCTCGGCGAACGTCACCTTCTTCAAGTTCGTCAACCCCTTCAGGCTGCCATACAGGGTGATGGTTCCCTCAAAGGTGATGCTCGTAGCGGTGGTGTTGCTGATGTCCACGTCAGGCAGTCCGAAGTTCATCACCGTGTGGGTCACGCCCGCCTTGTCCGTCTTCGTTGCTGGAATCACTATATTATCCCAATCGCCCGTTAGCGACACCACGCTGGCCGCATTATCAAAGTATTCGCTACTGTAGTAGTAGCCTTCACCCTTGTCGCCGTTCAGCAACGTCGGAGGTACCACCATGATGCCCCGCGCGGTATAGTTCTCGGCATTACGCAGCGTAGACGAATCATAGTTCGTATAATAGACCTTGGAATTGATCACCCAAAGCTTTGTATCGGAGTCCAAATAGCCCAGTTTGTCCGTCCACGTGATGTCTGTGATATAGACCATAGAAAGGTCAGCTCTGTTAAAGTTGAAATCGTAGGGCAGCTTAAGATGAGTGACGTGCGTAAACTCCCGCAGGCGGATGCCCCTGTCGAAACCATGTACAAAGTACAATCCTCCAGAGCCCACAAAGCGATCAGGAATCGACACTTCGTTCACACTGGGGAGGTCGACAACATAGGCACTGGCACCCTCAACGCGGTACTTAACGCCTTGGTAGGTCTCGTAATGGTCGGCAGCCGCAGCTTCAGAAAACATTCCCCCCATAAAGAGAATGAGGAATGACGCCAAGATTAGTCTCAATTGTTTCATAATTCTTGCCTTTTGGTTGATAATTCTTTATTATGGGCACAAAGGTACAACAAAAACACGAAAATACAAAAAAATTGAATAAAAAAGTATCTATGTATTACATTTTTCCGTGCAATAAATTCCAAAAATGGGGCAAAGAGCTATGGGTGCTCGCTGTAAGGTAGAATTCCGTCGTTACCTCAACGGCGACTATGACGTGGAAGCCATCTACAAGCTTCTCAAGCGGTTAATCAACGAACTTACACGTGAGTCCTCTTAATCTCCTAATACGAACTTATAGCCTAACGACAGCATGAAACAGCGATTGTAGAAGGCATCGCCCACATTCATCACCTTGATGAGTCCCCAGTTATAGCGGGCGTCGAGCACGATGTTCTTGTATTCGTAGGAGATACCTACGGGAATGGAGAGGTCAAACTTGCTGACCTTGATGTCCTCACCTAACATGTTGCTTCCCAGTTTGTACAATTCGTCCAGGTCAATGGTTCTGTCGTCGAACTTTGCCTTGGCCCGCATCTTGAAACCTGGCTGCACACCGGCTTTCACGGCCAGACCCGGCAGCACATAGTAGCTGGCAAGGATGGGTACATGCACATAGTCCAGGTCGACCGTGTAAGAACTCTTCCCGTTAGCCTCCCAGACGTCGTACTTGGCACCCTGGTTCGACAGAATGGCACCAAGGCCCAGGCTGAATTTGTCAGCAACCATATACTCGGCCTCAATGCCGAAATGCAGGTCAGTAATGGACTTGTCGGCATCACTAAGCGTAGCGATATTCAAACCAACCTTGGGCTGCACCATGAAGTCGCCCTCCTCGTGTTGTGCCTTGGCAACGACGGCCATCGTCAGGATAGCCATAAGAATCATAAGTTTTTTCATAAGCTCTAATGTTGTTTATTCTGGGTTATAACCGAAATTGTCTAATTCTTTCTTCGACGAGCGCCAGTCCTTGTCAACCTTGACGAACACCTCTAAGAAGATGTGCTTGTCGAAGAACTTCTCCAACGCCTTGCGGGCCTCGGTCGACACTTTCTTCAGAGCCACGCCCTGATGGCCGATGATGATGCCCTTCTGCGAGTCGCGTTCTACGTAGATGACGGCATTGATGTGAATCTTCTTGTCGTCCTCCTTGAACCGTTCCACCACCACCTCTACCGAGTAAGGTATCTCCTTGTCGTAGTAGAGCAGTATCTTCTCGCGGATAATCTCCGATACGAAGAAGCGGGCAGGTTTGTCCGTCAGCTGGTCTTTGTCGAAAAACGCCGGGCTCTCGGGCAGCAGCTCCTGAATGCGCTTCAGCAGCATGTCCACTCCAAACTTGTTCTTGGCCGAGATAGGCAGTATCTCGGCATTGGGAAGGAGGCTGTGCCAGTGCTCAACGATCTCCGCCAAAGCCTCCCCAGAGGAGACCTTCAACTCATCAATCTTATTGACAAGCAGAATGACGGGAATCGTCATCTTCTGCACCTTCCCGAGGAACTCCATGTTCTTCTCGGGGTTCTCCACCACGTCGGTGACGTAGAGCAGCACGTCGGCATCCTGCAGGGCCGACTCCGAGAAGGCGAGCATCGACTCCTGCAGCTTGTAATTAGGCTTTAGCACACCCGGGGTGTCGCTGAATACTATCTGCATGTCGGGCGTGTTGACGATGCCCATGATGCGATGGCGCGTGGTCTGCGCCTTGAACGTCGCAATCGATATGCGCTCACCTACCAGCTGGTTCATAAGCGTACTTTTACCTACATTGGGATTACCAACGATGTTCACAAATCCTGCTTTATGCCTCTTTACTTCTGCCATAATCATAATTATTATGCCTGCAAAGATACAACTTTTGACCCAATCCGCCAAACAACCATCGAAAAAAATAGTTCTAAGGGCATAAGAAAACGGCATGAAGCCTGTGGCCCATGCCGTCGATATTGTCACTATTCGCGCGTCACATCATTCGTTGCCGTCGTAAGCCCACTTCAGGTAGCTTGCGCCGTGAACGAAGCCGGCTCCGAATGCAGTAAGCAACATATTGTCGCCTTTACGCAACTTTTGCTCGTTGTCCCAGAGTGCCAATGGAATGGACGCTGCCGACGTGTTGCCGTAATGGTCGATGTTGACGATGACCTGCTCCATTGGCAGTTCCAGACGTTTGGCCACTGCCTCAATGATACGCATATTAGCCTGATGGGGAACAATCCACTGGATGTTGTCCTTGTTCAAGCCATTGCGCTCAGCTATGAGGGCACAGTCGTCGCTCATGTTGGTAACGGCGTAGCGGAACACGGTACGCCCCTCCTGATAGAGATAGTGAAGACGGTGGTCGACCGTGAAATGACTGGGCGGGCAAACCGAGCCTCCTGCCTTCAGATGGAGGAAGGGCAGGCCCTTACCGTCGCAGCGGAAATAGCTGTCAAGACAGCCGATGTTCTGCTCCTCGGTGGCCTCCACCATGACGGCAGCGGCACCATCGCCAAAGAGCGGACAGGTCTGGCGGTCCTTATAGTCGACGATGGACGACATCTTGTCGGCACCGATGACGACAACCTTCTTCACACGACCGCTCTGAATCATCATTGCTGCCTGATCGAGAGCATAGAGGAAACCGCAGCAGGCGCCCCAGAAGTCAAACGCATAGGCGTTCTTCAGTCCGAGTTTGCCCAACACGATGCTCGCCGTCGACGGGAACTTGTAGTCAGCCGTTGAAGTGGCTACAATGACTGCGTCGATGGAGTCAGGGTCGGCATTTGTCTTCTTCAACAGTTGCCTGGCCGCCTTGCGTGCCATATAGCTGGTACCGAGACCTTCCTCGGTCAGCAGGCGGCGCTCCTTGATACCGACGCGCGTCATTATCCACTCGTCGCTGGTGTCCACCATGCGCGAGAGTTCCTCATTAGTCAGGACATAGTCAGGCACGTAGCCACCAACGCCCGTAATAATCGCGTTGATTCTGCCCATTATTCAGCTACTTCGTCCTCTTTCTTGATAGCTACCTTGCCACGGTAGTAGCCGCAGGTGGGGCATACTGTGTGGTACACATAGTAAGCACCGCAGTTAGGGCATACTGCCAGCGTAGGAGCTACTGCCTTGTCGTGGGTACGACGCTTCAGAGTACGGGTCTTCGATTGTCTTCTTTTAGGATGTGCCATAATTCTATTAACTTTAAACTTTTAACTTTTAAACTTTTAACTTCTTGAGTGCTTCCCATCGGGGGTCTACAGCCTGGCTGGACTCCTCATCGCCGCTTCGGTCGGCTGACAGCTCTTCCAGAGCCTTCATCATAGCAGGATTGCACTTACCAGTTGCGTGCACATGCTGGATGGGTATGGCCAATGCTATAAACTCATAGATGTACCATGACGTGTCGAGTATTCCTTCGTTCTCGTCCACGGTCACGGTGTCATCGTCCTCTGAGGCCGTGCTGCCGAGCTTCACCGTCAGGCGGTTGTCAGTCTCTATGGGCTGCTCCATCAGGTCAAGACAGCGGTCGCACACAATGTCTACTGTGCCGACGGTGTGGAACTGAAGTTCGAAAAAGCCGGATGCCTTGCGTATAGACAGCGACACATGCAATGCTCCGCCTTCCACTTCCGTCTGGTCCAAAGCGTCGAAGAAGCCCTTGTCGAGGTCGAATTCCAAGGCTGTCGCCTCGGCTGTCAGCCCTTTCAGGTCTATCTTAAACTGCTCTAAACTACACATATACACACTTTTGGGCTGCAAAGGTACAAAGAAATAGGGAAATAGCCAAATATTTCCCTCATTTTTTTACTTTTTCAACTCTATGCGGAACGTGGTGCCCCTGCCGACTTCCGACTGTTTCACGAAGATACGGCCCTTGTGATATTCCTCGACAATGCGCTTCGCCAGCGACAAACCGAGCCCCCAGCCGCGCTTCTTCGTAGTGAAGCCGGGCGTGAAAACGTTCTTCAGGTCTTTCTTGCGGATGCCCTTGCCGTTGTCCTCTACCTCGATAACCACGCGCTCAGGCTCGTCGAGCAGTGTGAGTTCGATGCGCCCTGAGCCTTCCATCGCGTCGACGGCGTTTTTGCACAGATTCTCGATGACCCACTCGAAGAGCGAGGCGTTCATCCTGACACGGACGTCGTGGTCGGGCAGGCGGCGCACCATCTCAACCTTCTTCGATGTGCGGCGGTCCATATAGTCGACCACGTGGTCGAGCACCTCGTTCATCGACGAGTCGACGGGCTCGGGCAGCGACCCGATCTTCGAGAAGCGCTCGGCTATGCGCTCCAACCGCTTTACGTCCTTGTCCATCTCGGGTATCAGGTCGTCCTCGGGGTGCTGTTCCTTCAGTATCTCCACCCACGCCATTAGGCTCGAGATGGGCGTGCCCAGCTGGTGGGCCGTCTCCTTCGACAGTCCCACCCAGACTTTGTTTTGCTCGGCCTTCTTCGACGACAGCAGGGCAAAGATGGCCACCACGACGAAGATCATCACGATGCCCAGCTGAACGTAGGGCCACTGCGTCAGCCGCTTCAGCATGGTCGACTCATCATAGCATACCAACTGGCCTTCGATGCGGATGGTGTCGCCCGCCTGCATCATGCGCCGGGCGTAGGCCTCAATGTGCAGCGTGTCGCTGATGTTGCGGAAGTCGTCGATACCGCCCTCACTGTTCACAACGATGACGGGGATGGTGTTGTTCGACTGTATCACGTTCAGCACCAGCGTCAGGTCGGTGGTCTCGTCGGCTGTGTTCAGGGCGTGCAGTGCCTCAGCCCACGTCTCCATCTTGGCACGCTCCTCAGCCTGAAGGTCGCGCACCAGGAAGTGAGACACCAACAGCGACACCACGGCTATTACAACAGCCGCAATGACGAGCAATATCTTCACCTGTCGGATTCTATCTGTCCATTGCATAGCTGTCTATATAACGGTCGCCCCCGCCGTTTTATTGCATCACTGCAGCAGGATCTGGACAATGCGCTCGGCGGTACGGCCGTCCCAGCGGTCGGGCAGGGCGCTCTTCTTCCAGCGGTCGGCAACCATGTCGGCAACCGCCTCGCATAGCTTTTCGGCATCGCCGCCGACAAGTACGTTGGTACCCACTGTCACCGTCTCCTGGTGCTCGGTATAGCTGTTCAGCGTGATGCAGGGAATGCCGTTGAACGTTGCCTCCTCGGCCACGTTGCCTGAGTCGGTGATGATGCCGAGGGCATGGGCGGTGAGCCACCCGAACTCCAAGTATGGGAGGGGCTGGTGATAGGTGATGGGGGTTGGGTGCTGGGAGAAAAGGGAGGCATCGGTAATGATACGGCTGACAACGTCGAGGGCGCTGTCGCGCAGCGGGGCTATGATGGGTACACCGGCGGCAGCCACGGCCATTGCCTGGAGCATCAGCCGCAGGTTGGCCTCGTCGCTGAGCAGCGCACGGCGGTTGAGCGTCAGCACGATGTAGCGGCCCTCCTCGATGCCGATGTCGGGGCGGCGGAAGCGGGGCAGATTGAAGCGCAGCGAGTCCATCAGGATGTTGCCCACCATGTAGGTGTTGTTGCCGTCAGACTGCTCGCGGGTGGCCACACCAGTGCTCTTGACGCCCGCTGTGAACAGATAGTCTGACAGCGCGTCGATGACCAGCCGGTTTACCTCCTTCGGCATCGAGATGTCGAACGAGCGCGTACCGGCCACGAGGTGGGCCAGCCTGACGCCCCGCTTCTTGGCGGTGATGGCGGCGGCCATCGTCGAGGCCAGGTCGTCGACCACAATGACCACGTCGGCGGGACGCTCGTCTAAGTAGCAGTCGAAGGCCCCCATCACCTGTGCCGTTATCTCATTCAGACTCTGGCTGACGACGCCCAGAAAGACGTCGGGCCGTGGCATCTGGAGGTCGTCAAACAGCGACGACTCCAGCGTCGGGTCATCGTCGCGCCCGGCATAGACCAGTTCATACGCTGCCCCCTCGCTCTTCTGGATGGCACGTATCAGCGGGGCTACCTTCACAAAGTTGGGCCGTGCCCCAACGACTATACATATCTTCTTCATCACTTTTCACTCTTCACTTTTCACTCTTCACTTCCCACTTCCCAATCATTCTTCCATCAGTTTACGGTAACGAATGCGTTTCGGCTCTTCCAATCCTAAGCGCTGAGCCTTGTTCACTTCATATTCCGAGTAGTTGCCCTCGAAATAGAAGACGTTGCCCTCGCCCTCGAAGGCCAGGACGTGCGTACAGATACGGTCGAGGAACCAGCGGTCGTGGCTGATGACGACGGCACAGCCGGCGAAGGCCTCCAAGCCTTCCTCGAGTGCGCGGAGCGTATTGACATCGATGTCGTTGGTGGGCTCGTCGAGGAGCAGCACGTTGCCCTCCTGCTTTAGGGCGATGGCCAGATGCAGGCGGTTGCGCTCACCGCCCGAGAGCACGCCGCACTTCTTCTCCTGGTCGGCACCGCTGAAGTTGAAGCGGCTCAGGTAGGCACGCACGTTGACATCCTTGCCGCCCATGCGGATGGTCTCGTTGCCCTGGCTGACCACCTGATAGACGGTCTTCTGCGGGTCGATGTCCTTATGCTGCTGGTCGACATAACTCAGCCGGACGGTCTCGCCCACGCTGAACGTGCCGGCATCGGCCTGCTCCATGCCCATGATGAGGCGGAATAGCGTGGTCTTGCCCGCACCGTTGGGACCTATCACGCCCACGATGCCGTTGGGCGGCAGCATGAAGCTGAGGTCGCTGAACAGCACCTTCTCGCCGTAGGCCTTGGCTACGTGCTCGGCCTCGATGACCTTGTTGCCCAAGCGTGGACCGTTGGGGATGAAAATCTCCAGCTTCTCCTCCTTCTGCTTCTGCTCCTCGTTGAGCATCGACTCATACGAGTTCAGACGGGCCTTACCCTTGGCGTGGCGGGCCTTCGGGGCCATGCGCACCCACTCGAGCTCGCGCTCCAGCGTCTTGCGGCGCTTCGAGGCCACCTTCTCCTCAAGGGCCAGCCGCTGCGACTTCTGCTCGAGCCAGCTCGAGTAGTTGCCCTTCCAGGGGATGCCCTCGCCGCGGTCGAGCTCCAGAATCCACTCGGCCACGTCGTCGAGGAAGTAGCGGTCGTGGGTGACGGCAATCACCGTGCCCTCATACTGCTGCAGGTGCTGTTCGAGCCAGTCGATGCTCTCGGCGTCGAGGTGGTTCGTAGGCTCGTCGAGCAGCAGCACGTCGGGCTTCTGCAGCAGCAGGCGGCAGAGGGCCACGCGGCGGCGCTCGCCGCCGCTGAGGTTCTGTACGGGCCAGTCGCCCGGCGGACAGTTCAGGGCGGCCATGGCGCGCTCCAGCTTCGAGTCCATGTTCCAGGCATCGGTAGCGTCGATGATGTCCTGCAGTTCGGCCTGGCGGCTTATCAGCTTGTCCATCTTGTCGGCATCCTCATAATATTCGGGCAGTCCGAACTTCACGTTGATGTCGTCGTACTCGGCCAGGGCGTCGTACACATGCTGCACACCCTCCATCACGTTCTCCTTCACCGTCTTCGTCTCGTCGAGTGGCGGGTCCTGCGGCAGGTAGCCCACCGTGTAGCCGGGGCTCCACACCACCTGGCCCTGAAACTTGTCGTCGAGGCCGGCAATGATCTTCATCAGCGTCGACTTACCAGCACCGTTCAGACCGATGATGCCGATCTTAGCCCCGTAGAAGAAACTGAGGTAGATGTTCTTGAGCACTTGCTTCTGGTTCTGCTGGATGGTCTTGCTCACTCCGACCATCGAGAAAATCACTTTCTTGCCGTCAACTGTTGCCATACGTTATTCGCGTTTTTTCTATTTCAATGGCAAAGATAAGCATAAAAAACGAAAAAAGCACCGTTTACATCAGATTATTTTTCGTTTTAATGAAAATACGACCAAAATCCACATCCCCCAAAAGCCCAGCCTTTCACTCAAAACCCGCCGCCTTTTGCTCATAAACCCCTGCCTTTTGCCCGTACCCCCCGCTTTACCTCCAAGTGTCGGTTCAGGTGTCGGTTCCAGCCTCCTTAAGCTGGCAAAGTGCACTGTTTTGCTGATGTCTCATACCGTTTTTCATATATATAGTTGCCTTTCGCACTTTATATCCAACACTCCCTGCACTTCCTGCACCTAAAA
>CADCEQ010000002.1 GCA_902800435.1 uncultured Prevotellaceae bacterium | reverse complement strand
GTCAACTTTTCTGGAGTAAGGAGTCAACGAAGTACGTACGGATTCGAAAATGTTAAAAAACAACGCCTAAAACGAGTAAACCATATTTAGACAAAGGCATATTGCAAAAAAACGTTGCGCGGTCATTTGGTCATTTTGGTCATTTGTCAAAATCGAAAACGGACGGTGGCAAAATCGTCACTATAATATAAATATTGAAAATATTTATATTATAGTGAGCAATGACCGCGTTTCCGAAATCGATTTTGACCAAAATGACCATGACCGAAATGACCACGAATGGCTTAAGGTCATCAGAAAGATGGAACCGGCATGGGGCAAAATAGCTCAGGGAAATTTTTCCCTCAGCTCCTACAGAATCGGCAGGACAGGTTTTGATTCCTCCCTCAATAAATGCCGATATATTTTTCTGTGTCTAAATAGATACTGTCCCAAAAAAGCGGGCGAATTGTTTGGTGGTTAGTCGGCTTTTTCGTAACTTTGCGCCTTGATATGATGAATTGGCAACAACTGATAAGCAACAAGCGGCTGGGGCAGGAGCACCGCCACCCGGAACGACACGACGACCGAACTGAGTTCAAACGTGACTACGACCGGCTGATCTTCTCGGCGCCCTTCCGCCGACTGCAGAACAAGACGCAGGTGTTCCCGCTGCCGGGCAGCGTGTTTGTGCACAACCGCCTGACGCACTCCTTAGAGGTGGCGTCGGTGGGCATGTCGTTGGGCAACGACGTGGCGCGACTGCTGACGCAGCGGCATCAGGAACTGAAGGACACTTTGTTCGATGAAATCGGCCAAATTGTAGCGACGGCCTGTCTGGCTCACGACATGGGCAACCCGCCGTTCGGGCACTCTGGCGAGAAGGCCATCCAGACCTTCTTCACCGAAGGGCCCGGCAGCGACCTGCAGCGGCTCGTCGGCCATGAGTTCTGGGACGACATCACCCACTTCGAGGGCAACGCCAACGCCTTCCGACTGCTGACCCACCAGTTTGAGGGCCGCCGCGTGGGCGGCTTCGTGATGACCTACTCAACGCTGGGCAGCATCGTGAAATACCCCTTCTCGTCGTCGGCGGCATCGAAGAAGGGGAAGTTTGGCTTCTTCTACTCAGAGAAGGAGATGTATCAGCGGATAGCCGATGAGATGGGCATTTTCTGCATTTCGCAGCCTGGCGAACCCCTGCGCTACGTGCGCCACCCGCTGGTCTACTTGGTGGAGGCCGCCGACGACATCTGCTACGAGATTATGGACCTGGAGGATGCCCACAAACTGAAGCTACTGAGCTACGACGAGATAGCCGGGCTGCTGCTCGGCTTCTTCGATGAAACCGCAAGAAATCATATCCTGCAGCGCATCGGCGACGAAGGGCTCACCGACGACAACGAGAAAGTGGTCTACCTGCGAGCCTGCGTCATTGGCAAACTTGAGAACGAGTGCGTGAAGGTGTTCGTAGAACACGAGCAGGAAATACTTGCCGGCATGTTCACGGGCAGCCTGATAGACCACATTGCGCCGCTGCAGGCCGAGGCTTACCAGCGGTGTGCCAAGCTCTCGAAGCAGCGTATCTACCGCAGCAAGGTGGTGCTCGACGTCGAGCTGTCGGGTTACAAAATCATGGAGACGCTGATGCTGCAGATGGTGGAGGCCATCATGCACCCCGAGCGCTACTACTCGCAGCAACTGATAGGCCGCGTCAGCAGCCAGTATGCCATCAACAGCCCTGACCTGGAGACGCGGCTCATGGCTGTCATCGACTATATCTCGGGCATGACCGATGTCTATGCCCTCGACGTCTATCAGAAAATTAACGGTATTTCGCTGCCCATCGTCTGAACGGCTCAGAGGTCGAGCAAACCTTCGGGCAGGCGCATGGTGATGGTTCGCTGCTTCAGGTCGATGTTGTCGACAAGGTCGTCGGAGGCAGGGATGAGGCGGCCGTCCTCAAGCTCGAACAGCGTGTTGGCGGTCGTGTCGTCGATGGCCGCAATACGCCCAACCACCCTTCCCTCGTTGGCTTCGACTAAGTCGAAGCCCACTAACAAGGCCAGGGCGGGGCCGTCGTCCTCGTCGGCCAAGGCGCGGGGGAAGTAGACGTCGCAGCCCGTCAGCTCGGCGGCGCGCTGCTGGGTGTCGACATCCTCGAACTTCAACAGCGCCACCGTGTCGGAACGGAAGCGGTACTCCTCGATGAAAAACGGCACAAGGATGCCGTCGACGTCGAGCACGAGATAGTCACAGTCGACGCGGTCGAAGATGTCGTCGTCGAACTGCAGCGACACCTCGCCCTTCACGCCGTGGGCCTTGCCCAGCTGGCCTATGCGGTAGACTTCTTCCGGTTTTATCATCTTGTGTTAACTGATTCTCTCGATGCGGGCACCGAGCGCATTGAGGCGGTTCTCGATGTTCTGGTAGCCGCGGTCAATCTGCTCGATGTTGCTGATGGTGCTCACGCCGCTGGCACTCATGGCGGCAATGAGCAGGGCGATGCCGGCGCGGATGTCGGGACTCGACATGCGCTGGGCGCGGAGCGTCAGCTTGCGGTCGTGGCCGACGACGACGGCGCGGTGGGGGTCGCAGAGGATGATCTGCGCGCCCATGTCGATGAGCTTGTCGACGAAGAAGAGGCGGCTCTCGAACATCTTCTGGTGGAACAGCACCGACCCGCGGGCCTGGGTGGCCACAACGATGAGCACCGACAGCAGGTCGGGCGTCAGGCCCGGCCAGGGGGCGTCGGCCAGCGTCATGATGGTGCCGTCGATGAACGAGTCGACCACGTAGTGCTTCTGGCGCGGGATGAAGAGGTCGTCGCCCTCGGTATCGACCTTCACGCCGAGGCGGCGGAAGGCGTCGGGGATGATGCCTAAGTCCTTGAGCGAGACGTCCTTGATGCGCACGCCGTCACCGCACATGGCGGCCATGCCGATGAACGAGCCCACCTCAATCATGTCGGGCAGCAGGCGGTGCTCGGTGCCGTGGAGGGCACTGACGCCGACGATGGTCAGCAGGTTCGACCCGATGCCGCTGATGTTGGCACCCATGCGGTTGAGCATGTGGCAGAGCTGCTGGATGTAGGGCTCGCAGGCAGCGTTATAGATGGTGGTGGTGCCTTCGGCTAGGACGGCGGCCATGATGATGTTGGCCGTGCCGGTGACCGAGGCCTCGTCGAGAAGCATGTACGTTCCCTTCAGCCGACGGGAGCCAATCTCATAGACATTGCGCTCCTCGAGATGGCGGAACCTGGCACCCAGCATCTTGAAGCCCAGGAAGTGGGTGTCCAGCCGGCGGCGCCCTATCTTGTCGCCGCCGGGCTTGGCGATGATGGCCTTGCCCATGCGGGCCAGCAGCGGCCCGATCATCAGCACGCTACCGCGCAGCTGGGAGCACTTGTGTACGAACTCATCGCTCTGAAGATACTCAAGGTTCAGGTCGGAGGCTTGGAACGCAAAGCCGTCAGCCACCCTCGAAACCTTCACGCCAATGTCGCGCAGCAGCTGGATGAGGTTGTTGACGTCGCGGATGTCGGGAATGTTGCGGATGACAACCTCCTCGCTGGTCAACAGCGAGGCACAGACAACCTGCAGGGCCTCGTTCTTGGCTCCCTGGGGCACGATGGTGCCGCTCAGCAGGTGGCCGCCTTCTATCTTGAATGATGCCATAGGCAGGATGCTATTACTTCTTGCGGCGGCCTTTCTTTCCTTCGTCGACGGGAAGGACCGTCATATTCTCAAACCTAAACGTGCCGAGGTCGATTTGGATGACGCCATCGGTCAGACGGGCAATGTCGTCGGCCACCTTCTCGTCGTCGGCTGAGCCGTGACCCCACTGCAGCAGGTCGCGCTTCATCTGATTGGCGGTCTGGCGAGCCAGCTCGTCGCGCTCGCTGCCCTCGGGCATGGTCTTCAGCTTCTCTAACAGCTCCTCGACCAGCTTGCCGTAGTGGCGCAGCCTGATGCGGTTCTGCGGCAGGGGAATTGGCGCCGGCTTGGAGTGGATCTTCTCGGCACCGCTGACGTCGTAAGGCCAGTCGATGTCGAGCTGTCCGGACGACATCAGGTAGAGATGGTCCCAAAGCGTCTGCTCGTAACCGGCGTTAGAGCGAATCTGGGGAACCTTTGTCAGCATCATCTTGATAATTGTCTTGGCGCACTTCAGCCGCTCTTCCTTGGAAGGCAGGCCGACGGCGTGGTCAACCATCTTCTGAATCTCGCGTCCGTACTCTGACATTAGCAGCTTCTCGCGCTGGGTGTTGTAGTCTAATCCTTGTATATTCATATATTAAAGTAGTTTCTTGGGCATCTTTGCCACGAAGTCCTTCAGGTAGAAGGGCACGTAATAGGCAACGTCCTCAGTCTGACCGTTCATCAGCCGGCGCTCGGCTAAGGGCTGCATCCACTTGGCCAGCGGCTCGATGCCGTCGATGTATCGGGCATTGGGGTGGTTGATGGTCTCCATACACTTCTTGGCACCGCCGCCGAAGAAGTAGACGGGCTGCTCGTCGAGCCACGGCTTGTAGGTCTCGGCGCTGACAACGTCGGCACTCACAGGGCGCACCGGCTTCAGTCCACGGTCGTATAGACCGGCGTAGACCTCCATGCGGCGGGCATCGATCATCGGGCACAGCAGGGCACCCTCTTCCACCAGCTCACGCAACAGCACCGGCACGCACAGCAGCTCCAGCGTCGGCACGCTGATGAGCTTCAGGTTGCGGGCGTAGCAGATGCCCTTGGCCATCGAGACGCCGATTCGTAGACCAGTATAGGAGCCTGGACCGCCACTGACGGCCACGGCATCGAACGGAATGGCGTGGGAGTCGGTGAATGACAGGGCCTCGTCGACGAACATCCCTAACCGTTCGGCGTGGTTCTGCCCGGAGCGCTCTTCCTGCTGGAAGATGACGTGCGAGTCTTCGCTGACGGCGACTGAGCAGACGTTGGTGCTGGTGTCAATATGCAGTATGCAGGACATATTCTTTGTTATATATTATAATAAGGTGCAAAGATAAGCTTTTTTTCCGCAAAAGGCGAACATTTATCAGAAATTAACGCTTGCGGCTTGTTATGGGAACAAAAAAGAGGGTGAATCCAGCGGACACACCCTCTTTTTAATTATGTGATAGAATGTTTGTTTACTTCGTAGTGTCAGAGAAGGTCGATACACGGTTGAACTCGATCTCATCGAACAGCTCGTCGGTAATACCCATACCCTGAGTCGACAGACGATCAGCAGAAATCTTGTAACGCTTGATAAGAGCCTGCTTGACAACCTCAGCACGAGCCTCAGACAGACGCTGGTTCAGGTCAGCAGGACCTTCCGGAGAAGCGTAACCCTTGATGAGGATCTTGCAGTCGGGATGGTTACGCATGTACTTAGCAATAAGCTCGATAGGAGCATACTGAGAAGGATCGATAACGCTCTTACCCTGACGGAAGATAACGGTCGGCTGCAGCAAGCTGTTGTTAACAACAGTGGTGGTGTTAACCTGGATGTTCTTGTTGCAATCCTCAAGCTGGTTCCTCAGGTCAGCAATAGTAGCTGCATTAGAAGCAAGCTGATTGTCCTTAGCGCTGTTAGCATTGCGCAGGTCGTTAATCATAGCGTTCAGACCATCGATTTCAGACTGGTCACGCAGCTGTGCAATGGTGAAATTGTGAGTCTCGTTGCTGTTCAGGAACTTGTAGTTCACGCCGAGCATCACGCCCATAATAGCATCGTGAACGTCGAGACGAACGTGCATACTCGACAGTTTGGTCATGTCGTTGTGACGGTTCAAGGCAAAGAGGAGATTTGGCTCCACATAAACCTGCCAAGCCTTCTTTGCACCAAGGTTCCAGGTAAAGTCAAGACCTAACTTCGAGGTAAGGGCATTACGCTCATAGTTACCTGAGGGGTCAGAGTGACATCCATAGATGTGCTCCCATCCAAGACCACCAACACCGATAATCTCAAAATTGCGAGGCTCACCAGGATAGCGGCCAAACCAGTTACTGAAGTTAACGGTACCCAGCAGGCTGAGGTTGTGGCTCTTGATGAAAGTCTTGCTGGCCTCAGCGGGCTTGTCACCCAGACGAGCAGAACCTTCAACTGCAAAACCGACAACTGGAGTAATCCAGCGACCGATACGGAGACCCGGCTCAAAGTTAATGTTTTTCAAAACTTTGTAGCCCTTTAAGGGAGAAGTAGCCTGTACATTGGCACCAATATACCAGCCATCCCAGAATTTCTGCTCGTCAACTGTTTGAGCAAAAGTGGACTGTGCAGACAAAGCAACAACAGCCCCTAACAAAAGAAACTTTTTCATTATAAAAAACTTTTAAAATATAGAATAAACGTTTCAATTCCGTTGCAAAAATACAAAAGTTTTTTTTAATACAAGCGTTTTTCTCAAAAAAATTTAGTTATTTGCTTATTTTTCAAGCATAAAGCAAGGTTTTTCGTGCTATTCTTGTGAAAAATGATACATTCTTTGCTATTTATTTGGTGTATTAACTTCCTTTTCGTACCTTTGCCGCACAATGAAATACAATACTGCCATTTTGCCAAATGGTCTTCGGGTCATCCATTTGCCGTCGGCTTCGGCGGTCGTCTATTGCGGTTATCAGATTGCTGCCGGTACACGCGACGAACAGCCTGGCGAGGAGGGACTGGCGCATTTCTGCGAGCACGTCACCTTCAAAGGCACCCGTCGGCGCAATGCCCTGCAAATCATCAACTGCCTTGAGCTGGTGGGCGGTGACCTGAATGCCTTCACAAACAAGGAGGACACAACCTTCTATGCCGCCATCCATCGCGACCACTTCCGCAAGGCCGTCGACCTGCTGACCGATATCGTGTTCGACAGCCAGTATCCCCAGCAGGAAATTGACAAAGAGATAGAGGTCGTCTGTGACGAGATAGAGAGTTACAACGACTCGCCGGCTGAACTGATCTACGACGAGTTTGAGAGCATCTTATTCCAAAACCATCCCTTGGGGCACAAC
The DNA here is from genome assembly GCA_902800435.1 of uncultured Prevotellaceae bacterium. The sequence continues at coordinate 159,607 of CADCEQ010000002.1, read as the reverse complement.
ATCCTGGGCAGCGCCGAACAGCTACGTAGCTATACTACGGCTGACGCACTGCGGTTCACACGTCGCCACTACCGCCCCGACAATGCCATATTCTTCGTCTATGGTGACGTCGACTTTAAACAGGCAATGCGATGTATCGAACTGAAAACAAAGGATTTGGTATTTGAATCAGCAGAGCCTATTGTCGGAGCGGAAAACGTGAAACCCATTGCCTGCCCTCCTAACCTTATCACTCGCCACAGAGACACGCACCAAGCACACGTGATGATGGGTTGTCGTGCTTACGACATCAACCACCCTCACCGCATAGCCCTCTATCTGCTGAACAACCTGCTTGGCGGACCGGGCATGAACTCCCGGCTGAACCTGTCGCTTCGTGAGCGGCATGGCTTAGTATATGCTGTAGAGAGTTCCATGGTAAGCTATAGCGACGCGGGGCTTTGGGCCGTCTATTTCGGCTGCGATGCGGATGATGTCACCAAATGCCGCCAACTGGTGCGCCGCCAGTTAGACCGCTTGATGGAGAAGGCACTCTCTGCCTCGCAGCTCAGTTCGGCCAAGCAACAGTTGAAGGGACAGATTGCCATTGCCTGCGACAATCGCGAGAACTTCGCCCTTGATTTCGGGAAGAGCTACCTGCACCACGGCAAAGAGAAAGACTTGGACCAGCTGTTTGCAAGCATCGACGCCGTATCGGCCACCGAACTGCAGCAGGTGGCTTGCGAACTTTTCGCTCCGGAAAAAGTCACGACGCTCGTTTACCTGTAGCTATACCTGTAGCCGCTTCAGGTGACAGAGAAGCAGTTGCCCGTCATCGTCGCGCAGGTGCATACCATTACCCTGACAGTAGCGCCAGTAGCTGCAGCCGGCACAGTCGCCGGTGCGCATCCACTCGCGGTTGCGGTAGGCGGCGTAGCGGTTTTCCCAGACATCCATGAAATCGTCGCCCTGGTAGATATTGCCCTGGTGGTAGTTGGCCCGCAGACTGGTGCAGGCGCTGATGGAACCGTCGCAGAGAACGGATCCGACGGTCACACCGGCCTGGCAGGAGAACAGCCGGTTGCGCACCTCACCTTCGTAGTTGCCAAGGAACCCCTCGCAGCCGTAGTCGGCACGTATGCGGCCTTCTTTGCGGGTGCGTTTGATGAAGTCGAACACACCGCGGAACTGCTCGTCTGTGAGCTGCATCATTGGGTCGTGGGCGGCGCGACCTACGGGGAAAACGGTGAAGAGGCGCCAGCGGCCGACACCCTTCGAAATGAGAAAATCGCCGATTTCATCGAGTTTTTCGTAGTTCCTCTGCGTGACGCAGGTGACGATGTCGAACGCAAAGCCTGGTGTGGCCACGAGCAGGTCAATGGCCTGGCTCACCATCTGAAAACTCTGCGGATTGCCGCGCATCCAGTTGTGGTCTTCTTCCAGTCCGTCGAGGCTGATGGTCATCGAGTGCATGCCCGCCCGAAGCAGTCCCTTATAGCGCTCAGGCGTCAGGTGAAGAGCGTTGGTCACCATGCCCCAAGGGAAGCCCCGCTCGTAGATGGCTCGACCGCATACTTCTAAGTCGCGACGCATCAGCGGTTCACCGCCGCTGACAACCACAAACACCTTATGAGGGTCGCAGCGACGGGCGACGCTGTCAAGCACACCAAGGAAGTGTTGTAGTGGCATGTCTGTCTGCTCGGAAAGCGTCTTACAGTCGGAGCCACAGTGGCGGCACTTTAGGTCGCAGCGCAGCGTACACTCCCAGAACAGCTGCCGTAGCGGGTGCTCGGCAAGAGTGGTTCGTTCGTGCTGACGCCATAGTTCCAGGGCGATTTTCTTGCGCAGGGTCAACGGGGTGGGCTTCATGGTTTCTTCTTCATTTTGACATTGGCATTCAGTTCAAACGTCCCCGACGACCAGTGCTGGCCAGGCTCTTTCTGCTGCTTGGGCAGGTCTTCCAAGGCAAGTGTGTCGCTCAGAAACTCGCCGCCACCCGCAGAACCGTCAGTATCCTCCATAATCAGCTTTATGTTTGGGCGGTCGATAAAGGCTCTGGCCTTCATCAGGAACTTTCCTTGCTCATCGGTTACTGTGGAATCCAGACCGTAGGCGTACGGTGCAAATCCAGGATATTCCTCAATAGCTTTGATTGAGGTCTTGATACCCGTCAGCGGGTTGCCCGCCTCGTCGGTCACACTGCCCTTGACGATATAGTCTGAATAGGGCGTGCCATATTCGACGGGGGCGTCCTCGCCGTCGTTTGTACAGGCACCGAAGCCCAACATCGTGAGAAGAGCCGACAGTACGGCGTTGTACCAATGATAAAACTTTACTTTCATAACCTACATCTTTGTTTCTTCTTTTTTCCTTTAAACTGACGAATAGGGAAAACCTTGCATCATCTTCCGTTAATTATTCTTAATCTGTACCAAACGGTCTGAAGGATGCCGCGCATAGCGAGATAAACCACCTGTGCCAGCCACAGACCATCGTTCCCCAAACGGTCACGCGTCAACAGGTAGACCGCCCCGAAGGAGAGTGTCGCCACAATCGTCGACACTAACATACCACGGGTAGCGGTGATGCCAACGAAGATACCGTCCCAGATGAAGGCGGCTGCTCCGGCGGCCGGAACGAGCCATATCCACCAGATGTAGTCGCGGGCAACGTCGCGTACCTGTGGCTCGTCGGTCAGCAACCGCACGATGTCCATACTGGCTACAATATATAACAAGGTGAAGGCTGTCGTCACTATCAGCGCCCATCCGAAGAGCCGCCGGACGGTTTCATGGAAGGCAGAGTCGTTGCGCGCGCCAAAGAAACGTCCGCCCAAAGCCTCGCCAGCGTAGGCAAAACCGTCCATAAAGTACGAGAAAAACAAGAAAAGCTGCAGCATCACTGTGTTTACCGACAGGACCACCGCCCCCTGGCGAGCCCCCGCCGACGTGAAATACAGGTTGACGGCCACCAGACAGACTGTCCGCAGGAAGATGTCGCGGTTGACGCTGAAGAAAGCCCGGATACCCTTAAGGTTCCATATATTATGGCGATTACGGAATATCCTGCTATAACCCCTCAACAACATCCCTACCGCCATCAGCAGTCCTGCATATTGCGCAATAACCGTGCCGAGCGCCACGCCCTCAATTTTCATCCCTATGCCGTAGACCAGTGTCAGCGAGGCCATAATGTTCACCACATTCTGCAGGATGCTGACCGCCATCGGGAAGCGGGTGTTCTGCATACCGATGAACCAGCCCGTCAGGCTGAAGAGCGCCAGCGAGGCGGGAGCACCCCAGATGACGATACGGAAGTAAGTGACGGCAAGGGGTGCCACGTCTTCCGTCGGTTCGATGAGCCAGAACATCAGCCACAGCAACGGCATCTGAAGGACGATGAGCACGGTGGCAATACCTGCTGCCACCATCACCGAGCGTACCAGTATTCTTGAGATTTCCGTCAGGTCGCGCCGCCCCAAGGCCTGTGCCGTCAGTCCGCTGGTGCCCATCCGCAGGAATCCGAAGAGCCAGTACGTGAGGTTGAAAATCATCGACCCTACGGCTACCGCCCCGATATTTACAGCACTGCCCATGTGTCCGACAATGGCCACATCAATTAATCCCAACAGTGGAACGGTGACGTTCGACACTATCGAGGGCACGGCAATTTGCAGTATCTGACGGTCTCTTGCGTTCATTTTCGCTGCAAAGTTACGCTTTTTATTTTATTTTTTGTACCTTTGCACCCAAAATCAGAACGTTATGAATATAGAAGCATTGATTAGCAAGGCAGCCGGCGAGGCCGTGAAGGCGCTCTACGGCATGGATGCAACCGAGAAGACGACGGATAGCACCAGTCGTCTGTTGCAGTTGCAGAAGACAAGGAGTGAGTTCGAGGGTAACCTGACGCTGGTGGTCTTTCCGTTTGTAAAGGCCGCCAGGAAGAGTCCAGAACAGACGGCACAAGAGATTGGCGAATACCTGCAGCAGAACTGCTCGGCCATCAGCAAGTTCAACGTGGTGAAGGGTTTCCTGAACCTGAGCATCGGCGACGGTGCCTGGCTGGAGCTGTTGAAGGCCATCGATGCTGACGACCATTTTGGTACGAAGCAAGCTACAGACGAGTCGCCCCTCGTGATGATTGAGTACAGTAGTCCCAATACCAACAAGCCGCTGCACCTCGGCCATGTCCGCAACAACCTGCTCGGCTGGTCGCTGGCACAGATTATGGAGGCCAACGGCAACCGTGTGGTCAAGACCAACATCGTCAACGACCGCGGCATCCACATCTGCAAGTCGATGCTCGCCTGGCTGAAATACGGCAACGGCGAAACACCCGAGTCCTCCGGCAAGAAGGGCGACCACCTCATCGGCGACTACTACGTGGCCTTCGACAAGCACTACCGCGAGGAAATCAAGCAGCTCGTGGCCCAGGGCATGGACGAGGAGAAGGCCAAGCAGGAGGCACCGCTCATCAAGGAGGCCCACGAGATGCTGGTCAAGTGGGAGCAGAACGACCCTGAAGTGCGCGCCCTCTGGGAGAAGATGAACAGCTGGGTGTATGCCGGCTTCGACGAGACCTACAAGAAGATGGGCGTATCATTCGACAAGATCTACTACGAGTCGCAGACCTACCTCAAGGGCAAGGCCAAGGTGGAGGAGGGACTCGCCAAGGGCCTCTTCGAGCGTCACGACGACGGCTCTGTCTGGGCCGACCTCACCAACGAGGGCCTCGACCAGAAGCTGCTGCTGCGCAGCGACGGCACCTCTGTCTACATGACGCAGGACATCGGCACCGCCGAGATGCGCTTCCAGGACTACCCCATCGACAAGATGATCTACGTCGTGGGCAACGAGCAGAACTACCACTTCCAGGTGCTCAGCATCCTGCTCGACCGTCTCGGCTTCAAGTGGGGCAAGGAGCTGACGCACTTCAGCTATGGCATGGTGGAACTGCCCAATGGTAAGATGAAGAGCCGCGAGGGCACCGTCGTCGATGCCGACGACCTGATGGCCCTGATGGTTGAGGATGCCTACAAAACCTCGATGGAATTGGGGAAATTTGACGATATGACCGAGGAGGAACGCCGCGAGATTGCCCGCATCGTCGGCATGGGTGCCCTGAAGTATTTCATCCTGAAGGTCGACGCCCGAAAGAACATGCTCTTCAACCCTGAGGAGTCCATCGACTTCAACGGCAACACCGGTCCCTTCATCCAGTACACCTACGCCCGCATCCGCTCGATACTCAGGAAAGCCCCCCTGTCGTCCCCCGAGGGAGACACATTACCCTGCAAACAGACAAATGAAGCCCCCTCGGGGGCAGTAGGGGGGGCTTCTCTTTCCGACAAGGAGATTGAGCTTATCCAAAAGATGAACGAGTACGGAGCAGCCGTTGAGCAGGCCGGCAAGGACTACAGTCCCAGCGGCATCGCCAACTACTGCTACGAGCTGACGAAGGTGTTCAACCAGTTCTACCACGACTACTCCATCCTCAACGAGCCCGACGCCGACAAGCGCACCGTCCGCCTCATGCTGGCCCGCAACGTGGCCAAGATTATCAAGAGCGGCATGTCGTTGCTTGGCATCGAGGTTCCTGAACGAATGTAATGGTACAGAATCCTCCCGACTACCGAAATGACACCGTGCTGCCGTTGCCTATGGAGGTGACGGCCGACGCTTGGGCTGTGGATGCTGCCTGCTCGGGCAACCCGGGGCCGATGGAGTACCAAGCCATTGACTTGGCGACGGGCTGCCGCGTGTTCCATTTCGGACCGATGAAGGGGACAAACAATATCGGCGAGTTTTTGGCCATCGTCCACGCCCTGGCACTCTGTTGGCAGCAGGGACTGCCGCAGAAGACCATCTACTCTGACTCCTACAACGCCATACTTTGGGTTAAGAAGCGGCAGTGCAAGACGAAGCTGGAACGGACGCCCGAGACGGAGCCGCTCTACCAGATTATTGCGCGGGCCGAAAACTGGCTGCGCACCCACGATTACCATAACCCTATTGTCAAGTGGGAGACCTCGAAGTGGGGCGAAGTGCCTGCCGACTTTGGGCGTAAATAGTCCAAATACTTGCTCTTTAATTCTTTTTAACCCTTACGACAAGTCCTAAGTCTGCAAATTTTCATATATTTGCACGCAATTTACAGTATGTACGCGCGCTAAGAGAAGATGACAGACGTTGTTTTATCGAGTTTTCTTAGCTTGTTTGCCTTGTTTGGCAAAGAAGAGCAGGTTGACGAGACATGGGCTAAGGCCATGCTTGTCAGCTATCTTCGTCACCATTTCGGTATTCGCAATACCGACACCTACGTCGACCTTTATAGTGACCTTCGCGGAGCCTACGAGATGACCGCCGACCTTAACACGCCGTCGGTTGTGGCTTCGATTTGCTCCAATTTGCACGGTAAGATTACGACGCGCGAGGAGTCGCTGCTTTTGCTCCGTATCATGGAGTTCTGTGGTTTCGAGGAGGGCAAGCCCAACATCATGTTCAAGGCGATGGCCAAGGAGTTCCACATTCCAGAGGAACAGTTCCGCGACTATGCCGACTACGTGGTAGGCAAGGAGACCGAGCGCGTCATGCTGCATCATATTGACGGTGTCGACGGTCAGCTGAAGACTCTCTTCGACCCGGAGACGGGCCAGCTCATCTTCACCTACAGCGGTAGCGACAACGTGCTGCTGAACGACGTGCCCGTTCTCTCAGACACCTATCAGGTGTGGCTGCAGAGTAGTGTGCTGAAGGCCGGCGGCAAGCCGCTCTATTACAGTACCATCGTCGACGCCTACCGCCGCCGCAGCGGCCAGCAGGCCGAGGCGGTGCAGGCCGTGGAATTCTGCGGGCGCGACATCAACTTCCGCTTCCCCAACAGTGACAACGGCATGCACGACCTGAGCTTCACGCTGCACAATGGCGAACTGCTGGCCATCATGGGCGGCTCGGGTACGGGCAAAACCACGCTTCTCTCATTGCTCAACGGCACGCTGCAGCCGCAGAAGGGCACCATCACCATCAACGGCCACGACATCTCTGAACCTACTGCCAAGGCACTGATAGGTTTTGTGCCTCAAGACGACCTGCTGATAGAGGAGTTGACCGTCTACCAGAACCTGTGGTTCACGGCGAAGCTCTGCTTCGAAGGCATGGCCGACGACGAACTAGACCGCCGCGTCATGAAGACACTGAAGGACCTGGGGCTTGATAGCTCCAAGGACCTGAAGGTGGGCTCAGCCATCAACAAGTTCATCTCTGGCGGTCAGCGCAAGCGCCTGAACATTGCCCTCGAACTGATACGTGAGCCGGCTGTGCTATTCCTCGACGAACCCACGTCGGGACTGTCGTCGGCCGACACCGAGAAGGTGGTCAACCTGCTTAAGGAGCAGACGTTTAAGGGCAAGCTCATCATTGTCAACATCCACCAACCATCGAGTGACGTCTACAAGCTCTTTGACCGCCTGTGGCTGCTTGACCGTGGCGGCTACCCCGTATTCGACGGCAACCCCATCGACGCCATTACCTATTTCAAGGAGGCCGCCTGCTATGCCGATGCTGAGACCAGCGCCTGTCCCACTTGCGGTAATGTGAACCCCGAGGTAATGCTGAACATCATCGACGAGAAGGCTCTTAACAGCAGCGGTGAACAATCGGACGAGCGCAAGATGACGCCCCAGGCGTGGCATGAACTATACCTGAAGAACCGTGAGCCGTTGGCAGAGCCGAAGGTCAGCGACGTGCCGCCCTCCGACCAGTGTAAGCCCGGCCCGCTAAAGCAGCTGGCCATCTTCCTGCACCGCAACTTCAAGACCAAGATAACCAATCTGCAATATCTGCTCATTACGCTGTTGGAGGCACCGCTACTGGCCGTGGTGTGTGCTCTGCTGACACGCTTCGCGCCGCCTGAGGGCTACTCAGTGATGCAGAACAAAAATCTGGTGAGCTACTTCTTTATGGCCGTTATCGTGGCCACGTTCGTCGGCATGAGCGGCTCCGCCGAGGAGATTATCCGCGACCGTGCCCTGCTGAAGCGCGAGAAGTTCCTGCAACTGTCGTACGGCAGCTATATCTGGTCGAAGATTCTTTTCATGGCCGTCGTCTCCCTGATACAGACCTTCCTCTTTATTGTGGTAGGCAACACCATCATGGGCCTCCACGGGCTCTTCGGCACGTGGTGGCTCATCCTCTTCGTGACTGCTTTCCTGGCCAACCTCACCGGCCTGCTGCTGTCGCAGTGCCTAAGTTCGGTGGTGGCCATCTATATCAGCATACCCATACTGCTCATACCCCAGATTCTGCTCTGCGGGCTGGTGGTCAGCTTCTCTGACTTGACACCACGTAGCATAACGGGCATCGTGCCCCTGATAGGCGACCTCATACCGTCACGCTGGTCGTACGAGGCCCTGGCCGTGACATCGTTCACCGACAATCAGTACGAGAAGCCTTTCTTTGAGACCGACCGTGAGAAGTTTGAGAACCAATACTACAACATGGGCTTCCTCTACGAGTTGCAGTCGCAACTGGAGACCATGCAGGACGAGCAGCAGCGCGGCAAGGAGGTGAATCCCGGCCACATCAAGACCATTGAGCAGAACCTTCCCCTTCTGACCGCCTACTTAGGCATGAAACCCTACGTAGGGGGGGGCGACTACGAGTCGCTGAAGCAGTATATGAAGGAGGCCGAGCAGCAGCTTTCCGACCGCTGCAACGTCGCCACACTGAAGGCCGACCGGCTGATGGCCGACCTCATACGCCAGCATGGCAAGGACGCCATGCTGCAGTTGAAGCGCGACAACTACAACCTAAAGTTGGAGGAGTTTGTCGTCGGTGCCGACCAAGGCCGCATGCTCGATGTCGTCGACAACGTCATCGTGCCCCGTGCAGGCCTGGTTTTCCTCACGCCGCAGAGCTACATTGGCCGCGCCCCGTTCTATAGCAGCGAGAAAATCCTGGGCACGTGGCACGTCAAGACCTTGTGGTTCAACATCAGCGTACTGCTGTTGATGAGTATTATCGTAATAACATTATTAATATCTAAACTTTTAGCGAAATGAAAAAATTATCAATTCTCGCTGTAGCATTTGCAGCACTGACCTTCGCCGCTTGCGGAGGCAAGAAAACCACTGAGAACGTGGAAGGACAAGATTCAGTAAAGAGCTTCGAGCAGGAGCAGATTGAAGCTGCCATTAAGATGCACTTCGACAGCCTGGCCAGCGAGCTCGGCAAACTCAAGCAGCTGCCCGTGGTTTCGAAAGACGGTGTCATCAAGCTGACCGATGCTGAGAAGCAGGTGAAGCCCGACTATCTGCTTGACGTCGTCGCTGCCGACAACGCCATGACGCTCTCTGAGAAGTATCGCGTACTAAGCGCACTCGAGGTAGACAAGGAAGTGTCTAAGCTCTACGACATGGATACCGATGCTTTCGACAAGGCCATCGCCAAGCTGGCTGCCGACATCAATGATCCGTCGTTCAAGGCCATCGAGGGTAAGTCTGGTGTCTACGAGACCGCCCAGGAACTCTACGACGCTATGAATCAGAACGGCCGTATCAACTACTTCTGGCAGATTGTTGCTTCTTCACTCGTTGAGCAGCTTTATGTCACCTCGCAGAACACCGAGAAGTTTGTGGCTGCCTTCGATGACGACGCAGCTGCTAACGTGACGTTCCGCATCATCCTCATTCAGGATGCCCTGAACCGCCTGACCGAGTACGATCCCGACATCGTTCCCGTTGCTGAGGCTATTGCTCCGCTGTCCGTGCTTAACGCTTCGACCGTCAACGAGTTCAAGGCTCAGCTGGCCGATGCCAAGGAGAAAATCGTTGCCTCGCGCAATGCTCTGGTGAATCTCGCCCAGTAATCACTACTTCGCATAGAAAAGCCCCCAGCGTTGGGGGCTTTTTTTATGCTTTCTTCCTGTAGGTAACAATCTGGTTGTCGCCGTAGCGTTCTTGGCTGACGACGGTGGCGTTGGCAGGCAGTTGTGGTGCACGGGTGCCGCCGCTGACGGTCAGCGCGAGGTTCGTCTCGACGCGGATTTCGTCCCAGAGGCTCTGTACGAGGAACGACTGCAGCGTGCGCGCACCACCCTCGACGATGAGCGACTGTATGTTGTGAGCGTGCAGACTGTCGAGGTTCAGCGGGTGGGTTCGGTCTACTACCAGGCGCTTCGGATTGCTGCCCCGCCAGTGGCGGACGGTCAGCTGCGGGTGCTCGCGCTCATTGGTCACGCGGCCTACGAGGATGGCGTCCTCCTCAGCGCGCAGCTTGTGCGAGAGCATCTGCGTGAAGGGTGACGAAATCTGCAGTGCCTCGCCATTGTCGTCGATGAAGCCGTTGGCTGTCTGTGCCCATTTTAATATAATGTACGGGCGCAAGAAGCGGTGGAAGGTAAAGAAGCGGCGGTTCAGTGCCCGGCACTCCTCCTCGAGCACGCCGACGGTGACGTCGATGCCCGCCTCGCGCAGCTTCTGTATGCCGCGCCCCTGCACTTCGGCGAAATCGTCCTGACAGCCCACGACGACGCGCCTGATGCCCTTCTTGATAATCAGGTCGGCACAGGGCGGTGTCTTGCCGTAGTGCGAGCACGGCTCCAGCGAGACGTACATCGTCGCCTCCTTCAGCAGCGGCTCGTCTTCAGCACTCACCGAGGCAAAGGCATTCACCTCGGCGTGGCCTTCGCCGCAGCGCACGTGGTAACCCTCGCCGATGATTCGGGTGCTGGGTGTTGGGTGTTGGGAGTTGGTGGATGGTGCCACGATAACGGCGCCGACCATCGGGTTGGGCTTGGCGTTTTGTCGCCCGTTCATCGCCAGCTGCAGGCAGCGGCGCATGTATCTCTCGTCTTCAGTCGTTTGGTTCATAGGCTGCAAAGTTACGAAATATCAAGGACAGTAAGGCTTTCAGAATTGTTAATCTTCCTTAACAATCGCTGACACGCTTTTAACTTCCTCGGAATTATGCCGTCAGAAATAGTATAAGTATATTATCAACCAAATGTATTCATCCATATGAAAAAAATCATTCTTTCATTGATGGCGCTCTCATGTCTGACGGCGTCAGCACAGTTCGGCGCACCCCGCCAGAACCCCATCGTTCCATCAGTTAAAGCTGAGGTTGAAGACTTCAAGCCTGCACTCACCAATCAGGAGAACAAGCAGTTCCCAGCCGTGAACTCCAAGCGTCAGGTGCGTGCCAAGATTTCGGCTCCCAAGGCTACGTTTGTCGGACTCGACATTGCCGGTAAGATCTATGAGATGACCAAGGACGAGAACGGCGACTGGGTCGGTACTTCCGAACCTCAGGACGAGGGCTTCCACTACTATCAGCTGAACATCGACGGAGCCAACGTGCCCGATCCGAACAGCCTCTACTACTATGGCGCCAGCCGCTGGGGCAGTGGTATCGAGGTTCCTTCAGACGATCAGGACTTCTGGCAGGTTAAGAACGTGCCGCAGGGCACTATGAACGAGGTGTTCTATTGGTCGACCTATACGGAACAGATGCGTCGCTGCCATATCTATCTGCCCAATGAGTACTATACCAACCCCACCAAGAAGTTCCCCGTTCTGTATCTGCAGCACGGTATGGGTGAGAACGAGTACGGCTGGGCTGAGCAGGGCCATACCGCACAGATTCTCGACAACCTGATTGCCGAGAAGAAAGCCGTTCCCTGCATCATCGTGATGGACAACGGTCTGAACACTCGCCGTGCTGGTGAGCAGGGTGGCTTTGGCGGCTTCGGTGGCGGCCCGCGCCCGCAGGGTGCTCCTGGTCAGGGCGGTCAGCGTCCGCAGGGTGCTCCTGGTCAGGGTGGCCAGCGCCGTGGTGGCTTCGGCGGTTTCGGTGGTTTCTCCGAAGGCTTCAAGAATGTGCTTTTCAACGATATAATCCCTATGGTCGAGAAGAACTACCGCGTGATTGCCGACCCGCAGCACCGTGCTTATGCCGGACTGTCGATGGGTGGTATGCAGGCACGTGAGATTACGCTTGCCAATCCCGAGAAGTTCGCCTATGTAGGTTCGTTCAGCAGCGGTGCGTGGAATGTCGACCAGGTGAAGGGCTCTGATGGCTTCGCCAAGAATGTCAAACTGCTCTTCATGAGTGGTGGCGGCAAGGAGAACATGGGCTGTGTTGAGGCCGCTAAGAACATCAAGGAGCAACTCGGCGTCAACGCCGTAGGTTACGAATCGCCCGGAACTGCCCACGAGTGGCACACCTGGCGCCGCAGCCTCTACCAGTTTGCACAGCTCATATTCAAGTAAATCATAGCACTCTTGCTTTAGATTTTGGCATATAGTTGCTAATCACAGGAAATATCCTGCACTTCCAGCACTTCCTACACCTGTTGAACTTTCTTAGGTGTAAGAAGTGCTGAAAGTGTAGGATAAAAAGTGCGAATAACAACTATAATAGCAAAAATGGCCGAAACAATCGATAAAAACATGCTATCTGCCAACCTTCGGAGACGGGAACCGACACCAGAACCGACACCCTGGCAAAAGGCGGCGCTTTACGAGCAAAAGGCGGGGGGGGATGGCCAAAGGCGGGGGTTTACAAATAAAAAGCGGCGGGTTTGGGTAGAAGACCGTGTCGATCCGAGCCTAAAAACGATTGAAACTTCCTAAGTTTTCTTGCATAATTCCTTTTTTCTTCGTATTTTTGCGGGCAATATGACTTACGCAGATCTATGGCGGCCGCTGACGGCGGTTTACGACGAGCGGGAGGCGCAGGCCGTGGCGAGGCTGGTGCTCGAAGAGCACTTCGGCCTGTCGATGGCCGATGTGCTGACGGGACGCATGCCCGACGAAGCAGAGCTGGCCGGCATTCAGCAGCGGCTGCTGACGGGTGAGCCCGTGCAGTATGTCTTGGGCTGGACTGAGTTCGGCGGACGACGGTTTGCGGTCAGGCCGGGCGTGCTTATACCGCGACCAGAAACCTATGAGCTATGTCAGTGGATATCCCTTATTGGGCCTTGCGAGGTGCTCGACATTGGCACGGGCAGCGGCTGCATCGCCTGCACGCTGGCGGCTGAACAGCCGGATGCGCGGGTGACGGGATGGGATGTCTCCGCAGCGGCCTTGGAAATAGCCCGCGAGAATGCCAAACGTACGAATGTTCACGTGTCGTTTGAGCTGGTGGATGTGCTGCGACGGTGTCGCAGCATAGGGGACAAGTGGGACTTCATCGTGAGTAACCCGCCCTACGTCTGCGAGCGCGAAAAGGCGGCGATGGAGCGCAACGTGCTCGACTATGAACCACACTTGGCCCTGTTCGTGTCCGACGACGACCCGCTGCTGTTCTATCGCGCCATTGCCGCCTACGGACAGGAGGCGCTGAAACCTGGCGGCTGGCTCTACTTCGAGCTGAATCCCCTCTACGCCAGCGACGTTCAGCGCCTGTTAAGTGTGATGTTGTATCACAACATCGAAACCAAGGAAGACCAATTCGGCAAACAACGAATGCTAAGAGCACAACGATGAAGGAAGTAACCGAGCAGGGAGCCTACCTGCAACTGGCCCAGCTCTGCGCACGCAGCGAGCACTGCCAGCACGAGCTGACGGAGAAGATGCGGCGGTGGGGCATGAGCGACGAGGCGCAGGCCCGCGTGATGGCGCGGCTCGTCGGCGAGCGCTATGTCGACGACGAGCGCTATGCCCGCGCGTTTGTGCGCGATAAAATAAGGTATAACAAGTGGGGCCGCCGCAAGGTGGAGCAAGGGCTTTGGGCGAAGCATATCGACGACGACATTCGTGAGCGCGTGCTCGGCGAGGTCGGCGACGACGAGTACCTCAGCGTACTGCGCCCCCTGCTGCAGCAGAAGCGGCGCAGCGTCAAGGCCGACAGCGACTACGAGCTGAACCAGAAGCTGGTGAAGTTTGCCCTCAGCCGCGGCTTTACTTACGACATCATCCGCCAGTGCATCAGCGGCGACATCGACGACGTGGATGAAGAAGATTAGCTTGTGGCAGCGCCTGCTCGACCTCCTGGCCCCGCGCCTCTGCACGGTCTGCGGCCGGCGGCTGTCGCTGACGGAACAGGTGCTGTGTGCGTCGTGCAACATGCACCTGCCGCGGACGGGCTTCCAGCTGAATGCCAGCGACAACATGATGGCGCGGCTCTTCTGGGGCATCATTCCCGTGGAGCGCGCGGCAGCGCTGTTCTATTACGAAGCCAGTTCGAAGGACAGTAACATCATCTACGACCTGAAGTACCACGACCACCCTGAGATAGGCGAGGAGATGGGGCAGATGATTGCCCGTGAGTTTGGCGAGTCGGGGTTCTTCGACGGCATCGACCTGATAGTGCCCGTGCCGCTGGCCCGCAGCCGTCAGCGCCACAGGGGCTACAACCAGAGCCAGTGCATAGCCAAGGGCATTGCTGACGTCACGGGCTTGCCTCTCAGCAAGCGTGCCGTGCGCCGTACCACCTTCAAGAAGAGCCAGACGCAGATGGGCCGCTGGGAGCGGCAGGAGAACGTGGCCGATGTGTTCCGCCTGACCGATGCCGCAGCGGTCAGCGGCAAGCATGTCCTGCTGGTCGATGATGTGGTGACCACCGGTGCCACGATGACGGCCTGCGCCCGCGAACTGCTCACTGCCGGCAATGTCAGGCTGAGCCTTTTGTCGCTCGGCTTTGCCAAGTCGTAAACGGTTAGTTTAACCTGAATTATAATCTTTTATAGGTGCCGATGGGCTCAATGTCGATATTTTTTAGTACTTTTGCGCCCGAATTAACGAAAAAGCATTATGAAGCAGAAACGCCAGATAGCCATTCTCGGCTCCACGGGGTCGATAGGCACCCAGGCGCTCGAGGTCATCGGCGAGCATAGTGACCTTTATGAGGTCTACTGCCTGACAGCTAATAACAAGGTGGAACTGCTGGCCCAGCAGGCCCATCAGTTCAAGCCCGCTGCCGTGGTCATTGCCAACGAGGCGCGCTACGACGAGCTGCGGCGGCTGATGGACGACCTGCCCGACGTGAAGGTCTATGCCGGTGCGCAGGCCCTCGATGAGATTGTCGAGGCTGGTCCCATCAACATGGTGCTCACGGCGATGGTCGGCTTTGCCGGACTCTCGCCCACCATCCACGCCATCAAGGCCGGTAAGGCCATTGCCCTGGCCAACAAGGAGACGCTGGTCGTGGCCGGCGAGCTGATACTCCAGCTGGCACAGCAGTACCATACGCCCATCCTGCCCGTCGACAGCGAACACTCGGCCATCTTCCAGTCGCTGGTCGGTGAAGACCAGAACCCGATAGAGAAGATTCTGCTGACGGCCTCGGGTGGCCCCTTCCGCCTGAAGTCGATGGAGGAGATAGCCCACGTGACGAAGGCCGACGCCCTGCGCCACCCGACGTGGGACATGGGTGCGAAGATTACCATCGACTCTGCCTCAATGATGAACAAGGGCTTCGAGGTCATCGAGGCCAAATGGCTCTTCGGCGTCGATGCCAGGCAGATTCAGGTGCTCGTCCACCCGCAGTCCATCGTCCACAGCGCCGTGCAGTTCCAGGACGGCTCGGTGAAGGCGCAGCTTGGCGTGCCCGACATGCGGCTGCCTATCCAGTACGCCTTCTCCTTCCCCCGCCGACTGCCACTCAGTGGCGAGCGGCTCGACCTGTTTGCCGCTCAGAAGCTGGAGTTCTTCGAGCCCGACCTGAAGAAGTTCCGCTGCTTGGCAATGGCCTACGAGGCACTGGCCAAGGGAGGCAACATGCCCTGCATCGTCAATGCTGCCAACGAGATTGTGAACCGCGCCTTCCTCGAGGACCGCTGCGGCTTCCTCCAGATGGGCGACGTCATTGCCGAGACCATGCAGCGGGCCACGTTCGACAAGGGTCCCACCTACGAGACCTACATCGCGACCGACGCCGAGGCCCGGCGCATTGCAACCGAATTGCTCAACAAATCGTAACTTGAAAATAAGTAAAACGTAAATAATGGAAGTATTTCTGATAAGACTGTTACAGTTCATGCTGGCTATCAGCCTGCTCGTGCTGCTCCACGAACTGGGGCACTTCACTTTCGCCAAGCTCTTCAAAGTGCGCGTGTCGAGGTTCTACCTGTTCTTCAATCCCAAGTTCCACATCCTCAGCACCTACGACACTTGGGTGCGCCGACTGCTGAAGCTGAAACCCGAGGTGGTGCCCACGAAGAAGGACGAGGAGGGCAATGAGAAGAAGGAGTACGTTGGCACGGAGTACGGCCTGGGCTGGCTGCCGCTCGGCGGCTACTGCGCCATCGACGGCATGATCGACGAGACCAACCAGAAGCTCAGCGAGAAGGCCCAGCCCTGGGAGTTCCGCACGAAGCCCGTCTGGCAGCGCCTGCTCATCATGATTGGCGGCGTGCTGGTCAACTTCCTGCTGGCGCTGTTCATCTACTCCATGATTCTGTTCCACTGGGGCGACACCTACATCCCCGTGAAGGACATGACATTGGGTATGAAGTTCAACAGCGAGGCCAAGGCACTTGGCTTCAAGGACGGCGATATATTAGTAGGCACGGAGAAGGGCGAGTTCAAGGACTTCTCGGCCGACCTCTACCGCGACATCTCTGAAGCTAAGCGCGTCGACATTGTCCGCGATGGCAAGCCGATGAGCCTCACGCTGCCCGGCGAGCTCAACCTGCTCGGCATG
Organism: uncultured Prevotellaceae bacterium; assembly: GCA_902800435.1. The sequence goes on along the minus strand of CADCEQ010000002.1, from coordinate 142,982 downwards.
CTGAAGGCCGAACCGTCATTCGTACGTCCGCTTATCCCTGCCGTCATCGACAGCGTGATGGCCGACACGCCCGCCGCCAGCATCGGTCTGCAGAAGGGCGACCGCATCATTGCCATCAACGGCTCGCCCGTTGATTCCTATAATGAATTTACCGACCAGATAGGCCGTCTGAGCGATGTCATGGCTGTGGCCAAGACCGGCGAGGACAGTATGAAGGTGCGCCGCGCCACCATCGCCTTTACCCGTGGCGAGACGACGGATACGGTCGAGGTTGTGCTCTCGCCCGAGCTGACCGTTGGCTTCTTTGTAAAGACGCTGGCCGGCGTCTACAAACCCTACACTCGCGAGTACGGCTTCTTCGAGAGCATCCCTGCCGGCATTAAGTACGGCTGGAATGTGCTTGCCGGCTATGTCGACGACATGAAGTACGTCTTCACGGCCGACGGCGCCAAGTCGCTCGGTGGCTTCGGGGCCATCGGTAGCCTGTTCCCGCCCGTCTGGGACTGGTATCTGTTCTGGAAGATGACGGCCTTCCTCTCGATTATCCTTGCCTTCATGAATATCCTGCCCATTCCGGCTTTGGACGGCGGCCACGTGCTGTTCCTGATGTACGAGGCCATCACGCGCCGAAAGCCTTCGGAGCAGTTCATGATACGCGCTGAGTATGTCGGCTTCGGCATCCTCATCCTCTTGATGGTCGTGGCCAATCTCAACGACATTCTGCGCTGGCTCGGCTATATGTAGTATTATTCCGGAAAAGCCCTATTCTGGTTTTGCCTGAGTGTATTTGATGGCGAGCATGGTGAGATCATCGCTTTGCTCGGTGTCGCCAACAAACAGGTGAACGGCGGCGGTCATAGCCTCAATCAACTGCTGGGGAGAACCGGTAAAGGGGCTGACGACGTCGGTGACGCGCTGTTCACCGAACTGCTCATGCCGTGTATTCTCTGCCTCGGTCAGTCCGTCGGTGTAGAGGAATATGGTGCTGTTTGGCTGCATCATGGCTTCCTGCTCGGTAAAGCTCCAGTCAGGTACCACGCCGATGGGAAGATTTGAGTCGCAGGGAAGCTTGGAATCTTGAATGTAGGGGGCGTCATGCCCAGCATTGCAGTAGTTGAGGCGGCCCGTCTTCAGGTCGAGCACGCCGATGAACAGCGTGACAAACATATTGTTGTCATTACCCTCGGAGATGGCCTCATTCATAGCCTTTACAATGAGCTTTGGCTCTGCGTTGTGAGCGGCAACGTTTCTGAACAGCGTACGGCTGACGGCCATGACCAGAGAGGCAGGAACACCTTTTCCCGACACGTCGCCGATGCAGAAGAACAGCTTCTCGTCGCGGATGAAGTAGTCGTAGAGGTCGCCGCCGACGGCCTTGGCAGGATTCTGTATGGCGTAGAGCTCAATGTCGTCGCGGTGAGGGAATGGCGGGAATATCTTGGGCAGCATCGACATCTGGATGCTGTGTGCCACGTTCAACTCACTCTCTATTGAGGCTTTCGCTGCGGTCGACTCCTTCAGTTCCTGCACATAGCGCGTCAGCGACTGCTGCATGGTTTCAAACGAGTCGCGCAGCTGGGCTATTTCGTCTTGATACTTGAACGTCGGCAACGGGGTGTCGAAGTTTCCATGGGCCACCTCTTGGGCCGAATCGGAAAGCGTATGCAGCGGTTTGATGGCACGCTTGATGCTGCGTCCGGTAAAGAAGAAAATGACGATGCCACCAAGGGTCATGAAGAAAAGGATGATGATTCCCATCCCATATCCGTTCAAAAAAGCAAAGTCTTGATGCAGGGCTACAACAACAATCCAGCCCGTACTGGCGATTCGCTTTGAACTGAAAAAATACGATTCGTCATTGATATTGGCTCTCTGGAAGCCTGTACTGTCCTTCTCCAGGATGGTCTTGAGCGTCTTTTCGTCGAATTCTTCTGAGCCTACAATCTTCTTGCCCTTGCTGTCAAGGACTTGGATGAAGAACTGTTTTACATCACCAGGATTATCCGGGTCATCGTCCAAGAATTCTCTCTCCTTGATTTTGTTCTCCTCCTCTATGACAGTTTGCTCTATCCAATTGAGGTTCAGGTCGATGCCAAAGACACCCGCCAGACGGCCCTGACCATCGAAGAAGGGCGTCGAGTAAGTGCTCAGCAGGCATTTGGCGCCGTCCTTGTCGAAATAGGGGTCGGTCAGGTAGCCTTCGCCTTTCTTCAAACCTCGCCCCTTGACAAACCACTCCTGGTTAAAATAGTCGTGCTCGGCCGAGCCTATCTGCTTACGCTCGACATGGGTGCTATCGGTCATGGTGACGTATGGCTCGAACCAGCGTCCCTTACTGGCAAAGTAGTCGGGCTCGAAGCCAATGCCAAAGCCAAGATAGCGGTTGTTCTTCCGGAATTCCTGTTCCATGGCATCGTATAGTTTCTCCGGGCTGCTCAGGTTGGCCTCAAACTCTGCCAGACAGTTTGTTGCCGTTATTTCTGCGCCGTCCAGGACGGCCGTCAACTTGCCGTCGATTCTGTCAATCATGTATTGAGCGCGCATCTCGCTCTCAACTTCCGACATGGCCAGATGGAATATGAACACAGCTCCAATGATGAATACATTGAAGATGACCATAATCAGGATGACACGCCATGTGATGCGGCGGGCTAACTTGCTCTTTTTCATATTCTTATCGACTGGTATAGAAATCGGTGATACGGCGGATGGCGCGGTCGCAGACGGGGCAGAAGTGTTCGGCCTCGTTGGTTTTCATGCGGCAGTCCTTCGATGGGCGCCAGACGCCCTTCGACTGGTAGCCGCCGCCCTCGAAGAGTCCCACGCGGCCCGTCGGGTCAGGCAGCATGTCGGCCCACTTGTGCTCAAAGTCCACCTTCGTCGTCAGGTTCGGCTCCCATGGCTCAGTGTCGGCAGGGTAGGAGGTCTCGTAGGCGTCGTCGTAGAAATATTCGTCGCCCAGTCCGGCGTAGCTGTGGCCGAATTCATGGACCAGCACCTGGCGGAACGTCGGGTGGTCGGAGGTGGAGACGAGCACCTGGTTGTAGATGCCCCCGCCGCCGTAGATGCTGCTGTTCACCAGCACGATGATATGCTCGAAGGGCACGCACGACAGCACGTCGTACAGCCGGTGGATGTCCTGCGTCATCAGGTAACGGTCGCTGTAGAACGTGTCGTAATGGGTGCCGACAGGTGTGCGGCTCCATTGGTGCTGGCGCGGCACGCTGGCTCCTCCGTCGAGCGATGTCGGTGCGACGGCAACGACGTTGAAGCGACTTTTCAACGTCGTGAACGGCTCGTGGGCGAACAGCGCGTCGACGGCCCGCTGGCAGTCGTTGTAGAACTTGTCGGTCTCGGCTTCGGTGTAGCCCTCGGCTACGATGGCCAGGTCGATGCAGCGCGTCAGGTCGGGCACGCTGTCAGGCGACCATATATAGCGGTGGGGAATGCCGTTGTCGCCGATGGGGCGGATGAGGATGTCGGCGGGGGTGATGGTGTGGGTCAGTTGGCCCACCACCTGGCCGTGGACGTTGGTGAGGGTGATGGTGATGTCGACCGGCTGTTTGGGGAAGGGCACGTTGTAGCTCGTCTCGAAGGCTTTTTGTACCTTCGTGGCCTCCTCGGTGACCTGCCACTCCTGGAAGAGCGTCGAGAATGTGTGGACGTAGAGCAGCTGGCCCGTGGCCGGGTCGTTTACCTTCACCTGTCCGTTGCCGCGCAACGGCATGTCGGCCAGTCGGCTGCGGCGGCCTGCCCAGCGCGGCGTCACGTAGGCCTGTTCGAAGAAAATATGCTGCTCGCGGTTGTTGCCGGCAAACACGTAGTCGAGTCTCAGCGTGCGGTCCTCGAAGTAGTCGTCGAAGGCGATGCTGCCTTGTGCGAATGCCTTGCCGGCAGTCATCAGCATGATGACAAATAGAAGTCTTCTCATAGTCTGTGTTCTATTGTTGTTTCTGGTTCAAATACAATCCGGGTTCCGTTCCCGTCAACCTTTAGGCTGACGCGGCAGCCTTCCACCATTGGGAAGTTATAGCCGCTGTGGTGGCCGACGGGGAAGTCGTAGCAGACGGGTATCGGGTAGTACTGCAGGTACTCGTGTAGCATGTCGTACATATCGGCAAAGCCGTTCTCCGGACTTTTATACTTCGAGAAATGGCCCACGATGATGCCCTTCAGCTTCGGCAGGATGCCGCGTATCTCGATAAGGTGGAGCATGCGGTCGACCTTCGTCATCGACTCCTGCGTGTCCTCGATGAAGAGAATCAGCCCCTCGTCGGCGCGGTTTAGGAAGTCGTAGTCAGAGCCGGCCAGTCCGCAGAACACCGACATATTGCCGCCCACCAGCCGGCCGGTAGCCTCGCCGTGCTGGTTGAGCGGATGGGCGGGAACCGAATAGCTGGGCAGCTCGCCCTGCAGCAGCCGCTGCATGATGGCGTTCACGGAGTCGCGCTCGCCACGGGCGGCAATGCCGTCGCACATGGAGCCGTGGATGCTCATCACGCCTGCCGCGACTTCGGCGCTGTGGAGTGCCGTCACGTCGCTGAAGCCGATGATCCACTTCGGATGCCGGGCAAAGACGTCCAGCGGTATGCGGCGCAGCACCTGTACTGCCCCGTCGCCGCCACGTGTACACATGATGGCGCGTACCGTAGAGTCCTGCAGGGCCCAGAGCAGGTCGGAGGTGCGCTGGTGGGGCGTACCGGCAAAGCCGTGATAGCGGCTGAGGGCGTGCTGGCCGACGACGGGCACATAGCCCCACTCGCGAAGGGCGTCGCAGCCCTTCTCCACCGTCTCGGCATCGGGCGTGCTCGAGGGCGACAGCACGGCTATCGTGTCGCCGGCCTTCAGGGCGGGCGGCATGACCATCGGGCGCTGTGCCGTCGTGGTCAGTCCCAGGCATGCCGACAGCAGCAGGAGTAGAACGGCTCGCATCTTTCTCGGGTGTAAAGGTAAAAATGTTATTTGATTGCAAAGGTAAGCATATTTTCTCACTTTTTGTTGCGCCGTTGACAAGTTTTTACTATTTTTGCACTCGCTATCTATTCATTATCAAAGAACGCATTATGAAAAGACTACTTTTTGCCATCCTGATGGCGGTTATCACGCTGACCGTCGGTGCACAGAACAACCAACAGCCTGAGGCTCCCCAGCTGGAGTTTGCCTTGCAGCTGAAAGTGACGCTCGGCGAGGCGTTTTCCATCAACAACACCCAGCACGGGCGCCGCACCGTCATCCCCATCACCGGCGGCACCTTCGAGGGCCCGCAGCTGAAGGGCTCCATCATCAACGGCGGCGCTGACTACCAGCTGGCAAATGCCGACGGCCGCACGGAGCTTGAGGCCATCTACTGCATCAAGACCGATGACGGCGTGTATATCCACGTGCGCAACCGCGGCATCATCTGTAACACGAAGGACGAGCAGGGCCGCCCGTCGTTCTACTTCCGCTGTGCGCCCCAGTTTGAGGCACCTGCCGACAGCAAGTACGGCTGGCTCAACAACTCGCTCTTCCTCTGTGCCCCCAGCTTCTCGCAAGGTTTCAACGGCATCGTGCTCAACGTCTGGAGGGTCAAGTGATGGAGTTGGAACAGCTTACCCGTTCCGTCTGCGATGTGGCGCGGCGGGCCGGGGCCTATATTGCTGAGGAGCGCAGGAAGTTTCAGGAAGAAAAGGTAGAGCGTAAGCACGCCCACGACTACGTGTCGTACGTCGACAAAGGCTCCGAACGGCTCATCGTCGAGGCACTGAGCGAACTGCTGCCCGAGGCGGGCTTCGTCACCGAGGAAGGGTCGGCCGTCTATCACGACGAGCAGTACTGCTGGGTAGTCGACCCGCTCGACGGCACGACGAACTTCATCCATGAGTATCCGTCCTACTGCGTCAGCATAGCCCTCTGTCGTGGCCATGAGATTCTGCTTGGCGTCGTCTATGAGGTGACCTCGGGCGAGTGTTATTACGCCTGGCAGGGTGGGGGAGCGTGGCTCGGCGGCCAGCCGCTGCACGTTAGCAGCCATGCCATCGGCGAGGCGCTGCTTTGTCTGCAACTGCCGTATAACAGCGACGCCTACCGCCCCGTCATCCACCGTCTGATTGACGCCTTCTACGGACGTGCAGCCAGTGTCCGCATGATTGGCTCGGCGGCTCTTGCACTGTGCTATGTGGCGGCTGGCCGGCTTGACGGCTATGTCGAGAAGTACATCGGCCGTTGGGACTACATGGCTGGGGCACTGATTGTGCAGGAGGCCGGCGGCTGCGTGACCGACTATGACGGTCAGGCCGACTTTACGCAGGGCAACTGCGTCGTAGCTACCAATGGCATTATACATGCCGATTTGCTTGAAGAAGTGAAGAGTGAATAGTGAGGCGACAATAGCGTTTATCCGCCAAAATGCTGATGCCGACGTGCGGCAGCTGGCACTTCGGGGAACGAAAGCCCCTGAGGTTGACCTGCCGTTTGCCCTCGACCAGATAGCGGGCAGGCAGACGGCGCGGCATAAGCTGCCGTCGTGGGCAGCCATCGATGGCATCGTCTATCCGCCGCACCTCTCGATGGAGCAGTGTTCCAGCGAGCAGACAGCGCGCTACAAGGCCAGCCTTATTGGCTCCGGCGGCACGATGGTCGACCTGACCGGCGGCTTTGGCGTCGACTTCTCGTTCCTGGCGCGTGGCTTTCAGCGTGCTGTTTATGTGGAGCGTCAGGAGCACCTCTGCGCCATTGCCCGCGAGAACTTCCGGCTGTTGGGGCTCAGTCAGGCCGAAGTGGTCTGTGGCGACAGTACGGACTATCTACAGACGATGTCCCCGGTAGACTTCATCTACGCCGACCCCGCCCGACGCGACAATCACGGCGCTCGGACCTACAGCATCAGCGACTGCACGCCCGACGTGCTGGCCCTGAGCGACCTGCTTCTGTCAAAGGCCAGACAAGTACTCCTGAAGCTCTCGCCGATGCTCGACTGGCGCAAGGCCGTCAGCGACCTTGGCGAGCAATACGTCCGCGAGGTGCATATCGTCTCGGTAGGCAACGAGTGTAAGGAGTTGCTGCTGCTTTTGGGCAGCGGCAGCGGCCAGCGCCTGTTCTGCGTAAACGACAATCAAGTGTTTGAGCCAACCGCCCAAACCGCCCAAATACCCCAAACAGTCCATTCTCCCCGTTATCTCTACGAACCCAATGCCTCGATCATGAAGGCCGGCTGCTTTACCGAGCTATCGCAGCATTACGGGGTGGCCCCCATCGCCCACGACAGCCACCTTTTCATCTCGGCCGACTATGTCGGTGATTTCCCCGGCCGCTCTTTCCTGATTGACGCTATTACGACCATGAACAAGCGTGACCTGAAGGAGACGCTGCAGGGCCTGACGCAGGCCAACATCACCGTGCGCAACTTCCCCCTTTCGGTAGCCGACCTGCGCCGCCGCCTGAAACTAAGCGAGGGTGGCAGCACTTATATCTTTGCTACCACCCTCGCCACTGGCGACAGACGACTGTTCGTCTGCCATAAGGTTGTTTAGTACACTTCCTCTACCACTTCGCGGGTCACCGTCTTCTTCACCTTCTTGGTGGTCACCTTGGGCACTTCGTACTCCTCATAGGTCGTCACCTTGAATGTTCCCTCGCCGGTAATGATGACGCAGCGGTTCTTGTCGTTCTCTTCGAACGGCTGTACGGTGTCGCCCTTCGAGTCAGACTTAATGCGCGAAGCATCGATGCCATGCTCGTTGATCAGCTTGTTGGTCACGTCGACGGCGCGGCGCTCTGCATACATCTTGTTGAGCTGGGCATTACCCGTGCCCTTGTCGGCATAACCGGTAACGGTGAACATAGCGTCGTTCGAGGTCTTCATCAGGTCGGCCACGTCCTTGATGGCCTTATCGGTACCCTGTGCGGCGTTGGAATCGCTCTCACGAATCTGGAAGAAGATGACTTCATTGATCTTCTTCTGCTCCTCCTTCACGATGGGTCGCTTCTCCTTGACCATGACGGTGTCGGGCACGTCAACCCAAACCTCTTCCTCTACCTGGCGAACAACCTGGCGGGGCTTGGTGTTCTTGTAGCCGAAGCGGAAGCTCAGACCAATCATACCGCTGATCATCCAGTCGTCGGCGTCGTTGATCTTCGAGTTGAAGCGGTCGTCCATGCTGTTGGCGTCAATCTCTAACGAGAGTCCCAGAGGCTTCGTCACGTTGGTCTCCAGACGCAGTCCGGCGCGCAGGTTGTGGCTCAGGCGGTTGTCGCTGGTCCATGCCAACGGAGCCAGTCCTGGATTGGCCTGCACGAGGGCCTTCATGTCGTCGTTCTTCCAGGCATTTGAGAGTCCGATACCTCCCACGAGGATGACGTTCAGAGGGTGGCTGTAGTTGCAGCAGCTGAAGAGGTTGCTGAGGTTCAGCATCAGGTCGGCGTCAGTGGTGATGAAGTTCCACTTGTAGTCCTTGTCCAGACCCTCGAAGCGGCCCTTGGCCTGCAGTCCCGATACGTGCAGACGTGCACCCACGACAGGCGAGAAGTAATGGCCGAACGACACGGCTCCGATGGGCGAGAGCAGCTTGTCAATCTTGGCATTGGTGGTGGTCCACTCCATACCGCCCTGCACTTCGACGTAGTTGTAAGACTTCAGCTTCGGACCGTTTTTACAGTGATCCTGTGCCGTCACGGTGGTGGTTAACAGCAGCGAGAGAGCTGCAAGCGAAAATAGTTTTTTCATACTTGATAGCGATTAGTAATTATTGTTTTTTCTGCTTTTGCTTGCAAAAGTAGTTTAACTTATTGAAAAATCCAAATTTTTCTTTTATTTTTTGAAAAAAAAGGTGTAACTTTGCCACATATTTGTACGGAAACAACATTATTAAGCTAAATAAGATGACATCGGTAGTAATAAAAAAAGTTGAAACAAAGAAGGATTTGAAGAACTTCATCGAGTTGCATTACGAGTTATACAAGGGAAACGCGTACGATGCGCCCAATCTCTACAGCGACGAACTCAATACGCTGAGCAGAGACCACAATCCGGCCTTCGAGTTCTGCGAGGCCGAGTATTACCTGGCCTATAAGGACGGCCGGCTCGTCGGTCGCGTGGCAGCCATCATCAACCACCGCTACAACGAGCAGTGGCAGCGCCAGGCCGTGCGCTTCGGCTGGATCGACCTCATCGACGACCTCGACGTGATGAAGGCGCTACTGGAGGCTGTCGAGAATTACGGTCGCCAGAAGGGCATGACCGAGATTATCGGCCCGCTCGGCTTTACCGACATGGACCCCGAGGGCATGCTCATCGAGGGCTTCGACCAGCTGGGCACCATGGCCACCATCTACAACCACGCCTACTACCCCCGCCTGATGGAGCAGATGGCCGGTTACGAGAAGGACAACGACTACGTCGAGTACAAGGCCTTCGTGCCCAAGGGCGACATGCCCGAGAAGTTCTCGAAGGTGGCCCAGATGGTACAGAAGCGCTACAACCTGCATTGTCCGCAGCTCAAGCGCAGCCAGGTGTTCGGTCCCGAGGGCTACGGCCGCAAGGTGCTCGAGGTGGTCAACAAGACGTTTGGCAACCTCTACGGCTACTCGCAGATGACCGACCGTCAGATCGACACCTACGTCAAGGAGTATTTCAAGTTCTTTTCGATGGATATGCTCTGCGTCATCGAGGACTGGAACACCCCCGACCATCAGGTTGTCGGCGTGGGCATCTCGATTCCCTCGCTCACCCGTGCGCTGCAGAAGTGCCGCAAGGGCCGCCTGCTGCCCTTCGGCTGGTGGCACCTATTCCGTGCGCTCTATCTGAAGAAGACCGACATCGTCGACTGCCTGCTCATCGGCGTGCTGCCCGAGTACCGCTCGAAGGGTGCCAACGCCCTGCTGTTCTATACCCTCATACCCATCTACCAGAAGTACGGCTTCAAGTGGGGCGAGACTCACGTCCACATGGAGTCGAACACCGCCGTTCAGGCCCAGTGGCAGTACCTGGAGAATGAGCAGCACAAGCGCCGCCGCTGCTATAAGAAAAGTTTATAGACCAATTAGCAAATGGAAAATACAATAGAAACGCAAGGAGTAAACACTCCCCTCCCTCTTAGGGAGGGGCAGGGGGAGAGTCTTGTTGAATACACCGACGACAACATCCGCCACCTGTCGGATATGGAGCACGTCCGCACCCGTCCGGGCATGTATATCGGCCGTCTCGGCGACGGCTCCCTGCCCGAGGACGGCATCTACGTGCTGCTGAAGGAAGTAATCGACAACTCCATCGACGAGTTCAAGATGAAGGCCGGCGACCGCATTGAGGTGACCGTCGACGACAACCTCCGCGTCACCGTGCGCGACTACGGCCGCGGCATCCCTCAGGGCAAGCTCATCGAGGCCGTCTCCGTGCTCAACACCGGCGGCAAGTACGACTCGAAGGCGTTCAAGAAGTCGGTCGGACTGAACGGCGTCGGCGTGAAGGCCGTCAATGCCCTCAGCTCCCACTTCGAGGTGCGCTCGTTCCGCGATGGCAAGGTGCGCATGGCCACCTTCGAGCGCGGCGTCATGACCGGCGACCGCACGGAGAACACCCAGGACGAGAGCGGCACCTACATCTACTTCGAGCCCGACGACACGCTCTTCCTGAACTACCAGTTCCACGACGAGATAGTGGAGAACATGCTCCGCAACTATACCTACCTGAACACCGGCCTCACCATCATGTACAACGGCCGCCGCATCCTCTCGCGCCACGGCCTGGAGGACCTGCTCAAGGACCGCATGACCACCGAGCCGCTCTATCCCATCATCCACCTGCAGGGCGACGACATCGAGATTGCCTTCACCCACGCCAACCAGTACGGCGAGGAGTACCACTCCTTCGTCAACGGCCAGCACACCACGCAGGGCGGCACCCACCAGAGCGCCTTCAAGGAGCACATCGCCCGCACCATCAAGGAGTTCTTCGGCAAGTACGAGTACGGCGACATCCGCACGGGTATCGTCGCCGCCATCGCCATCAACGTCGAGGAGCCGATGTTCGAGAGCCAGACGAAGATCAAGCTCGGCTCACTGACCATGGCCCCCGACGGCGTCAGCATCAACAAGTACGTCGGCGACTTCATCAAGCAGGAGGTCGACAACTACCTCCACATCCACGGCGACGTGGCCGAGGCCATCGAGAACAAGGTCAAGGAGAGCGAGCGCGACCGCAAGGCCATGGCCGGCATCACCAAGCTGGCCCGCGAGCGTGCCAAGAAGGCCAACCTCCACAACCGCAAGCTGCGCGACTGCCGTATCCACTTCAGCGACGTCAAGGACGACCGCAAGGAGGAGTCCTCCATCTTCATCACCGAGGGCGACTCCGCCAGCGGCAGCATCACCAAGAGCCGCGACGTCAACACCCAGGCCGTCTTCTCCCTGAGGGGAAAGCCCCTCAACACCTTCGGCCTGACCAAGAAGGTGGTCTACGAGAACGAGGAGTTCAATCTGCTGCAGGCTGCCCTCGACATTGAGGACGGTCTCGACACCCTGCGCTACAACAAGGTCATCGTCGCCACCGATGCCGATGTCGACGGCATGCACATCCGCCTGCTCATCATCACCTTCTTCCTGCAGTTCTTCCCCGAGCTTATCAAGAAGGGCCACGTCTACGTCCTCCAGACCCCCCTCTTCCGCGTCCGCAACCGCCGCACCAAAATCAAGAAGAAGCAGGTCATCACCGACGAAGACACTAAACAATCAACACTAAACACCCAACACCCAACACCCAACACCAAGAAGTCTGACTTCATCACCCGCTACTGCTACAGCGAGGAGGAGCGCCTGCGTGCCATCGCCGACCTCGGCCCCGACCCCGAGATCACCCGCTTCAAGGGTCTCGGCGAGATCAGTCCCGAGGAGTTTGCCGGCTTCATCGGTCCCGACATCCGTCTCGAGCAGGTCACGCTCCACAAGACCGACCAGGTACAGAAACTGTTAGAGTATTACATGGGTAAGAACACGATGGAGCGCCAGAACTTCATCATCGACAACCTCGTCATCGAGGAAGACCGCCCCGAAGAAGACCAGTATGAATAGAATCGCAAAAATAGTCCTGTTTGCAGCTGTATTACAGCTGCCAGCCCTCATTTCTACTGCCCAATTGCGCATCAACATGGGCGACAACTCCCCCCTCCGCAAGTTACAGATGGCCGAAGTCGCCACCGCCAATCTCTACGTCGACTCCGTCGATGAGCAGAAGCTCGTCGAGGACGCCATCCGCGGCATGCTCGAGAAGCTCGACCCCCACTCCCAGTACGCCACCGCCAAGGAGGTCAAGCAGATGAACGAGCCCCTGAACGGCAACTTCGAGGGCATCGGCGTGCAGTTCAACATGATCGACGACACGCTGATGGTCATCCAGCCCGTCACCAACGGCCCCTCCGAGAAGGTGGGCATCATTGCCGGCGACCGCATCGTCTCGGTCAACGACTCCGCCATTGCCGGCGTCAAGATGTCGAAGGAGGAGATCATGCGCCGCCTGCGCGGCCCCAAGGGCACGAAGGTCGTCCTCGGCGTTGTCCGCACCGGCATCAAGGACCGCCTCACGTTCACCGTCGTCCGCGATAAGATACCCGTCCACTCCATCGACGCCGCCTACATCATCCGTCCCGCCGTCGGCTACATCCGCATCGGCAACTTCGGCGCCACCACCCACGACGAGTTCCGCGAGGCCGTCCAGCGCCTCCAGGCCAGCGGCATGGAGAGCCTCGTCCTCGACCTCCAGGAGAACGGCGGCGGCTACCTCCAGGCAGCCGTCCAGATAGCCAACGAGCTGCTCGCCCGCGACGAGCTCATCGTCTACACCGAGGGCCGCCGCGTGCCCCGTCAGGAGTACCGCGCCCAGGGCAACGGCCTCTTCACCAAGGGCAAGATCGTCGTGCTCATCGACGAGTACACCGCCTCGGCAGCCGAGATTGTCACTGGCGCCGTCCAGGACCAGGACCGCGGCTTCGTCGTCGGCCGCCGCTCCTTCGGCAAGGGCCTCGTCCAGCGACCCATCGACCTCCCCGACGGCTCGATGATACGCCTCACCATCGCCCACTACTACACCCCCTCCGGCCGCTGCATACAAAAACCCTATGAGAAGGGCAACCAGAAGGACTACGCCATGGATGTCTACAACCGCCTGAAGAAGGGTGAGCTCACCAATCAGGACAGCATCCACTTCGCCGACTCGCTCCGCTTCCAGACGCTCCACAAGCAGCGCACCGTCTACGGTGGCGGCGGCATCATGCCCGACTACTTCGTGCCCCTCGACACCACCCGCTACACGCCCTTCCACCGCCAGCTCGCCGCCAAGAGCGTCGTCATCCAGCAGAACCTGCGCTATGTCGACAACCACCGCCGTGAGCTGAAGAAGCGCTACCCCGACTTCGCCCTCTTCAAGCAGCAGTTCGAGGTGCCCCAGTCGCTCGTCGACGACATCCTCGCCGAAGGCCGGAAGCAGAAGATTGAGCCGAAGGACGACGCCGAGCTACAGCGCACCCTGCCCTACCTCCGCCTCCAGCTCAAGGCCCTCATCGCCCGCGACCTCTGGGACATGAGCGAGTATTTCTCCGTCTTCAACGAGGAGAATGCCGTCGCCTGTCTGCTGTGCTGCGGCGCCGCCGCAGCCCCCATCGCAGCCCCCGCCTCTGCCCCCGCTGCAGCCCCAACCGCCGCCGCCTCCACCGTCGTCGCCGACGAAGGCGCCTGGTGCTGGTTTGCCGACCCCCGCGCCCTCCACTACCAGAACGCCGCCGGCACCGTCAACGCCACCTACATCGGCTACATCGACGTCCACGGCAACGTCAAGGCCACCCAGTACGACTGGCTCACCCACCGCAAGACCGACGTCCTCGTCCGCTCCTACTTCCAGCCCGACGACCACAACAACCCCACGTTCCTCGTCCTCCCCGACGAGCGCGTCATGATCTTCTACACCCGCCACACCGACGAGCCCCGCATCTGGTACCGCATATCCCAGAAGCCCGGCGACATCACCGCCCTCGGCGAAGAGAAGTACCTGGCCACAGCCAACAACACCACCTACCCCTCGCCCTTCATCCTCGCCGACGACCCCGACCACATCTACCTCTGCTGGCGAGGCATCAACTGGCACCCCACCATCGCCCGCCTCACCATGCCCGATGCCGACGGCAACTGCCGCTTCGACTTCGGCCCCAAGCAGATTGTCCAGTCCACCGGAGCCCGCCCCTACGCCAAGTACCAGTCCAACGGCCGTGACAAGATCTACGTCAGCTACACCACCGGCCACCCCGACAACGAGCAGCCCGACTGGCTCTACTTCAACGTCATCGACATCAACAAGGGCCGTGGCCCCATCCTGCGTGACCTCAACGGCCGTCAGCTCTCCGTCATCAACAACGGCGTATTCAACGTCAACAAGACCGACAGCTACGCCAGCCAGTACCCCGCCACCATCGTCGACAAGACGGCCAACATCCGCAACTGGGTGTGGCAGATAGCCCTCGACAAGGATGAGCACCCCGTCATCGCCTATCCCCACATCGACGATGCCAGGACCACCCACGTCTACTGGTACGCCCGCTGGAACGGCACGTCGTGGAAGAACACCTGGGTGCAGTACGGCGGCCACGCCTTCCACCAGAACTGGAACAAGACCGAGCTCTGCTACAGCGGCGGCATGGCCCTCGACCCCGACAATATCAACCACCTCTACCTCAGCATCCCCACCACCGACGGTAAGTACAACAAGGACGGCGTCAACGAAATCTGGCGCTACACCATCGACGATCAGGGCAAGGTCGCCGCCTCCCAGCAGCTCACCTTCAACTCCCCGAAGGGCAACGCCCGCCCCTACGTCATCCCAGGCTCCAACGGCTCCCCCCTCCGCCTCGTCTGGATGCAGGGCGACTACTACTACTGGATGGTCAACAAGAACTACCCCAAGGGCTACCCCACCGCCATCCTCGCCGACTGCGACTGGACAGAGACCGTGCGCAGCCTGCACGATGCCGCCACCGACTGCGTCTGCCTCAAGGCCGGCCAGACGCTCAGCGTCGCCTTCTCCATGAACAGCGCCAACTACGAGGGTCCCCTCCTCAAGTCCACCGACGGGGCGTTCGCCTATACGCTCAACGCCTCCTCGCAGTACCCCGAGCTCACCGTCGCCGGCACCGTCTACCGCAGCCAGAACCGCCTGCTCACCAGCGATGCCTGGGCCAGCGGCTCCAGCGGCACCAGCGGCGACAACCACCCCACCAAGCTCACCACCTGGGTGCTCACCCTCACCTACGACGGCCACCTGCTCACCGCCTACCGTAACGGCCTCGTCGACCAGGTCATCCCCGTCAGTGGCCTCGACGTCAGCCATATCAGCGTCAGCGGCGACGGCTTCAACCACGCGTGCCTCGCCGTCAGCACCTACGCCGTCTGCGCCACCCCCTTGGAGGTGCAGGCCGTCGTGGCCGCTGCCCAGACCGACATCCAGAAGCAGCTCGGGCGCGCGGCCTTGGAGTCCATCTCCCTGCCCGCCTCTACGCGTACCGACCTCGTCCTGCCCACTGAGGTGTTAGGACAGCCCGTCCGCTGGGCCACCTCCAGTCCCCAGGTCATCACCGCCTCCGGCGAGCTCGCCTCCCTCACCGCCGATGCTGTCGTCACCCTCACCGCCACCGTCGGCAGCGAGAGCCGCCAGTTCGCCGTCACAGCCCTCGCCCGCGACGTTGCCCAGAACCTGCGCTACCAGCTGCCCGCGCCCCTCGACCTCACCGCCAACACCCCCACCGGCTTCTCCTCCAATACCTATGGCCTCGCCCCTGAAGGCCTGCTCAGCGGTCTGCGCTCCTTCACCGTCCTCACCGTCGTCAGCGCCACGTCGCTCAGCGCCCAGCCCCGCATCTACGACTTCGGCTCCGGCTCCGGCAACAGTCTCTTCCTCAGGGCCAATCCCCTCGCAGCAGGCATCAAGTACAACGGCGGCACCACCACCATGGTCAGCGGCGCCACAACCCTGCAGACCGGCCGCGAATACAAGCTGGCCGTCAGCTACGATGCCGCCACCCGAACCACCCGCATCTATATCGACGGCGTCGAGGATGCCAGCGGCACCGCCAACCAGAACGAGCCCTATATGCTCTACCAGCTCGCCCCCGATGCCCGCAACTACATCGGCCGCACCCAGTGGTGGGACAGCAGCGTTGCCAGCGACAACCAGGACTTCCGGGGAACCGTCAGCAGTCTGAGCCTCTACGATGTCTGTCTCACCCAGGCAGAGATCTGCCGCCTGCAGGATATCGACTACCAGCAGCGGCCCCTGCCCTCAGCCCTGCAGAACCCCGACTTCGAGGGCTCCTACGACCGCATGCCCGGCAGCGGCGTCAGCACCGACCGCGCCATCTACCTCCCCGAGGGCTGGACCATCGACTATGCCAACCCCAACAATAACGACCTCTCTGCCCTGAAGGCCGGCGACCTCTACTACAGCAATTTTTTCGCATCCCGCCCCAGTCCCTCCGCCGACAGTAAGCAGACCTACTGGGTACGCCAGAACTGGGGCGCCTCCACCATCACCCTCCGTCAGGAGCTGCGCCTGCCCGCAGGCCGCTACGCCCTGACCGCCGATGTCTGGAAGAGCGGCCTCGGCGGCGATGCCGTCGTCAAGGTGCAGCCCGAAGCAGGAGCCGCCGTCACCGCCCCGTCCCTCGACAACAAGACAGAGTGGCAGCAGGCCACACTCCGCTTCGCCAGCGACGGCCAGGCCTCTACCACCGTCCTCCTCTCCGCCGTTCACACCGAAAACGGCTCCGAGAAGATCATCGGCTTCGACAATGTCCGCCTCCTCCTCTTCGGCGATGCCGACGGCAACGGCCGTCTCGAGCCTGCCGACGTCCAGACTGTCGTCGCCTACCTCCTCGGCCTGCAGCCCCAACCCTTCAATGCCGACGCCGCCGACGCCAACGCCGACGGCACAATAGCCGTCGACGATGCTGTCACCATCATCGGCGACATTCTGCGGTAAGCCGTGAAAGCATTCGCCATATCCACCCTGCTGCTACTGCTCGTGCTCACGGCCAGCGCCCAGACGGAGCGCCCGTGGGAGCAACTGCTGACCGAGACGCTGACTGCCAACGACATCGAGGCCGACGGCTGGGAGGATACCTACGACATGCTCTGCGAACTCGAGGAACAGCCGCTGAACCTCAACACCGCCTCGCGCGAGCAGCTCGAGGCACTCCCCTTCCTCTCCGCACTGCAGGTGGAGGCCCTCATGGACTATCTCTACCGCTATGGCCCCATGAAGTCCATGAACGAGCTGAAGATGATCCGGCAGCTGGACTACACCCAGACCGAACTGCTGCGCCACTTCGCCTACGTCGGTGACGAGCGCGCGTCGCAGTTCCCAGCCCTTGCCGACATCCTCCAGCACGGGCAGAACGAGCTCATGGGCAGTCTCAGCCTGCCACTCTATAAGCGGAAGGGCGACCGCAACGGCTATCTCGGCTACCCCTACCGCCACTGGCTCCGTTACCAGTACGCCTACAAGGATCACGTCAGGATAGGCGTCGTCGGGGCACAGGATGCCGGCGAGCCGTTCTTCGCCGACCGCAACAAGGCGGGCTACGATTTCTATTCGTACTACTTGCAAGTAAGGCGACTGGGGTGTATCGAGAATGTCGTGGTCGGCAAATACAAGCTGTCGGCAGGCATGGGACTCGTCGTCAACAACAGCTTCAGTCTGGGCAAGCTCGCCATGCTGCAGCAGCTGGGACGCAACACCAGCACCGTCCGCCCGCACGCGTCGCGCACGCAGTCGGGCTACATGCAGGGCGCCGCCGCCACCCTCCGCCTGTCGCCCTGCTGGCAGCTGACCAGTGCACTCTCCTACCGCGCCCTCGACGCCACGCTCAACGGTGACGGCACGGCCCGGACCATCGACGTCGACGGCTACCACCGCACGCCGGCGGAGATGGAGAGGAAAAACAACACGCACGCTGCCGACGCCCTCGTCCGCGTCGCCTGCCGCTACGGCGGACTCCACGCCGGCGCCACAGCCCTCTATACCCACCTCGACCGCCTGCTGCAGCCTAACACCGCCACGCTCTACCGGCGACACAGCTCCCAGGGTAGCGACTTCGTGAACGTCAGCGCCGACTATGGCTACCTGCATCCCCGCTTCGCCCTCAGCGGCGAGACGGCAGTCAACCGCGACGGAGCCCTGGCAACGCTCAACAGCCTCAGTGTGCAGGCCGCCGACGGTCTTACCCTCATGCTGCTGCAGCGCTTCTTCAGCTACCGCTATACCGCCCTCTACGCCCGCACCGTGTCAGAGGGCGGCCACGTCCAGAACGAGAGCGGCGTTTACCTCGGGGCCACGTGGAGACCGTCGCCCGGCTTGCAGTTGCAAGCCTATACCGACTATGCCTACTTCCCCTGGCCGCGCTATCAGGTGTCGCAGACCTCTCATGCCTGGGACAACCTGCTCTTAGCATCCTACTCCCGTGGCGACTGGACGGTCAGCGGCCGCTACCGCCTCCACCTCCGACAGAAAGACGACGACGCTAAACAGACGCTCGACAACTACACCGAGCACCGCGCCCGACTGGCCCTCGACTGGAACGGCGGCAGCCTGGGCACCACCACGCAGGCCGACGTCGTCAGCACCGGCAGCAGCCAGCGCGAGTGGGGCTATATGCTCAGCCAGACGCTCAACGGACAGTGGCACCGGCTGAAGCTCAGCCTGAACGGCGGCTACTTCTGCACCGACAGCTACGAGGCGCGTCTCTATGTCTATGAGCGGGGACCGCTCTACGCCTTCTCCTTTCCAGCTTATTTCGGCGAAGGCCTCCGCCTTGCCCTGATGACCAATGTCTACGCCGGCAAGCAACTCACACTCACGGCCAAGGCCGGATATACACACTACTTTGACCGCAGCACCATTGGCAGCGGTCTGCAGGAAATCAATAGTTCATCAATGACCGACCTATCCTTCCAGCTGCGCTGGCGTTTCTAGGAGGTGGCGGTAGACGTCGGCGACCTGCGAGGCGACATCGAGGCCCTCGAAGCGGCGGACGTAGTCGCGGCTGCGGGCGATGCGGGCTTCGCGCTCAGGATTTCCTCTGAGCACGCGGGAGACGGCAACGGCGAGGTCGCGGGGACTGTCGGGGGAGACATAGAGACTGTCGGGACCGCCCGCTTCCTCAAGACAGGAACCGGTGGCGGCGACGACGGGGAGACCGCTGTGGATGGCTTCGATGACGGGAATGCCGAACCCCTCGTAACGGGAGGGATAGACGAAGACATCGGCAAGACGGTAGAGGGCCTGGAGGTCGGCATCGGGGACGCCGTAGAGGAAATGGACGCGCGGCGTGAGTCCGGCGCGGTCGGCGGCACGGAGGACGCTCCGGGAGTAGGGGGTGGCTCGGCCGACGGCGACGAGATGGACATCGGCGGGGAGATAGGGCAGGGCCTGGACGGCCTGGAGGATGTTCTTGCGGGGCTCGATGGTGCCGACGGAGAGGACGAACCGCGGGGGCAGGGCGTAGCGGCTGCGGACATCGGCGGCGGCAGCGGGCGACAGGTCGGCGGCGAAGCGGGGGGAACAGCTCTGGTAGATGAGGTCGATGCGGTCGGGACTGACGCCGCCGAGCTCGATGATGTCCTGACGCGTGCGCTCGCTGATGGCGATGATGCGGTCGGCCTCGCGGCAGGCGATGCGGAACTTCCAGGCGTAGATGCGGGCGTCGAACCAGCTGTAGTACTCGGGGTGGCGGAGGAAGATGAGGTCGTGGATGGTGACAACGCTGCGCACGCCGCTCAGAGTGATTCCTCTGGGCAGCTCGCCGGAGAGGCCGTGGTAGACCTGGATGCCGTCGCGGACGAGGTCGGCGACGATGCCGCGCGAGCGCCAGTAGGCTCCGCGGAGACGGCCCCGAGGGGGAACGGGGGTGTGGAGGGTGACACGGGGCGACGCGGGGATCTGCGCGCGGAGGTCGGGGCGGCCCTCGTCGGGGGCGTAGAGATGGAGCTCGAGGCCGGGGAGGGCGGCGAGGTCGCGGACGAGGGTGCGGCCGTAGCTGCCCAGTCCGGTGGCATTGCGCACGATGCGCTTGGCGTCGTAGCCGACGAGGAGGGGTGGTGTCATAGCATGTAACGGCAGTCGACGACGGGCTTCTGGGTGAGCTGACGGACGTTGCGGAACTCGGGCCAGGCGGTGGCGATGACGAGGGAGTCGGCGCGGCCGAGGAGGGCGTCGTAGCTCTCGGCGTAGCTGATGGGGAGGTCGTAGCAGCGGCGGAACTCGCCGATGGCGACGGGGTCGTAGCCGACGATATTGGCATAGCCGCGGCCGAGGAGGGCACGGATGATCTTGGCACTGGGGGTGTCGCGGACGTCGTCGCTGCCGGGCTTGAACGACAGGCCGAGGATGCCGATGCACTGGTCGCGGCGGTCGCCGACGGCACGGACGATCTTGTCGGCAATGAACTCGGGGATGCGGTCGTTGGTGGCGATGACATTGTGCAGGATCTGGGCGTCGAAGCCGGCCGTGCGGGCGACGGCGTAGAGGGCGTTGGTGTCCTTGGGCAGACAGTAGCCGCCGTAGCCGCAGCCGGGATAGCAGTAGGAGGCCATGGCGGCTCCGCCCCACCGCTTGTCCATGTGGAGGATGCGGAAGGCCTCGGCAACATCGATGCCGCCGATGGTGTCGGCAATGACGCTCATCTCGTTGCTGTAGCTGATGAGGGTGGCAAGGAGGGTGTTGGAGAGGTACTTGATGAACTCGCCGGTGTTGAGCGACACGCAGTAGACGGGCTCGGGGACGCCGGCGTAGATCTGGCGCAGCAGCGCGGCGGAGCGGTCGTCGCTGACGCCGAGGACGATGCGGTCGGCATGGATGAAGTCGTCCCAGCAGTGGCCCTCGCGCAGGAACTCGGGGTTGTTGGCGACGCCGAGGTCGGTGCCGACGGCGAGACCGCGCTCCTGGATATAGGGGATGACCTTGCGCGACGTGGTGGAGGGGGGAATGGTGGACTTGACGACGAGGACCTGGAAGCGGCCGGCGGGACGGACGGCGAGGGTCTGGTCGATGGCCGAGAAGAGGTAGGTGAGGTCGGCCTGACCGTCCTGGCCGTAGGGGGTGCCGACGCAGTAGTAGACGCAGTCGCTCTGGGCGACGGCCTCGGCAAGGCGGTCGGGGGCGAAGGCGTGGAAGCGGCTGCCCTGATGGCGCAGGAGGGCCTGGTCGAGTCCGGGCTCGAGGAAGGGCAGACGGCCGCCCTGGATGGTGGCGAGGCGCTCGGGACTGATCTCGACGCCATAGACGGTGTGGCCGTACTCGGCGAAGCCGAGGCTGGTGGTGAGGCCGACGAAGCCGAGGCCGAAGACGGTGATTACCATTTGTACTCGCCCTCCTCGCTCTCCTTGAGATACTGCAGGAAGCGGGCGACGCCCTCTTCGACGCTGATGGTGGGGTTGTAGCCTAAGAGGCGGCGCGCCTTGTCGATGCGCGGACAGCGGCGCTGGGGGTTGTTGGTGAGGTACTCCTTGTCGTCGCTGACGGCGTAGCGCACCTGACCGGTGTAGCCGAAGATGTCGCGGCCGGCGGCGGCGTAGATCTCGGCGAGCCGGGCGATGGTGATCTCGGGGCTCTCGATGCCGATGTTGAAGTAGTCGTACTGGCCGTGGAGCAGGATCTTGAAGTAGCCGCAGACGGAGTCGGCGATGTAGCAGAAGGTGCGGGTGGGCGTGCCGTTGGAGAGGATCTCGATGTCGCGGTTCTGCATGACGGCGAGGGCGAAGTCGGCAGGGACGCGCTTGTCGCCGACGCGCATGCCGGGACCGTAGTTGTTGAACGGACGGGCGACGCCGATGGGCATCTGGAACTTCTGGGCGAAGAGCATGCACATGGTCTCGCCGAAGCGCTTCGACTCATCGTAGCAGGCGCGGGGACCGGTGGCGCAGACATTGCCGTTGTAGTCCTCGGACGTGGGGACATGGGCGGCGTCGGGGTCGCCGTAGAGCTCGCTCGACGAGAAGAAGAGGAAGCCCTTGACGCCGCGCGGCGCATAGAAGTCGAGCAGGGAGCGCAGACCCCAGATGTTGGCGTCGAGCGTCTCGATGGGGTACTGGCGGTAGAACATGGGCGAGGCGATGGACGCCATGTGGATGATGAAGTCGGCACCGGCGGCACCGTCGACGTCGGCGATGCTGTCGCGGATGATGTCGAACTTGCGCAGCTCGATGCGGGGGTTCTGCTCGAGGCGCTTGATCCAGCCGGGCTCGCCGAGCATGAAGTTGTCGAGACCGATGACCTTGACGATGCCGAGCTCCTCGGCCTTGGCGGCCAGGAACTGCATCATGTAATAGCCGAGGAAGCCGGCACAACCGGTGATGAGGACGGTGGAGCCGCTGAACTTGGCACGCTCGGCGGCGGTGAGGCCGTCGAAGGTGTGTTGGATGTCGTTTTGTAGGATGTTCATTGTCTGTATGTTATTTGTTTGCTTGTTTCTGATACTCGCGGTAGGGCAGGTCGAGGTCGAGGACGTGGAAGTTGTGCTGGCGCTGGTGGCAGCTGTCGGGGATGGTCATGTAGTCGCCGTACTTGCGCGAGAGGTAGGTGTCGGACTGCTCGACGCCCGTCAGCCGCCGGCCTTCGAAGGTGTAGGGGGTGGGGGTGCCGAGCACGTGCCTCGACATGGCCCCGCACGGACCGTCATCGTAGTCGGCAACGAGGGCCGACTGCTCGTAGTCGTTGCTGAGCAGCAGACGGCGGATGCGCTGCTGGACGTCCTCCATGGTGTAGAACCGGCGCAACAGCAGGGGTAGCCACGACGACGGACCGCGGCCGTGGCGGTAGGGGTCGCGGTGGATGAAGTAGAGCACGCGCTTCCAGTACTCGTAGCGGGCGAAGTGGAGGCGACGGTGGCGCGCGGGAACGCCGTCGATGGGGAACACGTCGATGTAGATGCCGCCGAGATAGCTGTAGTGAAGGCGCTCGATGAGCGTGGTGGAGGCGTCCTGGATCTTGCCGAAGGGCAGGGGATAGGCAGCGTCGGTCTCGGCACAGACGAACTCAAAGGGCGCGGGGAGCCACTCGCGGCTGTGGGCGATGAGCTGCTCGTAGTCGGGGCGCGGCATGGCGATGTCGATGTCGTCGTCCCAGGGGATGAAGCCCTTGTGGCGGACGGCCCCCAACTGGGTGCCGGCCCAGATGTAATACCTCAGCCCGTGGTCGCGACAGCAGCGGTCGACGGCCTCGATGACGCGGAGCATGCGCAGCTGGAGCGGTCTTATGTCGTAAGTCGCCATGGTGCCCGGTTCTCGTTCCACATCTTGTTGAGCAGGTCACGGTCGCGCGCGGTGTGTGACGGTAGGTCTTGAGCTGTCCTTCGGCGGCCAGGCGCTCTAAGGGCTCGGCCTCGAAGGTGGTGTAGTCGTTCTCAATATAGTCGAACACCCTGGGGCTGAGGACGAAGAAGCCGCCGTTGATCCAGCCCTGGTTGACCTGCGGCTTCTCCTTGAACGAGCGGACGAAGTCGGCATCGTCGATCTGCAGCTCGCCGAAGCGGGCGGTGGGGTGGACGGCGGTGACCATGGCCAGGCAGCCCGACTGGCGGTAGCGGCTGACGAGCTCGGCGATGTTGACGTCGCTGACGGCGTCGCCGTAGGTCATCATGAAGTCCTCCTGACCGATGACGTCCTTCAGCCGCAGCACGCGGCCGCCGGTGAGCGACGCGGCGCCGGTGTCGACGAGCGTGACGCGCCAGTCGCGGGCGTGCTCGTTGATGTAGTGCACCGAACCGTTGCTCAGGTCGATGGTGAAGTCGTTGTTGCGGGCGTAGTACTGCAGGAAGTAGTCCTTGATGACCTCGCCCTTGTAGCCCAGCGCGACGACGAAGTCCTTGAAGCCGTAGTGGGCGTAGTGGTTCATGATATGCCAGAGAATGGGCTTGCCGCCAATCTCGACCATGGGCTTGGGAATGAGCTTGGTGTACTCGGAGAGGCGGGTGCCGAAACCTCCGGCCAGGATGACTGTCTTCATAGGCTGTTGATGAGTTTGCAGATAAGTTGGATGTCGGCATCGGTCAGCTCGGGGTGCATGGGCAGGGAGATGATGCGCGAGTAGACGGCGTCGGTAACGGGCAGCTCGACGTCCTCATGGAAGAGCGTGAGGTGGTGGTTGGGCGCATACTGGATGCCGTACTGGATGTCGTGCTCACGGAGCGCCTGCTCGAGCCGCGGACGCTTGCCGTCGAGAATCTGCAGGGCGAAGATGTGGGGCACGACGTCGTGGGCGTAGTCCATAGGCGTCAGCCGTACGTGGGGATTGTCATGCAGCAGCTCGACATAGCGCTGGGCAATGGCACGGCGGCGAGGCGCAAACTCGCGCTCGAAGCGAGAGAGCTGCACCAGACCGATGGCGGCGAAGATGTTGCTCATGTGGTAGCGGTAGCCCTGGTCGACGACGTCGAACTGCCAGCTGCGCTGACCGGCGTAGCGCTTCTCGGAGTCCTTCTGAACGCCGAGCAGACGGGCGTCGCTGACCTTCTGGATGACGTCCTCGTCGGCGGTCAGGACGGCGCCGCCCTCGCCGGTGGTGATGTTCTTGATGCCGTCGAACGAGAAGCAGACGACATCGCCGAAGGAGCCGATCTTGCGGCCCTGGCACGAGCAGCCGAAGCTGTGGGCGGCATCCTCGACAAGGCGCAGACCATGCTCGCGGGCGAAGGCCTGATAGTCGGGAGCCATGCAGCTGTTGGAGGCGTAGTAGACGGGCATCATGGCCGTGGTGCGGGGCGTGATGCGGCGCTCGGCATCGGCCAGGTCGAGCGTCAGCGTGTCCGGACGGATGTCGCAGCTCACGGGCTTGCAGCCGGCGGCACGGATGGCCTGGTAGGTGGCGACGAACGTGAACGACGGCACG
The DNA here is from genome assembly GCA_902800435.1 of uncultured Prevotellaceae bacterium. The sequence continues at coordinate 118,090 of CADCEQ010000002.1, read as the reverse complement.
AGCACCTCGTCGCCGGGGCGCGTGACGGCCTGAAGGGCCAGGTGGAGCGCTGCCGTACCGCTGTTGACGCAGAGGGCGCGGCGCCCGCCGCCGATGTAGGCTGCCAGCTGCTGCTCGAGCTCGCCGACGGTGGCTCCCATGCCCAGATACCCGATGTCTTCGATGATATGTGCAACGGCATCGGCCTCGGCACGGCCTACCACTGATTTCGACAATCTTATCATAAGGTTTCGTTATTTTTCGCCACAAAGGTACGAAAAAGATGCGAGATTACAAAAAATTTATGTATCTTTGCCGCAAAATTAGCAAAAACAATGGCAGATTACAAAATTGAGGACATTCACCGCTCGATACTGAATGTACTGGTGGCGGTCGACAAGGTGTGCCGCGAGCACGGGCTGCGCTACTGGCTCTCGGACGGCACGATGCTCGGAGCCGTGCGCCACGGGGGGTTCATTCCCTGGGACGACGACGCCGACATTGCCATGCCGAGGCCCGACGTGGAGAAACTGATAGCGCACGCCGACGAGTGGATACCGAAGCCCTTCGAGCTGCAGACCTTCGAGCGCGACGAGAACTGCACGAGCGCGCTGGTGAAGTTCATCGACGGCAGCACGACACTGATTGAGCGGTGGTCGCTGAACCAGATTGGCGGCGTCTACATCGACGTGTGCCCCATCGACGGCATTCCCCGCCAGCGCTGGCGCCGCAAGCTGCGCATCGGACTGGTGCACATGGTGAAGAGCTGGGTATACCTGCGCAGCCGCGACCCCTACAAGCGGGGCCACGGATACACGTCGTGGCTGCCACGACTGCTGCAGGCCACGGTGAAGAACGTGACGCTGCAGCGGCTGCAGAAGCGCATTCAGTCGGCCTACGCCTACGAGACGGCGCCACTGATAGCCGACTACGACACGGGCGACCGCAGCACGATGCCCCGCGAGGTGATGGGCACGCCGACGCCGATCATGTTTGAGGGCCACGAGCTGATGGGCGTGGAGCACCCCCACGAGTATCTGACGCGGCTCTTTGGCGACTACATGAAGCTGCCGCCGGAGAACGACCGCCGCATACACGGATTCGACTACGTGAACTTCAACCTGTCGTACCACGACTACGATGACAAGCGGGTGTTCAAATAGAAGGACGCTGAAGACGGTGGTGGCCGACGACTTCAAAAGCCACGCCGACTTCATCAGCGCTCTGCCCGACGCCTTTGCCGACGGACAGGGCGAGACCATCTACGACCAGCGCAACCAGATACGCCGCTTCACGGACCGCGGACAGGTGTTCGTCGTGAAGCGCTACAAGCCGGTGAACGCCCTGCAGCGCGTGGTCTACACTTTCTTCAGGAAGACGAAGGCAGCGCGTGCCTACCTCTTTGCGCAGGAGTTCCGCCGGAGGGGCATCGACACGCCCCGCGAGGTGGCCTACATAGAGACGGGCAGCGGGCGGCTGTTCCTGACGGGCTACTTCGTCAGCCTCGAGGCGCCGGGAACGGAGACGCACCTGCTGCTGCGCGAGGTGAAGGACTTCAGCCACGAGCTGGCCGACGCCGTGGCGCGGCAGATTCTGACGATGCACAGCCGCGGCGTGCTGCACGGCGACCTGAACCTCTCGAACTTCCTCTGCACGGAGGAGGACGGACGGTACCGCTTCACGATGATCGACATCAACCGCAGCCACTTCACCGACGGCATGCCCGACGACGAGGCCTGCCTGCAGAACATGGTGAGGACGACACACCGCCGCGACCTCTACGAATACCTGGTGCGCAGCTACGCCCGGCTGCGGCAGTGGGACGAACAGCAGACGGCCGACAGGGCACTGCGGCTGCTGGATAGGTTCGAGAACAGGAAAATCAAGTTTTGACTTTTTTCAAACCCCGAGCAGGCGGCGGTAGAGCGCCACGTACTCGCGCGTGTAGCGGTCGTAGTTGAACGACTGCGAATAGGCCTTTGCGGCCTCGGCGGCAGCTCCCTGGCGCGACCAGCCGGCCAGGCCCTCGCGGACGACGCGCGCCATGGCCTCGGGCTCGTAGTCGTCCCAGTAGGAGGCGTGGACGGAGCAAATCTCGGGCAGACAGCTGTAGCGCGAGGAGAAAACCTTCGTGCCGAAGCGCATGGCCTCGAGAACGGGGATGCCGAAGCCCTCGAGACGGCTGGGGAAGAGCAGGGCCTCGGCGTGGGCGTAGAGCCAGCGCTTCTCGTCGTCGCTGATCTTGCCCGTCAGCAGGATGCGGTCGCGGTCGGCGGGGGCTATCATGCTGCGCAGGCGGTCGGCGTAGGCCCAGTGGTTGGCGCCGCAGACGAAGAGCCGGTGCCCGGGGAAGTGCTGCATCATGGGCAGCAGGGTGTGGATGTTCTTCTTTTCGCGCACCTGACCGATGCAGAGGAAGAAGCGGTCAGCCTCGGCGGCAAACGACGGACGGCTCTGGGCGCCCCGCTCGATGTCGGCAATGCCGTTGTAGATGACCGTCAGCGGCTTGTTGAGGAAGGGAATGTGGGCCTCGACGTCGTGCTTCACGTACTCGGAGATGACGGTCACGGCGTCGCTGCGGCGGATGAGCCACGGCATCTCGATCTGGTGGCGCAGCAGGTGGATGCCGTGCTTCTCGTGCAGATAGTTCAGGTCGTGGACGGTGAGCAGCTGGACGATGCCCCGGCCCCGCAGCCGGTAGTCGAACTGCTGGTGGGTGGCGTGCCAGAGGCTGATCTGGCGGCGGAAGGGCTGGAGGTCGCGCTTCAGGTGCTCGTGGGAGACGTAGTCGATATGGCTGCCGAAAGCCCCGCAGTGGCGCTCGGGCAGGATGAAGATGAAATGGAGGTCGGGCACGTCGGCGGCGGCCAGGCGCGGACAATAGTTGCGGGCTATCTCGCCGAAGCCGCTCATGTCGTCGAGGTTGGAGAAGTCTACTACAACGGTCTTCATAGTCAGTCGGTTAGGATTTGTGAACAGAACTGCTGCAGCGCGGCCCATACGCGGTCGGTGCTGATGAGGGCATACTGGGCGGCGTAGTCGAGGCGGGCGGCAAGGGGGTCGACGTCGGAGGGCGCAATGCCGCGCGTAAGGGGCTCGTCGCACTCAGGCAGCCATGTGGTCTTGCTGGCCATCGGCGAACAGACGACCAGCGACGGACGGCCCATGGCCTGGACGATGTGGCGCGCACCGCCCTCGTTGCCGAAGTAGAAGGTGCAGTTGGCAGCCATAGCCGCCAACTGGCGCATGCTGCCGGCCTCGATGTTGATGAAGACGGCGGGCGGCTCGCCCAGGGCGTCGTACATGCGGCGCACGTTCTCAGCCTCGCGACCGGGGGCGTAGTTGAAGATGACCTGCACGTCGGGGCGTGCGGCGAGGAAGCGGCGCAGCACCTCGACCATGCGGTCCTCGGCCCACGTCTTGCTCTCGAGCTTGGCGGTGACGCCTGCCAGCATGACGGGACGGCTGAAGTCGATGCCCTGGCGCCGCATGTACTGGCGGAAGTCGGCTATCTCGGCCTCGGTGATGTGGAGCGACAGGCGGCTGTCGGCGGGCAGGCTGCCCAGCGGGGTGAGCATCGACAGGTTGTGGTCGGTCATGCGCTCGTCGGCCTCGCAGCCCGGGAAGCGGTGGTTGAAGACGAAGCGCGTGTAGGGCTTGCTGACGCCGATGCGATAGGGCGTCCGCGGCGAGAACAGCGCAAAGAGCATGGTGTTGACGGTGGAGCGCATGTCGATGATGACGTCGTAGCGCGTGCGGCGCATGGTCTGCCACACCTTCTTAATGTACGTCAGCGCATGGTGGCGCTCGTCGTCGGTGAAGGTGATGATGCGGCTGACGGCGGGATGGCCCTCAAACAGCGGGGCGATGCGCGCGTTGAGCACGAAGTCGATCTGCGCATCGGGGTAGGCACGGCGCAGGGTGCTGAGCAGCGGCGTGGCCAGGACGGCGTCGCCCATCTGCCGGAAACGGATGACGAGGATATGCTTAACTTCCATAGACTCCTTGAACTTTGGGAATGGTACGGCCGTTGACGAGGTCGTAGACTTTGTCGAACTCTTCCTTGGTGCGCTTCCAGCGGTTGTGGGTCCACAGGTAGAACGCCGGCTGGCGCCGGATGGACGTCTCGAGCATCTGGAAGAAACGGACGGTCACCTCGTTGTCGGGCAGCGAGGCGGGCTCGAGGGTGACGAGCCGGAAGGTGCAGACATAGCGGCCGCGGCAGGGGCGCTCCATGTCGACGTAGAACACGGCGTTGTTCACCTTGCGCATGATGCGCTCGCCGCCGGTGAAGACGGGCGTCTCGTGGTTGAGGAAGGGCAGGAAGAGGTGGATGTCCTTCCAGCGGGGCGACTGGTCGCTGATGTAGCCGAAGAGCGAGCGGCGGCCGTCGCGGCGGTAGGTGAGCAGATGGCGCAGGATGTCCTTCTTCGGGATGCAGTCGCCGCCGTGGGCCTTGCGGATGTCGATGAACAGGCGGTCGAAGGCGTCGTTGTAGAGCGGGTGGTAGATGAGCCCCATCACGGCCTCGGGATAGCGATGGAAGGCGAGCCCCGTGGCCGACAGCCACTCCCAGTTGCAGTAGTGGCCGAGGATGGCGGCGCAGTCCTGACCGCGGTCGAAGCACTCCTCAAGCTGCTCGACGCCGCGGAACTCGATGCGGCGCAGCAGCCGCTCGTTGCTGATGCTGAGCAGCTTGACGGTCTCGACAAAATAGTCGCACAGCCAGCGGTAGAACTGTCGGCTGATCTGCCGCAGCTCGGCCTCGCTCTTCTCAGGGAACGACGTCGACAGGTTCTTCCAGACAATTTTGCGCCTGTACCTTATTATAAAGTAGATGAGCAGGAAGAAGAAGTCGGCTATGAGGTAGAGCAGCCAGAAGGGCAGCAGCGACACGGCGTAGGTGAGGCCGTAGAGCAGGCGGTAGGTGAGTTGCTTCATGACTATCGGTTGATGAGGTCGTCGGTGGTGGTCTGGAGAATGGCGTGGCTGAGGCGCAGCAGCCGCTCGCTGTCGGGGCCTTCACTGGCGGCAAGGTGGCTGGCGTCGTAGTCGTAGAGGATATACCCCGTTGAGTCGATGACCAACTGGGCGTTGTTGTAGTTGTGGGCGGCGGTGGGGTGACGGTAGCTACTGGAGAGCACGTCGCGGCTGAAGCGGAAGTCGGCATGGGGCAGGCCGAGCTGGCCCAGCAGCGTGGCGCAGATGTCGGTCTGGTTGCACAGCGTCTCGACAGTGCGCGGCGCACGGACGGCCCCGCCCACCATGAGCAGGGGGATGTGGTTGCGCACCAGGGGCTGGCGCTGCTCGTCGGCGTCGTGGTAGTTGATGCTGTGGTCGGCCACGAGGACGATGAGCAGGTCCTGCCACTGCGGCGTCTGCTTCAGGCTGTCGATGAAGTTGCCCAGACAGTCGTCAAGATAGCTGAAGGCGTTGAGCACTTCGTCATCGTGGCGCTTGAGGGGCACGTCCCACGGCTCGTGGCTGCTGAGCGTGGAGTAGCCGAAGAGGGCCCGCCGGCTGCGCGGCGCGGTGATCTGGCGGTAGAGCGTCTGGAAGGTGATGTCGTCCCTGACGCCCCATTCCGAGGTGTGCTGCTCGTCGCGCGAGTAGTCGTTCTTCCACGTCAGCGTCTCCCAGCCGGTGGCAATGAGGTAGCTGCGCATGTTGGTGAAGTTGATGTCGCCGCCGTAGAGGAATGACGTCTGGTAGCCCTCCTGCCGCAGCGTCAGGGCGATGCTGGGCAGCGAGCGGCTCTTGTCGGGCATCTTCATCACCGACAGCGACGGGAACGAGGGGTAGCCGCTCAGCGTGCAGACGGTGCCGCGGTCGGTGCGCCACGAGTTGCCGTAGCACTGGCTGAACCAGATGCCCTCACGCTTCAGCTGCTGCAGGCGGGGCATCACCGAGGCGAACTGCTCGCCGCAGCTCTCGAGGAGGATGATGACGATGTCGGGGCGCTGCGTGGTGAGCAGCGTGTCGGTATGGAGGCTCTCGGTGGTGTAGACGCCCTCGAGCAGACGGTCGCACGCCGACTGCTCCAAAAACTGGTAGGCGTTGTCGGTGCCCAGACGGTGGTCGAGCGAGTAGAGGAAGTTGAACACGGGGTTGACGGCCGAGTGGTTCAGGAACTGGTTCTGCGAGTAGTACACCTGGCCGATGTTGGTGGTCGACTCACCGATGCCGCCGCGAATGCCGATGACCATCGGCGCGATGCAGAGCAGGTAGAACACGGTCTCGGCCACGCGCTGCCTGCGGACCGTGGGCTTCGGGAACCGCGGGTAGCCCCAGAAGATGACGGCAGTCAGGACGACGAGCGCCAGGAACCGCACAAGGAGATAGCCCGTGGAGACGCTGGCCGCAGCCTCGCCGGGTGTCGACAGATACTGCAGGCACGAGGCGTCGAGCTTGAAGCCCCAGAAGGGGTAGAGACTGGTGTCGGCCACGAAGGCCAGGGCAAAGGCCAGGGCGACGACGGCCCAATAGACGGCGAGCAGCGGCCGCAGCACGCGACCGTTGTCCCACCACACGCTGACCATCGTGACAAGGAACGGCACGATGAGGAAATAGAGCGCCGTGGAGAGGTCGAGCGACAGACCGTGGGCGATGACCTGCCCGACGTCGGCGACGGACAGGCCGTGGCCGCAGAAGAGCATGAACCCCAGCTTGCCGATGATGAACACCACCACCGTCCAGAGATAGGACTTGACGAGATACAACACGCTTGGTCTCATACTTGCTGCATATCGTGGAGCTTCTTGTAATAGCCGTCGAAGGCCAGCAGCTCGTCGTGGGTGCCGCGCTCGACGATGCGGCCGTCGTGGAGCACGCAGATTTCGTCGGCATTGCGGATGGTCGACAGACGGTGGGCGATGGCTACCGTGGTGCGCGTCTTCATCAGCCGCTCAAGGGCGTCCTGCACCAGCCGCTCGCTCTCGGTGTCGAGGGCCGAGGTGGCCTCGTCGAGGATGAGGATGGGCGGATTCTTCAAGATGGCGCGGGCGATGCTCACACGCTGGCGCTGACCGCCCGAGAGGCGGCCGCCGCGGTCGCCGATGTTGGTGTCGAAACCATGCTCGGAGGCCGTGATGAAGTCGTAGGCATTGGCTATGCGCGAGGCCTCGGCTATCTGCTCGTCGGTGGCATTGTCGACGCCGAACGAGATGTTGTTGCGGAACGAGTCGTTGAAGAGGATGGCCTCCTGGTTGACGTTGCCGATGAGCTGCCGCAGGTCGTGGATGCCGAGCTCCTTGACGTTGATGCCGTCGATGAGCACCTCGCCCTCCTGAACGTCGTAATAGCGGGGAATCAGGTCGACGAGCGTCGACTTGCCTGAGCCCGACTGCCCCACGAGGGCGATGGTCTTGCCCTTGGGGATGGTGAGGTTGATGCCCCGCAGCACCCACTGCTCGCCATACTTGAACGAGACGTTGCGGAACTCTATCTGACGCTCGAAGCTGGCAATATGGCGCGGATGGGCTGACTCCCTGATGGTGTTCTCGGCCTTCAGAATCTTGTCAATGCGCTCCATCGAGGCCAGGCCCTTCGGAATGTTGTAGCCCGCCTTCGAGAAGTCCTTCAGCGGCTGGATGATGCTGTAGAGGATGACCATGTAGTAGATGAACGTCGGGCCGGTGATGGTCTGGTTGTTGAGCACGAGGATGCCGCCGAACCACAGCACGATGATAATCATCACCGTACCGAGGAACTCCGACATGGGGTGGGCCATCGACTGGCGGATGTTCACGCGCATGATGTCGTTGCGGTAGGCGCTGTTGATGCGGTCGAAGCGGGTGTTCATCTTCTCCTCGGCACAGAAGGCCTTGATGATGCGCAGGCCGCCCAGCGTCTCCTCGACCTGGCTCATCGTGTCACTCCACAGGGCCTGAGCCTTGATGCTGCGCTTCTTCAGCTTGCGGCCGACGATGCCCATGAACCAGCCGAAGATGGGCACGAAGACGATAGTGAACAGCGTGAGCTGCCACGACACGAAGAGCAGCGTGCCGAAGTAGACCACGATGAGGATGGGGTTCTTGAACAGCATGTCGAGGCTCGACATGATGCTCGACTCCACCTCCTGCACGTCGCCGCTCATGCGGGCAATGATGTCGCCCTTGCGCTCCTCGCTGAAGAAGCCCAGCGGCAGCGAGGTGATCTTCTGGTAGAGCTGGTTGCGGATGTCGCGCACCACGCCGGTGCGTATCGGGATGATGGTCGACGATGAGAGGAAGTAGGCGCCCGTCTTCAGGGCGGTGGTCACGGCCAGGAACAGGCCGATGAAGAGCAGCGTCGTCGTCTGTCCGTAGCTGGCGATGAGCTGGTTCACGTAGTAGTTGAGGTTGTTCATCAGCACCTCCTGCACGTTGCCCCAGTCCCAGTCCATCAGGGCGGTGGCTGCCTTGGCGTCGCCCGTCTGGAACAGTATCTGCAGAATGGGTATCAACGCCGCAAACGAGAAGATGTTAAGCACGGCCGACAGGATGTTGAAGACGACCGACAACACCAGGTATTTCTTATAGGGCGGCACGAAGCGCCGCAGTACATTCAGGAATTCTTTCATTCTACCACTAACTTATCATTGGTCATACGCTGCATATATTGCTGTATGATGGATTTCATCTGTCGCGTCATCTGCCGCAAGGTGTCCTGGGGCATCGACGGCAGCACGTTGTGGGCGAGCAGCGAGTCGGTGCGGTAACGGTAGGCGGCGGTCACCTCCTTGCCGTCGAACTCCACGGCGTAGTCGCCCTTCACAAACTCATAGCCATTCGTCTCAGGTACCCAGTGCAGGGCAAACGTCTGGTCGGAAGGCGTGCGGAGCATATCCTTGCCGAAGGCCAGGTAGGGATGGTCGTAGTGCAGGTAGGAGAGCACGGTGGGCATGATGTCGGCCTGCTCGACAATGCGCTGGCGGTCGTAGCCGCGCAGGGTGCTGTCGCCGGGGGCATAGAGGATGATGGGCACGCAGTAGCTGCCCAGCGACGTCGTGTAATAGGGGTCGACAGGACCACTGGTGTGGTCGGCGGTGATGACGAAGAGGGTGTTCGCGAACCACGGCTGCCGGCGGGCCGTCTCGAAGAACAGCCGCAGGGCGTTGTCGGAGTAGGCGACGCACTCCTGCACGGGGTTCTCGCCCTTGGGGAAGACGCCTTTGTAGCGGTCGGGGACGATGCAGGGCGTGTGCGACGAGGCGGTGAAGACGGCCGTCATGAACGGCTGGCGCATGCTGCTCATCGTCAGGGCGTAGTACTGCAGGAACTCCTCGTCCCAGATGGCCCAGGTGCCGTCGTAGTCGTCATCGCCGTTGAAGCGGTCGTCGGCATTATACTCCGTCCGGCCGTAATATTTAGCGAAGCCCGTGGCGCGGGCAAAGGCCTGGAAGCCCATCGAGCCGTTCTGGGCGCCGTGGAAGAAGGCCGTCGCGTAACCCTTTTGCTCGCCAAGCTCACGGGCAAGGCCCGACATGCGGTTCAGCGACGCGGGTGTCAGGAAGAGCGGCTCGACGAAGTTGGGCAGTGCCGACAGCACCGACGGCATGCCCTCGATGCTCTTGCGGCCGTTGGCGTAGGAGTACTGCCAGGTCATGGCCTCGTGGGTGATGAGCGAGTCGAGGAACGGCGTGAAGCCACGGTAGGTGCCGCCGTGCAGCGTCTGGTTGTAGAACCCGAAGTGCTGCTTGCCGAAGCTCTCCAGAATCAGCACCACCACGTTCTTAGGCTCGAAGGCCAGCGAGTCGGCCGGCGTATGGATGGGCGTGAACAGGCTCAGCGCCTCGTCGTCGCTCATATAGTCGGGCACCACCAGCGGCTTCTTGCTCAGTGTCCTGTATATAGAGAACGGTGTGTTCAGCACGATGCCCGTCTCGGCCGGCCGGTCCACATACTGGTTGGCGTTCGAGATGGTGATGGGCCTCACGGCGTGGGTGAAGCCGCCCCGCATGCCTGCCACGCAGAGGGGAATGGCCAGCAGCAGCATCACCACCTGAATGGCGTAATAGCCTATCAGCCCTGACTTCCCCCTTCGGGGGGGACAGAGGGGGGCTCTAAACCCCCGCCACAACACCCAGACGAAGACACCCGCCAGAATGACGAGATACCAGTTGACCAAGAACTGCTCGGCAAAGATTTTCGTCATATTGCCCACACCCTCATTGCTGAATTCGGCAAAGACGGTGCTCGTCGTCCGCTTGCCGGTAAAGGGGAAGTAGACGCAGTCGATAAGGTTGGCACAGATGGCCACGCCGTTGCAGACGACGTAGATCCACCTCATGACCTTATAGTAGCTGGGCCGCTCCTTCCAGTGCAGCGGCAGCAGGAAGCCCACAATGACCAGTGCATTGGTATAGAGAATGGCCGACGTGTCGAAAATCAGGCCGGCGGTGCAGAGGCTCCCCAGGTGGCTCCAGGTTATCGTGTCGGCATACAGGCCCCAGTTGACGGCCACGAACACCAGGCGACACAGCATAAACAGCACGTAGACCAGCGCCAGGTTGGCTACGAGTGCCACTACGGGATGCTTTGTTAATGAGAGTTTCATACCTTCGCTCTTCTTGTTTCTGGCTGCAAAGTTACAAAATAATTGATAATTAACCATTGTTATTCATATTTATTATGTAATTTTGCAGCGTGAAAAGAAAGAAGACAACGCAAAAGACCGTTTGGGCTGTCACACTGATGGTCGTGGCTGCTCTGGCTGTCTGGGTGAGCCAGCGGTGGGAAGTATGGTTCCATAACACGGAAGAGGAGCCCTACGTAGCGGCAGCGCAGCCCCACCGCGTGCTGCTGACCTTTGGCGACGCCGACGGCCTCAGCTCGCGCAACGTCAGCTGGCAGTGCGACAGCGTGGTAAAGCCCTCATGGCTCGAGCTGGCCACCGACAGCGACATCGTGCGCATCGAGGCCCAGGGCGAGATGTTCGTCTCAAGGAGCGGACGGGCGGCCTACTACGTGGCACGCCTGCGCCAGCTGGCGCCCAACACCCGCTATGGCTACCGCGTCGTCACCGCCGGCCAGGCCTCACCCTGGTACGACTTCAATACCTATGCGACTGAGGGCAGCTTCTCCTTCATTTATGTCGGCGATGTGCAGGACTCCATCGGCGGCGCAGCCAACCGCTTCTTGCGCGAGGCCTTCAGCCGCCATCCGCAGTCGGAGTTCCTCGTCTGCGGCGGCGACCTCACCGACCGCCCCACCAACCAGCATTGGACAGAGACCTTCCGCGACCTCGACAGCATCGGCCAGCACGTGCCACTGCTCTGCGTCACGGGCAACCACGACTACCTGAAGGGCGTCATCATGCGGCTCGAGCGCCGCTTTCCGCTCACGCTCTCCTACTTCCTCGACTCGAAGATTGACGACAACATGGTCTACACGCTGCGCTACGGCCCGGCGCAGTTCTTCCTTCTCGACAGCAACCGCGAGTTCTTCTACCTCTCGACCCAGCGCTCGTGGCTGAAGCGCCAGCTGGAGGCCAGCACCGCCAAGTGGAAGATCGTGGTGCTCCACCACCCGCTGTTCTCCATCAAGGGCTACAACAACCTCATACAGCGGTGGATGTTCAACGACATCATCGAGGACTACGGCGTCGACCTCGTCCTGCAGGGCCATGAGCATGCCTACGCCCGCATGACGCGCCACGACGATAACGACCAGCCCGTTACGCCCGTCTATACCGTGAGCCACTGCTCGCCCAAGAACTACCACATTCAGTTTGACGACCGCTTCGACAAGTTCGGCATCTCCAGCCGCTACTACCAGACTGTCAGCATCAGCGACGACACGCTGACGCTCGCCGCCTATGAGGTCTACCACCACACGCTCTACGACTCGCTGCGCATCGTCAAACAGAAACCGCAGCCCCGCATTGAGGACTACGGCCACGACATTCCTGAATATATGGAGTTTACGCCCGAGCCGGGCAGTAAGAAAGATCAGGCCTTTGCCGACCGCATTGCCGACTACAAGCGCCGCCATCCCGAAAGGCTCAAATAACCCTTTCCCCCTTTTTACCCTTTTACCTTTTTACCTTTTTCCCCTTTTACCTTTAATACTCCTCCAGCATCCTGAGGAAGCGCTCCTTCTTGCTCTCCTTGCGGCGCTTCATAAACTTCTGGATAAGCCCCAGAATGTTGAAACCCCCGGCAGGATTGGCGGCAGCCAGCTGTGCCTCGGTCTTGTTGATGCGCATCTGCTTCTTCAGCTCCTTCAGCTTGTCCTCGCCCAGGTCCTGGCCGTAGACGGTCACCTCGGGCAGCCCCATCAGCTTCGAAATCAGAAACACCGTATCCTTCACCTCGCTGAGGTTCAGCAGCCGGCTCTCGTACTTCACGTGCGAGAACGACAGCGAGCGGCATGTGTCGGGCACGGTGACCAGTCCCTGCCAGTCGGTGGTGTCGGTGTGGTGGCGGCTGCTCACGACGTTGACGCCACGGATGGGCACACGCGTCTCAACATCAACCACGATGAGACGCCGCTGACCACGAACCGCTACACACAGAGCGGCGAGGATGATAGCCAAAAACAGTCTTTGCACGGTGCAAAAGTAAGCAAAATACTGTGTCCGGCCAACATCCCCGCCGCCAATTTAAGCAGAATTAGCACGCGTTTGGCTTATTTCAGCCTTTTTCCTTCACTTTGTCCATCAGCGTGAGCAATTGGGCGCGGTAGCCCTGAGCATCGAAGTTGAGGCCTTGACCGACTAACTCCTTCGCCATAGCGATGGTTGCCGCTCCCTTATGGGGTGAGTCGCGCAAGATCATACCGTAGGCGGCCACACCGGCAGCAAAAGAGAATTCCGTTGAGGGATTCTCCCAGATTCCGTTTCTGAGGACTTCAATTCGCAGCGGCGTGCTGTTGGCAGTCAGCGACTTCTTGTAACGGCAGTCGAAGGTGACGATAGGCTCATTGGCCATGTTCTTGTTCCACATATCGGCCTTTGGTACCAGCTCGTAGAGTGCTGTGATGGTCTGTCCGGCACCTATCTCGCCGGCGTCCTTCTTGTCGTCCTCAAAGTCCTTGTTGCTCATCACGCGGTTCTCGTAACCGATGAGCCGGTATTGGCTTACATAGTCGGGATTGAAGGTCACCTGGCACTTCGCGTCGTTGGCCACACTGACGAACTGGCTGCGCTCGTGGACAAAGACCTTCATCAGCTCGTCCTCGCAGTCGATGTAGTGGTAGGTGCCGTTGCCCGAGTTGCTCACCTTCTCCATCATCGCATCGTTCAGGTTGCCCATGCCGAAGCCGAGGCAGGTCATGTAGATGCCCTTGCTGGCGTAGTTCTCGACCATCTTGACCAGAGAGTCAGTGTCGGTGACGCCGACGTTGAAGTCGCCGTCGGTGCCCATGATGACGCGGTTGTTGCTCTTAGCGTCGTAGTTGGCAAGCGCCTCTTCGTAGGCCATCTTCAGCGCCTCGCCGCCTGCCGTGAAGCCGTCGGCCGAGAGTTGGCTGATGGCCTTTTTGATTTTGTCGGCACTCCTGACGGCCGTCGACTCTAACAGCTTCCTGACTTCGCCCGAATAGGTTACAATCGAGATGCGGTCGTCGGGGTTTAGCTGGTAGAGCAGTTCCGTCAGCCCCTTCTTCAGCAGGTCGAGCTTGTCGCTGCTGGCCATAGAGCCCGAGACGTCGATGAGGAACACGAAGTTGGCGCGTGGCATCTCGCCGGCTCTGACCTCCTTGCCTTTGAGGCCCATGCGCAGCAGCAGATGCTCTGTGTTCCACGGACAACGGCCTACCTCGGCATTGATGGCCACCGTCTCGTCGCCTGTCGGTGCAGGGTAGTCGAAGGTGAAGTAGTTTAGCAGTTCTTCAATACGCACGCTTGCAGGGTTGACGTCGTAGCCCCTCTCAAGGTAGCGGCGCACAATGCCATACGAAGCCCCGTCGGCATCGACCGAGAAAGTGGAGACGGGCTCCAGCATCGTGCTGATGAAGGGGTTGTCGGCTGCCCCCTCGAACTTGTCGCCAGAAGCCAAGTCTGCGGTTTCGTCGGCACTTTCACTGTACAGGGCCGTCAGGTTATTTCTCACGTCGGCGACATCCTCTGCACCGCCTACCGAGCAACTCACCGCCAACAAGCTTACGGCGGCTATTGCTAACACAAATTGTCTCTTTTTCATAACATACCTTATTTAATAGTTTTCAATATCCCGTGTACTGGCCGATGAACAGGACGGCACCCGTCTGCTGTTCGCTGATGACGTAGAGGAAGGGGTGGTTGGCGTGGAAGGTGACGTATTGGGGGTCTGATCCAATAGATGCCATATCAACTCCGATAACGGTGACGGCAGCCGCCTCAGTGCCCTCTTCATCAAGCTTGATCTTGGCCACTTGCTTCATCAGTTCAATATAGACAGGCACGTTGCAGAAGCGGCTGAAGTCGGCCTTCTTGTCATCGAAGGCATCGGGCATACCGAGCTTGCTCATAATGGGAACAAGGTCAATGTCGGTGTCGATCTCAAAGCGGGGCAGCGATACGTCGACAAGTGTGGAGTCCATCTGCTCGTTCAGCTGCTGCCACACCTCAGCGGTAGGCACCTTGGGCAGGGCGTTTGTCTTCGCCTTCGGCAGCAGCACCGTCATCTGGAACGAGCTATTGCCGTAGGGCAGGCGCAGAGCCTGACAATCACCGGTCTCGGCATATTCGAAATTGGTCGTCTGATGCATCATATCGGCGTAAGTCATTTCTTCCGTACCGCCTGCATGCATAAATGCCTCTTTCATCGTCAGTGCCTTGTCGAACTTCTTCTTCCAGCTGCCCTTGAAGTAGATGGCATTAAGCAGATAGCTGACGGCATCGGGGTTGAACTCATCTTTCTTCAGCGCTTCCTCAATCATTCCCTCCGTGTGGTCGCTGCCCCACTTGTTGATGACGTCGCGGGTCTTGCCGTCGTGGAAGTCGCGTGTCTCAGGCTCGGCGTCGTAGAACGTCTTCGCCCGCTGTACGAACTCCGTCTGCAGTTCGTAACCCTTGTTCAGATAGATGGTGTTGGCTATCAGCACCTTTGTCAGCGGGTCGAGGGTGGCTGCCCGCTGTAGCATCTTGTAGCAGAAGGCGTTGATGCCGTCGGCGCCCTTGTCGGCAAAGCCCAGCACGCTGTTAATCTGCTTCTGCGTCTCGCCGGCTGCGCCGTTGTTCAGCATACCGAGGGCATAGGTGATGCTGACGGGCGACACAATCTGGCTCTTCACTTCGTCCTGCACCTCGCGGAACAAGTTGAAGGCGAAGTCGTTACTCTCTTTCACCATCTCCTGCTCAGCGCGGGTCAGCTCTAATTCTGTTGGTGTCACTACGGGACAGATGACCGGCTCCGGCTTCGGGCTCTCGCTATCACTACTGCATCCCACTGTTGTCGTTACCATCAAGGTCAGGGCGATGGCTGCCCATGGGTTTCGTTTATTCATACTCTTTCTTCCTTTTTACCTTTTTTCATAACATACTTTGTTTATTCCTTCTTTCTGAATGTGCAGGAATAGGATCTATCCTTAGTTTTTTGATTGATTGTCAGAACTCCATCGTCACCAAGAGAATAATCATAGATTGTTTCATCTATTTTGAGTTGTGTGTCTGTGGCATAATCAATGTGATGCGTCCCATTTCGGTATACAAATGGCAAATAGGCTGCTGAGGAATCGCTTTTCACATAGAGAAAGCCGTCTGGATAGAAAGTCCATTCAATAGTACCTGCTTCGTATTCCGTTGTCCGATTCGAACTAGCATAATACTCATCAATTGATTTACTATAATACGCCACCATGTCCCATGTTCCAATCAAGCCTGGGACTTGCTTCTTAAATCTGACATAATAATCGCCGTCTTGATTTTCAGGCAGTTCAACCTTTCCATATTCATACAGCAACACACCGTTGCGACGGAAGTTGAGGAGACGGCCTTTCAAAAAGTCATTGCGATATTCACCAAACATAGAATAGACGCATCCTATGGTTTTCACAAGATAGTCTTCAATCTCGTAGACGTTTCCGTCAAGAAGGGTAATGTTTGAGCGGTTCCTTTCAGTCTCAACGATGTTTCCATCGCTATAGAACAGCAGTCCATGAATGTACGGAGGCCAGTTGAAATCATATTTCCGCAAAATGTATGAGGGTCGCTGGGTTGCTTCGTCAATACTATACGCAGTTACTACTCCTTTCTCCTCATAGATATAAAAATCCAAACGGTGTAAGTGGTTCTCTATACCTGGCCATATCTCCGTCGTTTCATAATAATGTACAGGAATATGTGTCTTGTCCAAATGGACAAATTCACCTTTCACTCTTTTGTAGTGTTTATCGTCAATCAGCGTATCAGAGACTAACTCGAACTTGCTTCTTAAAAACAGGTTCTCAATGTCATCATAAAAATAATAACCCATCTCCCAAGTAGTTCCAACAGGATAGCAGACGAGAGTATCGAAGATGTGGTCGTAATGCTTGGGGCTGATATCTACAGGCTGCTCATAATTCTCCACTTCGCGGGTTATTTCTTCCTCGCCATCTCTGTCACACCCTGTGTACAACAGTATGGCGACAAGCGACAAGACCAAAATGATAATTCCTTTCTTCATTTCTTACTTTTTACCTTTTATCAATATCCTGTGTACTGTCCAATAAACAAAACCGCACCCGTCTGCTGTTCGCTGATGATGTAGAGGAAGGGGTGGTCGGCCCTGAATAATTTAGGACTTGCCGCAGCTCCGATTCCACCTGTTGTAACCGCAGCCGCCTCAGTGCCCTCTTCGTTGACCTTGATGCGCGCCGCCTGTTTCATCTGGCTGATACAGGTCGGCCTATCGCAGAAGTTGGAGAATTCAGCATCTTCGGTGAAAGCCTTTGTCATACCGAGTTTCTGCATAATGGGAACAAGGTCAATGTCGGTATTCGTCTCGAAACGGGGCAACATCACATGTACCTTCTCCTGCCTCATACGTTTGTTCAGCAGCCGCCACTCATCACCCGTCGGTACATTGGGCAGCCGGTTCAACGGCTGGTCCTCCACAATCTTGGGCAGCAGGACCGTCATGACGAACGAACCGTTTCCGTAGGGCAGCTGCAAGGCCTGCACATCGTATGTCTCAGCATAGTTAAAACGCCTTTCTTGGGACATCAAGTCGCAGTAGGTCATCTCTTCTGTCTCGCCTACATGGTAGAACTCCCTTCGTTTTGTCAACTCTTTCTTAAACTGGTGCGTCCAGGTGCCTTTGAAGTAGATGGCATTCAATAGATAGCTGACGGCTTCAGGGTCGAACGAACTGTCGTCGAGCACCTTGTCAATCATCCCCTCGGTGTGGTCGCTGGCCCACCTGTTGATGACGTCGCAGGTCTTGCCGTCGGCAAAGTAGCGTGTCTCAGGCTCAGCGTCGTAGAAAAATCGAGCCTTACTGACGAAATCGGGAAGCAGCTGATAGTCTTGATTCACGTAGATATTGTTGGCTATCATCACCCGAGTCTCAGAGTCCAAGAGGTTCGCCCTACGCAGCATCTTGAGGCAGAAGAGGTTGATGCTGTCAGCCCCGGCATCGCCAAAACCTAATGCGCGGTTTATCTGGGCTTGAGTCTCGCCTGTTGCTCCATTGTTAAGCATACCGAGAGCATAGACAATGCTGATGGGCGATACGAGCTGACTCTTATGCTCGTCCTGCACCTGCCGGAAGAGGTCGAGGGCGAAGTCGTTGCTCTCTTTCACCAACTGTTGTTCTCCACGAGTTAGCTTTAAGTCTGTTGTGAACGATTGCCCATCGCTGTCACTGCTGCACCCCACCACTGCAGTTGTTGCCATCAAGACCAGGGCGATGGCGGCCCATAGGTTTCGTTTATTCATACTCTTTCTTCCTTTTTACTTTTTTCTATTCTTCTAAGGTGAGAACATGGATGTGATGCTCATTATCAGTATAAGTAAGCGTAGTTTTGAGAGCAGTTGTAGACGCAAAAGCGATGTTCACGTCAGAGACACCTGTTCCAATCAATTGGGGGACCGACCACTGCCCGGTCTCGGGGTCGAGATACATCACATAGAGCTTCGAGGCGTACAAGTCTGCCGAATCGACATAGGCAACAAACGGCGTACCATTAGGGGAAATGGCCACCTGCACCTCCATACGGTTATCAATACTGTTGTTGTAATTCAAGGGTAGTATACCGCCGCTTACAGTACACCACTTCTTAGTGGCTGCATCATACTTCTTCAGACGTACCTTGAACTCTTTATCACCGTTAGGAGCATTATCTGTCGTCCATATATAGATGGTACCGTCACGGGCAACAAAGGTGCCGAAGCTGCCAGCGGCAGTATCAGTCTGCGTGGCACCCGGCTCCAGGAAGTTGGTGGCCAGCGACTCCCACTGTCCGTTCTCGTACTTGAAGACATTATAGCCATAGTTCACACCGTCCACATCACCGCTATTGATGCTAATCATAGTTGCAATCTTACCGTTACTGCCCATCTTGACGCCACATATTTCCTGACCAGCCGGCAACAGCGAAGACTCGCCAGACGTCCAAGCCACGCCATCCCATGTTGCTACGCCAAGGGCACCGTAGGGGATGTCGGCATTATCGCCCTTATTTAATAGGCAGACGACCAGTTCATTCTCTAAAGCAGCCATACCCACGCACTGGGACTGCACCTTGAAGAACCCCTGTTCGCCGACGTAGTTCCAGTAGCAATCCCCGCTATATAATCCATTCTTGAACTTATGTCCGTCTAACTTCATGACTGAAAGCGCACCCCTCTGTGATGCTGCATCCAGGTCTGCGTAAGCCACGTATGGCGTACCATCTAGAGCAACATCGAAAGCATAGTGTGAGCTGTCAATTCGGCTGGAGAAGCCATCAGGATAGCTATTGGAGCCCAACCCAATCCAACCACTATCTTGGGGCTTACTCATTACCATCATCTTGTTGCAATTATTCTTGATGTTCTTAAAAGCAATGAAAAGCGTATTGTTCCAAGGGCAAATCCTCATACAAGCACCGGAGTATATATCAAATATCATCGGAATGTTCACAAAGGAAATCTCCTTCCAGTCAATGTTGTGGTTGTTGGTAATTGTCACTGTGTAGGCAACACTTTGGGTCTTGTCAGTATTAGTGACTATATAGTCGACCGGAGCGGTAAAGTTATTCTTGAGAAGTCCGCTTACCTGAGGAATAGAATTGATGGTAGTAATGTTTCTTGGATTGACGGTGAAACGAGCTACGAGTGCCGATTTGTCGGTGAACCACGGCAGGTCAATGGAAATGTCATAATGCGAAACGCCGCGTTTATAGTCTGGAACAGAAGCCACATAGTCTTTTGACAAGATGCCGATATTGTCTTCCTGATAGAATCCAAAAGCGATCATCATAACATTATCGGCCAGCATTGGCACGGCAGCAGGCTCAACCAGATCTTCCACATTTTCGTCATTGTCGCTACATGACGCTAATGCAATCAAAGCCATAGGCATTAGCGTAAGTATCTTCATAAAGTCTTTCCAGTTCATATCATTTTCGTTTGTTATCTTTCTTCTATAACGATGACGGGATGGAAATCCTGCACATGCGGAATAAAAAAATTGTTAAAGTGCCATATAAAACGTCGTAAGTGCCGTTCTAAAGGATGGTAAGGCACGGGGAAAAGTTAAAACTGCGTCAATGGATGATAAAACAACGTCGATGGATGATAAAACAACGCCGATGGATGATAAAACAACGCCGATGGATGATAAAACAACGTCAATATTATACATTTCCGATAACCCGCAAATATTAAACAGAAAAAAAGTTGCTCCCGAAGTGCAAGATTTTGAAGTTTCTGCGTTATAATAGAAAAAGGTAATAGGAAAAAGGTATGAAAAGAACAGAAAGAACGAAGTGGCTTGTAGGCATCATGGTGATAAGCTCACTGATGTTGACGGCATGCTCGGAGGGTGGCGATGGGGATCTCGCTGACGTACGGAGTAGTATTAGTGCCTCTTCTGCTTTGGTGTTGGCATCTTACAACGGTGAGTGGACGGTCAATTTCCAAGTGGTGGACACGGCGCGGTTGGATGTGTCCGACGTGCTTAGAGTCAGGCTGCCAGAAACTTTTCTGGCGCATCTCTGTTTCAGTCAGTCTGCCGCAGACTATGCCTCAAGCGAAAAATCTGGCGTAAACACAGATGGAGAAACCACCACTACGTCGGACGTCAAGCCCCTGGGGCTACCCACAAAAATAGAAATAAAAGACCAGGGCTATACCAATGAAGCTGTATTCTCCAACTTCTGTGCCGATGCGTCAGTGAACGACGGAACGACGGTCTACAAACCTGCATACTTCCTCGTTACCATCAATGGCACTAAATACCTCGTCGAGTTGCTCTCCACCGAGGAAGGCAGTGCTATCCAGAGGCTTGACAATGGGGGGTGGACATTAGCTATCCCTGTCAACGGCTTCTGTGTCACTAACACCGAGAATTTCGAAGAGAAGTATATCTCGATAACCCCCTTCACCTTATACTATAACACGAAAGAACGAATCAGATAACCACGACGGTGGAGACAGAGCGACAACTGCTTGAAGCCATCAAAGGTGGCGACCGGGCTGCCATGAAGCGACTATACGACCGCTACGCCGGCTACGCGATGGCCGTCGGATTGAGGTATCTGCCCGAGCGCGACGAGGTGCGCGACGTCATTCAGGACAGCTTCGTGCGCATACTGACCTCGGTCGGGCAGTTCAGCTACCGCGGCGAAGGGTCGCTGAAGTCGTGGGTGGGGCGCATCGTCAGCAACCGCGCCGTCGACTACCTGCGCGAGCACCAGCGCTTCGTGACGGTCGGCGGCATTCCCGACGAGCCCGACAGCCCCGACGAGCCCGACATCGGCGGCGTGCCGCCTGACGCGCTGACGGCGATGATAGGGCGCCTGCCGCCGAACTACCGCACGGTGCTCAACCTATACGTCTTCGAACAGCGGCCCCACCGCGAGATAGCCCAACTGCTGGGCATCAAGGAGAGCACCTCGTCGTCGCTCTTCTTCCGGGCCAAGAAGATGCTGGCCAAGAATATCAGAGAATACTTAAACAAACAAGGAATATGAATCAGGACAAGTGGACACAACAACTACGCGACAAGCTGGCGGAGCACGAGGTAGCGCCGCCCGAGGGGTTGTGGGAGGAGATAGCCCCCCTCTGTCCCCCCTGTAGGGGGAAGTCCCGTTTCGTAGCCTTGCGGCGGTGGGCGGCAGCAGCGGCGGCGGTTGCGCTGACAATAGGCGCTGGTTACCTGCTGTGGCCGGAGGGGGATACTTCCCCGCAGCTGGCGCAGCAGTCCCCCTCCCTTGGGGAGGGGAAAGTTGTGGGCCCTGAAACTGTTTCAGAGTCCACACAAGCCCCGAAGGAACTGCTGGCAGAGGAGATACAGAAGATACAGACCCCACCCCTGGCCCCTCCCATCGAAGGGAGGGGAAGGGATGATCAGGTAACAGTCGATGTGGCACAGCCCGAGACTCCGACAACCGCCGAAATCACTGACAGCCATACGGAGCGCCCAGGCGTAGTAGAGACAGAGACAACGGACGAGCTCAGCAATACCAGTAAAGCCGTCGTCCGCGATATGGACCGGCAGATAGCCGAGATAAAGAATACGAAGAGCGACCCTCTGACCCTCGGCCTCTATGCGATGAACGGCTTCAGCGGCCAGTCGAGCAGCAACGGCGTGCTGATGGCCGAAGAAATGGCCAGGAAATATCGGGAAGTCTATGAGTACAGCTACGCCACGTCGGCACGCAGCACTGAGCCCATCTACCTGACGGGCTACGAGGAGCGGCAGCACCACCACCGCCCCGTCTCCTTCGGTCTGACGCTGAGCTACCCGCTCACTGAGCGGCTGTCGCTGACCACCGGCCTCGTCTATACGAAACTCTCGTCAGACTTTACCCAAGTGATGAACAAGATGCAGATACGGCGCGAGCAGACGCTCCACTACGTCGGCGTGCCCCTCGGCCTGAGCTACAGGCTCTGGGAGCTGAAGGGCTTCCGGGCCTACGCCTCGGCGGGCGTACTGACCTACCTAAATGTCGCCACCCGCGTGGTGACCGAGGGCGTGACGCAGGAGATGGAGAAAGACCGCGCGCAGCTGTCCTTGAATGGCAGCCTGGGCTTGCAGTATGACGTCATACCGCAGATAGGACTGTATGTGGAACCGGGCCTGAGCTACTACCCCGACAACCGGAGCCACATACAGAATTTCTTCAAGGACAAGCCCGTGAACCTGAGCCTGCAGGTGGGCTTGCGCGTGAACATCAAATAGCGGTTACTTCAGTATGACGCCGCCCATGGGCTGGATGGTAATCTTCGCCTGTCCTTTCTTGTCGAACTTCAGCTGGCGCAGCTGCGGGCCGGCCTTCGGGTCGTCGACGTAGTAGCTGACGGTCTGTCCGGCCCACTCCTCCATCTTGATGGTCAGCGTCTTGGCCTGCGGCTCGGCATTCAGGCCTGCCACGTACCAGTTGTCGCCATTGCGGCGGGCCAGAACCACGTACTTGCCGGGATAGCCGTCGAGGAAGCGGGTGTCGTGCCACACGGTGGGCACCTCGCGCAGGAAGTCGAGCTCGAACTGCGGCAGCTCGTCGAGGTTGTTGGGCTGCATGGCGATGCACTGCACACGCGTCTGGGTGGTGATGGCGGCGGCCATCTCGAAGATGTCAGTCGTGTAACGCTTGTGGCGGCTCTTGTTGTCGCGACTCAGGTATTTGTTCATAATCGTGCCGCCCCAGTCCATCGGTCCCATGGCGTTGCGGATGAAGGGATGCATGCACAGCTCGAAGGCCTCGCTCTTGGCGTGACCCTCGCTGAAGAAGACGTTCTCGCTGGCAAGCACGGCCTCCGAGGCCACGTAGTTGGGGTACATCATCTCCCAGCCGCGCGGCATGGTGCAGCCGTGGAAGATGACCTGCAGGCCGTAGCGGTTGGCGTCGAAGAGGATGTCTTCGTAGAGCTGCATGGTCTGCTGCTTGTCACCGCCGAAGAAGTCGACCTTGATGCCCTTCACGCCAATCTTCTGCAGCCAGGCCATCTCCTTGTCGCGGGCAATGGCCGTCGACATGCAGTCGCGCGGCGTCTGCGGGGCGTCGTTCTCGTAGCCGTTCGAGTTGTACCACAGCATCAGACTGACGCCCTTCGACTGGGCATACTTCGACAGCTCCTCAATCTTGTCGCGGCCGATGCGCTGGTCCCACCAGTTGTCGACCAGGCAGTACTCGAAGCCCATCTTGCCGGCGAGGTCAACGAACTGCACCTGGTCGGCGTAGTTGATGCTTTCGTCCTGCCACACGAGCCACGACCATGTGTAGCGGCCAGGCTTGTAGTCTATGGACGGTTCGTATTTGCGCGGAAGCGCGGGCAGCCCGTATTTGCTCTCAACGATGGGCTTCAGCGAGGTACCGATGACGATGGTGCGCCACGGCGTGGTGTAGGGCAGGGGAATACCGGCAAAGGGCGTGCCGTTGCCGTTGTTCTCGCCAGCCTGCGGGAAGGCGATGGTGTAGCCCGTCTCCGGCGCATAGTCGCTCAGGTGGCTGCCCACGTAGCTGCCGTCGACGCCCGTCTCACTGACCAGCGCCCACAGTTCGCTGTGCTGCGGCGCCGTCGCAGCCCCCACCCGGAATAGGCAGGGGAACGTGTAGCCCTGCCCAAATTGCGACCGCTGGGCCATGGGCTGGTCAACCTTGTAGTCCTCCTCATAGCTGGGCTTCGTGCGCTCCCAGCCCGTCATCGGGCCTATCTGCGGACAGAGGAACGTCGTCGTACCCTCGGGGAAATTAAACGAGCTAACCTCGCGGCGGATGACGCCACACTTCGGATTTTCGCCCGGACGGGGAATCTCGTAGCAGTAGGCCACGCCGTTGTCCGTCACGTTGAAGACGACCGACATCTGCTGGCCCTTGGCATTGGTGAACGGCACGGTGTAGCGCACGGCGTTCACCTTGCGGTTCTTTCCTCCTTTCACGAAGATGGTGGCATCGCGCAACTGCATCTTGTACTGGCCCATCGTCAGCCCCTTGGTAAAGTCGCCGAAGTCGGCCTCGAAGCCTAAGCGCGAAGCGGTCAGCACCGGCACACCGTCGTAGCTGACGCTGTAGGTGGCCACGCCGCCATCGTCGCTGAATGTCAACTCAAGCCTGTTGTTTGACGAAGGCACGGTCTCCGTCCTTGCCATCATGGTGACGGCGGTCAGCAGCACAGCTGCAAATGTCATTAGTCTCTTCATATCTGCGTTAAGTTTTAAGTTTCTGCGGGCAAAGGTACGAAAAAAAACTGTATCCGTGTAATATTGTCGGCAAAAAGTGTGTATATATTAGTAGAGACAACAAAAGCAATGAACCGAAGCGAAGACATAGTACGACAGTACGGACAGAGCGTGTTCACCATCATCTGTCAGATGGTGGGCAACGTGCAGGACGCCGAGGAACTGACGCAGGACGCCCTGCTGCGCGGCCTTAGCCAGATGGACAGCTACGACCCGGTCAAGGCCTCGCTGCGCACTTGGCTCTGCCGCATCGCCTACCGCACGGCCCTGAACCACCTGCGACGGCCTGTGCTACAGACGCTGACGATGGATGACGAGGCTGTCAGTGCGGCAGCCGAGGCGGAGATGCAGACGCTCTTCCAGCAGCCCGACGACGAACGGGCGGAACTGCTGGAGCGGGCCATCGACCACCTGACGGCCGAAGAGCAGACGCTCGTCACGCTGTTCTACTATGACGACCTGCCCCTCGCCGACATCGGCTACATCACCGGTCAGGCTCCCGGCACCGTCGCCACCCGCCTGCACCGCATCCGCCACAAGCTCTATCAACTCATCAAACAAATCCAGGACTTATGAAACAGGACAACACCAACGACACCGAGCGGCTGCGCTACCAAGACGTGAACCTGCGCCGCGCCATACAACGCCGACAGCAACGGGCGCCCCAGTTGCCCGCCGACTTCAGCCTACACAGTAGAAAGCATGTGACGAGGTGGCACAGGATGGCCGCCGCCTTTATCGGCTTCATCATCATCAGCGGCTTGGCATTCGCCGCTTACTTCCTGCATGACCACTCTGGACAAATCCGGGAGAATGCGACGGAGGCAAATCACTCCGCTCATCACGCTCCGACTCCAGCTCCCGTCCACTTCAGCAATGCCCGTCTCGACAGCATCCTCACCGTTGTGGCACGCCACGAGCACCGCACTGTCAGCTACCATAGTGAGGCGCCGCGCAGCCTGCGCTTCACCATCACGTGGAACCCCGACCAGTCCTTGGCCGACTTCCTCGCCACTGTGAACGAGTTCGAGGGCCTCAGACTTACTGATGCCCGTGACACCATTTTTGTGGAACAAACTGCCAAGGAAAGCCAGCCATGAAGCGCATCCACCTTCTCTTCCTCTGTCTGCTGTGCTGTGGCGTCGCCACAGCACAATCCCAGTCCCTCGCCGCCGCCCTCGAAGCCTTGAACCAACGGCAGTCGGATTACGAAATCAGCTTCATCCATAACGACCTGGAGCACCTGCAGGTCACCGTCAACGTCAGCGGCCTGTCCATCCCTAAGGCCGTCAATCGCCTCTGCAAGGACCAGCCCGTCCGCGTCAAGCAGAAGGGGCGCGACATCTTCGTGCAGTATAAGCCCAAGGCCGATAAACGCTATATCATACTCTCAGGCAAGGTAAAAGACAACCTGACGCACAACGACTTGCCGCACTCCAATGTCCGGCTGCTCACTGCCGATGGCGTTCGCATTGACTCCTGTGAAGCCATCTCATACATGCAATATGGCAATAACCCTCCCATTGAGTACGCAGACTTTGGCTTCAGAGTGCCTGCACGACCTGCCAAATACATCATCCAGGCCAGCTACGTGGGCTTCAAGACTGCGGAAGTGCCTTTCGAGTTGAACAACATCTATCGTCGCGAACAGCGTCGGGAACTTCCTCCTATCTATATGAAGCGTGAAACCAAGATGCTTCAGGAGGTAGTGGTCACCTCATCAAAGGTGCAGTTCTACTACAAGGGCGACACGTTGGTGTTCAATGCCGACGCTTTCGAGTTGGCCGAAGGCTCCATGCTCGATGCACTGGTACGCCAGCTGCCAGGGGTCGAATTGAAGGAGGGAGGCCGCATCTACCACAACGGGAAGTATGTCGACGCCCTGCTGTTGAACGGAAAAGACTTCTTCCGAGGCGACCATACCATTATGCTCGACAACCTGCCCGCCTATACGGTGAAGGATATTCAGATTTACGACAAGTGGGGCGACCAAAGTGAGTTCCTTGGTCAGCACGTCATGGGCGACAACCGCTACGTGATGGACGTAAAGCTGAAGAAGGAATACCGTATTGGCACCTTGGCCAACGTCGAGGCCGGCCTCGGCACAGGCAGCCGACACTCCGCGTCCGATGGTCAAGTGCCCCGCATATTTGCGGGGAGCCCCGCCCTCGCCCGTCTCTTTGCCCTCCGCTTCAGCGACCACTCGCGCCTTGCCGCCTACACCACCGCCAACAACCTGAACGGCGACGGCAAACCCGGAGAAGCGGGCAGCTGGGACCCACAGCGATTGCAGGACGGCGGACAGCTGACTCAGCAGCAGGCCGGCATCGACTACAACGTTGAGGACCGCAACAGCAAATGGAAAGCCGACGGCAATATACAAGTAACCCATACCGAACTCAACCGCGAAACCAATACCAACCGCCAGAACTACCTGCCGACAGGCGACACCTACGACCGCATCCAGAATACCCAGCGCGACAAGAACCTGAAGTTGAACACCAGCCACCACTATTACCACAACTTCGGCATGTGGAACCTCGACGTGCGCCCATCGCTCAACTATCAGAAGTTTGACAATAGCACATACAGCCTCGCCACTGCCTTCTATCAGAACGACAGCCTCATCCATCGCAATCTGCAACGCGGCCTCACAGAAGGTCACAGCATTGACGGAGCAATCCGCCTAAGCAGCACCTTCAAATTCCGCCACAGCCCCGACTGGGCTTCTCTTGATGCCGAAGCCAGCTTCAGCGACAAGCAGGAAGACCGCTACCACCGCCAGTCCGTCCAGTATGTTGCTGTATCACAGCAACCCCCAGCATGCCTTAATCGCTACACCCGCAACCACCCCAACCGCTCATGGAAAGCCAAGGCTGGTGGCACCTATCAGATCAACTTCACCTCCCTGATCCGACTGCAATTGAACGCGGGCTATACCCACAACGACCGCCGACGCGAGTTGTCGCTATTCGACATCGACACCACCTACGCCCTCGGACAGTTGCCATCAGCTCACGAATACGAGCAGAACATTGACCGTCGCAACAGTTATACGAGCCATTTCACCGAAGACATCTACGACTTCATCCCCCGACTGTTCTATAACGCCTACAACGAAGACGAGACTTACCAGAAAAAGTGGTGGGCACAACTTGGCTTCCCCGTCACCCTCGTGCGTCAGAAACTCCGTTACCAGCGTGGCAGCATCGACACGCTCGTCACCCGCAACACCATGCCTGTCAACGTCTGGGACTGTTTTGTCCAGTATGCCACCATCAACCGTAAGACTGGTAATGCCCAGAAAATGATTCTCCAGTACATCGCCAACTCATCGATACCCGACTTACTGAACCTCGTCGACATGCGCGACGATACCGACCCGCTGAACATCCGCATAGGCAACAACAGCCTGCGCAATGCCATTAACCACGAGTTCTCATTCAGTCACCAATGGGGAAACGCCAACCGTAAAGAGACTAGTCATCGGTACTCGCTCAGCTACACGATCATCCAAAATGCCCTCGCCATGGGCTACCGTTACGATCGTACTACGGGCATCCGCACTTGGCAGGCCGACAACGTGAACGGCAACTGGAATGCCGATGCCAACTACCAATTCAATACGGCCATCGGCAAGAAGCACCCCTTGCGCCTCAATGTCAGACCGAGTGTCAGCTATCAGCACAGCGTCGATCTGGTTGACCAAGAGCGCAGCACGGTCAACACCCTCTCATTCAACAACACGCTGAGCCTCTCCTACAAGCTTGGCAACCACTCGCTCAGTTTCAAGAACACCACCCTCTGGCAACGCTTCACCACCCCCAATGTCCAGTTTGCTGCGATATCATCGCAGCCCTTCACCCTCACCAACGCCCTCACCGCCCTCCTGAAACTCCCTTTACAGATGGAACTCAATACCGACCTGACGCTCTATACCCGCACTGGCTATGCCGACGCTCGTCTGAACACCACCGACCTCGTATGGAACGCCCGGCTGACGCGCCCCTTCCTCAAAGGCCGCCTACTGCTGATGGTCGACGGTTTCGACCTCCTCGGACAGCTCGACAATGTCACCCGCATCGTCAACGCCCAGGGCCGCACCGAGACCTACACCAACGTCCTGCCGCGCTACGCCCTGCTGCACGTCGTGTACAGACTGAACAAGCAACCGAAGAAAAAAGCCCGGTAGGCATTTGGTTAACAACTAAAAAAGGGAAAGGCGTTGACTAAACATAAATGTTAAATAATGGGGTATGGGAAGGAAAAGAATGAGGATTAATTTGACGGTATAGCGGCTTTCGGCTAACTTTGCACCGAGAAAAGAAATCACAGACGCTATGACAGAGAACCATTCCATGAGACCGCTGACGCGGGCCGAGTCAGAACTGATGAACCTGCTGTGGGACCAGCCGCAGGGCGTGACCATCAATGATCTGGTGGCACTCTACCCGGAGCCGCAGCCCGCGCGGACCACCGTTGCCACGTTGCTGAAGATTCTGGAGGCGAAGGGCTATGTGGAGCACCGCCGACAGGACGGCACGGGCCGGACGTTTGTCTATTCGCCGCTGCTCACCCGCGAGCGCTACGTCACCTGTGTGCTGCGCGACGTGAAGGATACCATGTTTGGCAGTTCGGTGAAGAAGATGCTCTCGTTCTTCGTACAGCATGAGGACATCAGCAACGAGGAATTGCAGGAGATTCTTGAACTGATTGATGACACAAACGACCAGACGCTATGATATACTATGCCCTTAAGTCGGCTCTGCTGCTGACGTTGCTCTATGGTGGGTTTTCAGCTCTGCTCAGCCGAGAGACGTTCCACCGCTTTAACCGCGTCATGCTGCTCGGCATCGTGGTGCTGTCGCTGGTACTGCCGGCGGTGCACATAAGGATAAGCAATAACCCCTTGACACACAACAACCTCAACAACCTCCAGACCCACCCCCGACAGACCCACCCCCTGCCCCTCAGGACTCACCCCCTGCCCCTCCCTGTGAGGGAGGGGAGTAATAACTCCATCCGCAGAATGTTGTTCCTGAGTGTATTCACTCCCCTCCCTCACAGGGAGGGGCAGGGGGTGAGTCCTGAGGGGCAGGGGGTGGGTCTGTTGGGGATGGGTCTGTCTGGGTTGGGTCGCATATATATAATAGGTGTATGTATTGCCCTCCTGCGCTTCATCCGTCGCAGCGTCTTGCTAATTCGCAGCTTACAGGGAGGATTACGCTTGCGCGACTCACAGGGCAACACCATTGTCGTGAAGGGTGGTGAGTTCCCGCCATTCAGCTTTATGCACTGGATAGCTATCAGCGTCAGCGACTACGAACAATACCGCCGCAACATCCTCACCCACGAGCAGGCTCACGCCCGACTGGGACATTCGTGGGACGTGCTGCTGCTCGAAGGGTTGCAGGTGGTGCAGTGGTTCAATCCTTTTGCATGGCTCTTAGCCCGCGAACTGAAGGCCATCCACGAATACGAGGCCGACGAGGCCGTCATCTGTCAAGGCATCGATGCAAAGCAATATCAACAACTTCTCGTGATCAAGGCTGTCGGCAACCGTCTGCAGCTGTTTGCCAACACCCTGAATCGCGGTTCACTCAAACAACGAATCAACATGATGCAACAACAGAAATCCAACCGATGGCGCATGCTCCGTGCAGCGTTCGCCGTCCCCGTGGCCGCATTGGCAGTCATGGCGTTTGCTACGCCTGAGGTGAAAACAGACGAGGTGCAGCAGACAGTACTCAGCGACGAGTCTAAACCGTTATTGGAGTACAAAACTCACCAGAAGTGGGGTAAAGGCTACCGCGACTATTTCCTCGTACATCTAGGTGAAGGCGTATGGATAGAAAGCAATGGTGCGTCGCACATCGAAGAGCAATTCTTCACTTACTCTTTCGACAACACTAATAATGCGAAAGTGCCGAGAAAGACCACGATGATGCTCAACGGTGTGCCCTTCGACCAGAACAGCCTGCCCAAGCTAACCGCCAAGGACCTCAAGAAGATTGAAATAAAGAACGCTGAGAACGCCATGCTTGCAAGTGACGCTAACGGAAAGGCTCTCTCCGTCAAAGGGCAGCAAACCACGGTGAACCTCATCACCACGCCCGTCACCATCCCCGCAGGCATTGAGGGCAATGTACCGCGTGTGCAGACGCTGCTACTGCCTGGTAAGGGCGAGCTATACATCAAGAACGGCAAGGCCACGCCCGGCGACTGGATGCATTGCTCCATCACCGACTGGGAACCGACGTCTTACAACTACAGCGTCCGCGACGAGTTCGAACGCAGCAAGACGAAGCCCGGCTTCAAGTGCTGGATTTATGCCAGCAAGGAAACAGCCGAGCGGGACATCAGCCGCGCCGAAACCCTGATGCGCGAGCTGGGCATCAAGAACTACGAAGTGGTGCGCAACCTGCCCAAGAAGCACTTCACCGACGGCGAGCTGCACCTATGGGCACAGAAGGAGAAGGCAAAGGGCACTCCCTATAACCATCTATTCGACGCGATGGCTCCCAACCACATGGATTGTGCCGACGTACATCGTCAGTGGCACATTGTCAAAGCGGTATACGGCCGTAAGTAAAGTTAGTATAAAAAATAATGAGTAGTACCCGGGACGATTCTGGAGGCCGCAGCGATGCGCCCTCCAGAATATGGCATTAGAATGTGCAGGGCAATGCCAAGAGCTGGTACATCAGTGTGCGGGCCATGCGCTGGTGGCCGGCGTCATTGGGGTGCAGCAGGTCGGTCTCGGCGTTGTGGAAATATTGGCCATGCTCCTTCAGCATCGGGAACAGGCCACTCGTGGCGTTCCAGTCGATGACGGGTACCGCCCAGATGTTGCCAGCTTCCTTGACGGCCTCGATGTAGACATCCAGGTACTCACCGCATTGGTTGGTGTACGACTCGTCGCACTGCCAGTTCTTCTCGTTGGCGTGGAAGTCGCTGCGGTGGATGGGCGTCAGCAGTACAATCTGCTTCGTCGGGAAGGTGCGCTTCAGCGAATCGAGGGCGATGTTGATACGTCCCTTATAGGTGGTGGGATCCATCGACGGCGTGCGCTGGCGGCGCTTCACCATCTGCTTCACCTGACCGTGACCGTACTCCACCTCGGTCGAGCGCTCGTCCCACCACGTGCCGATGGGCACGCCGTTGTTGTAGTCGTTGGTGCCGCAGAAGATGAGGATGGCATCGACGTCCTGGCCGTGCTGCTGCTTCAGCTGGTCGGTCTGGCGCGGTATGTCGTTCCATTGGCGGCCGCTGACGCCATAGACGTAGGGCGTTATCTGGAGCCAGTCCTCAAGGAATCCCCAGTACTTTTTCTTCGAACCGCTGTTGCGCGGGTCGGTGATGGAGTCGCCGAAGTAGGCAACGCGCTTGCCCTGCCATGGGTGAACCAGCGTCTGAGGCAGTGCCTCGACGGTAAAGGCCAGCAAAAGGCCTAAAGTCAGTAATCTGTGTCTCATTGTGTTTCTTAAATTAGCTTACAGGTTGCAAAGATATACTTTTTTCGGGAGAAAAGTGTTAAATTAGTATTAAATATTGTGCTTCGGCATACAACTTGACAGAAAAATCATTATATTTGCAGTGTTACCTAACTTATAGAGAAAGGAGAATTAGCTTATGTCAACTCAATCAACATTCAACGACGAGGAGGTGAAGCTCGATACCCAGGATATCGACAACTATTCACCCGAGATGGAAACATCTATTTGGTACAATTAACTACTACTGGCATCAATAAAAACGCGCTGAAACTACATTCGGCGCGTTTTTATTTGGCTGTTTACGGAAAAATGTGTTACCTTTGCAGCCGAATCGTAAGAGAATTTTGAGAGAATGGAACTTCTAATGGGGATGCCCCTGTGGGCTTGGGTCGTTTTTTACATACTGGTGTTCATCATGCTCATTGTCGACCTGAAAATGTTCGGCCGGAAAGGACAGCACGAGGTGGGCATCGGCGAGGCCCTGCGCATGACCGTTGTCTGGATAGCCGTCTCGCTGGTGTTCTGTGCCGGCATCTACTTGTTCTATCCTCATGCCCCCCACGAGATGGCGACGGAGTTTCTGGCTGGCTACCTTATAGAGAAGTCGCTGTCGATGGACAACCTCTTCGTGTTCCTGATGCTCTTCTCGTTCTTCGGCGTCGAGCGGAAATACCAGCATGAGGTGCTCTTCTGGGGCATCTTCGGCGCATTGGTGCTGCGCAGCATCTTTATCTTCGCCGGCGCGGCAATGGTCGAGCGCTTTGAGTGGATATTAGGACTATTCGGTCTCTTCCTCATTTACACGGGCATCAAGATGTTCAGCCACGACGAGGACTTGCAGGTAGACCCATCGAAGAACATCTTCGTCCGGATCTTTAAGCGATTCTTCCCCGTCAGCGACAAGATGCACGGCGGGCGGTTCTTCATCACCGAAAACGGGCGCCGCCTGGCCACCCCGCTGTTCATAGCCCTGATAGTCATCGAGACCACCGACGTGGCCTTTGCCGTCGACTCCATACCTGCCGTCTTCAGCGTCAGCCGCGACCCGTTCATCGTGCTCACGTCCAACATCTTCGCCATCCTCGGCCTGCGTGCCCTCTACTTCGCACTGGCCGCCATCGCCAAGTACTTCGGCTACCTGAAGTACGGGCTCGGCATCATCCTCAGTTTCGTCGGCATCAAGATGCTGCTGACTATGGACGAGTATGTCAATGCCGCTGGTCGTCTCGTCGGCCTCGACTTGAAA
The DNA here is from genome assembly GCA_902800435.1 of uncultured Prevotellaceae bacterium. Next base: position 85,101 of record CADCEQ010000002.1, on the reverse strand, counting down.
ATGCCCCACGTCGAGGTGCCAACATCGTGGTCGCTGGCCTTCATCTTCGGCGTCCTGCTGCTCTCCATCGTGCTCTCGGTCATCGCCAACAAGCAAAAAGCTGCCAAATAATTTGGCGTTTTCCTTTTTTTAGACTACCTTTGCACCCGCAAGTGTTTGCCCTGATAGTTAAATGGATATAACAAGGCTCTCCTAAAGCTTAGTTCCGAGTTCGATTCTCGGTCGGGGTACCAATCGAGTACTAATATGATACAATCTATGACGGGTTACGGCAAGGCAGTCGTAGCTTACAAAGACAAGAAAATCAACGTAGAAGTTAAGTCGCTGAACTCTAAGCAGCTGGACCTCCAGACGCGTATAGCACCGCTCTATCGCGAGAAGGAGATGGAGGTACGCCAGATGGTGGCTTCGGCCGTCATTCGCGGCAAGGTCGACTTCAGCCTGTGGATAGAGAAGGACGCGGTGGTTGACGCCACGCCCATCAATGCGGCACTGGTCGAGAACTATTACCGGCAGATGAAGGACATCGCCGACAAGACGGGCATCCCCCTGTCGCCCGACCCGATGTACACGCTGCTGCGCATGCCCGACGTGCTGACGAAGACGGAGCAGGAGGTGCTGAGCGACGACGAGTGGGCCGCCGCCCGCCGTGGAGTGCAGGAGGCCCTCGATGCCCTCGTGGCCTTCCGCACGCAGGAAGGTGCTGCCCTGCAGCAGAAGTTCACCGAGAAAATTGACAACATCCAGCAGCTGCTGGCCGAGATTGAACCTTACGAGAAGGGACGCGTCGAGAAGATTCGCCAGCGCATCACCGATGGTCTGCAGCAGATTCCCGGCGTGGAGTACGACAAGAACCGCTTGGAACAGGAGCTCATCTACTACATCGAGAAGCTGGACATCAGCGAGGAGAAGCAGCGCCTCAGCAACCACCTGAAGTACTTCCGCGAGACGATGGCCGAGTCCGCCGGTCAGGGCAAGAAGCTGGGCTTCATCGCCCAGGAGATGGGCCGCGAAATCAACACCACCGGTTCGAAGTCGAACCAGGCCGAGATGCAGAACATCGTCGTCAAGATGAAAGACGAGCTGGAGCAGATCAAGGAACAGGTACTAAATGCGTTGTAAAGATGAAAGGTAAAATGCTAATCGTAAGTGCTCCCTCGGGCAGCGGCAAGTCGACCATCGTGAACTGGCTGATGCAGGAGCATCCGGAGCTGCAGCTCTATTTCTCAATTTCGTGTACCAGTAGGGCACCGAGGGGTACGGAACAGGACGGTGTGGAGTATTTCTTCCTGACGCCCGAGGAGTTCCGTGCGAAGATTGAGAACGAGGAATTCTTAGAGTACGAGGAGGTTTACCACGACCGCTTCTACGGCACGCTGAAGGCCCAGGTGGAGCGGCAGCGCGAGGCGGGACAGAACGTGGTGTTCGACGTCGACGTGAAGGGCGGCGTGAACATCAAGCGCTACTACGGCGACGAGGCACTGAGCCTCTTCATCCAGCCGCCGTCGGTCGGCGAGCTGCGCCGCCGTCTCGAGGGCCGCGGCACCGATACCCCCGAAGCCATCGAGGAACGGCTGGCCAAGGCCGAATATGAGCTGACCTTCGCCCCGCAGTTCGACCGCGTCGTGGTGAACGACGACCTTGAGACGGCGAAGCAGGAGGCACTACAGATTATCAACGACTTCCTGAATGACTAAGACAGGCATTTTCGGCGGGTCGTTCAACCCCATCCATAACGGCCATATCCAATTAGCCCGGCAGCTGCGCGAGGCGGCTGGACTTGACGAAGTGTGGCTGATGGTGTCGCCCCAGAATCCGCTGAAGGAGCAGGCAGGGCTTTTGGCCGACGACCTGCGCCTGCAGATGGCCCGCCAGGCGCTGTCCGACGAGCCGTTTATCGAGGTCAGCGACTATGAGTTCCACCTGCCGCGGCCTTCCTATACGTGGAACACACTGAAAGCGCTCAAAGACGACTTTCCCGACCGGGAATTCGTGTTGCTCATTGGCGGCGATAACTGGGAGCGCTTCTCCCGCTGGTATCGTGCCGACGACATCGTCAGCAACTACCAAATCACCGTCTATCCCCGCCGTGGGAGCGACATCGACTTGAAGTCCCTTCCCCCCACGGTCAGCGTTGTAGAAGCAGAGTTACTTGATATTTCTAGCACCGACATCCGCCGCCGCGTCCGCAGGGGCCAGCCGATTACGGGCATGGTGCCTGACAGCATCGTTCAGGCTGTGGAAAAACTATATCGTCAATACTGAACGAAAACCGATTTCTTTTGCAGCTTTTTCGTGACTGGCGAATCTAAGATGGTAAGGCGGTCCTCGGGTTCTTCGCTTTCAGAGCCGTTGTCACAAGCCCAGCTTTTATTGACCTCGACGGTAAAAGAGCCGCCGCTGACGATGATGGCGGTGTCGCTCTTCACGCCCTTGGGCTTGCCCTCGTCATTAGAGCCGGTGGTAGTGATGTTCAGCGTACCACCCTTGAACTCTACGTTCCCTGAGCAGTTGATGCCCTTGCCGCCGTCGCCCGTGCTGGTGATGATGAGCGTGCCAGCAGTCATGGTAAAGAGGCTGTCGCTCTTGATGCCAGCAGCTGAGGTGGTGTCGCGCACGCCGTCGACAGTCTCTATCTTGCAGTCGCCAGAAGTGGTGATGGTTGTTGTGCCGCCGTTGATGGTAAGGCCGTCGTTCACCTTGATGCCGCGCCCGCCGTCTGCCTTCGCCGTGATGTTCAGCGTTCCACCGTTAATCTCTATGAAGTCATCGCTGACGATGCCGCTCTTGGTATTGCTGGTGACGGTCAGAGAACCCTTGCCCAAAAAGCATATCTGTCCCTCGCTGAAAATCGTCCCCTTTTGGTCGTATGTCTTTTCTGAGTAGCTCTCACCGTCGGCCAGAGAGTTCACAGTGCCTTCGGCAAGCATGACGTAGAGCCACTTCGAGCATTGGTTGTTGATGGCGGGGCCGTCGTTGTTCGTCAGTTGAAGGCCGTTGAGCACGATACCTAATTTCTTCCAGCTGTAGATGAGCAGCGAACCGTCGTTGGAGGCGCCGCTGAGCTGCAGGCTTAGGAATTTGTTGGTGTTCGAACTTACGGTGACGTCGGCACCGTTGGTGGTGACGTATCCATGGTCGTCACCCGTCACGGTAACGCTGGTGCCGTTCCATTTGATGCCGATGTTGATGGTGTCAGTCACTGTGCGGTCGGCGAAGTCGTCATTCCAGGTATAGCGGTCGTCGTTGGTGCAGGCCGTGATGGCTATTGCTATGGTAATAAGTGTAAAAAACTTCTTCATGGCATATCAGAATTTATATTTGTAACTAAGTCCCACAATGTGGCTGTTCACCTCGTAGTCATCGTCGTCGCTGTTCACGTTCTGATATCGGTAATTCAGGCCGAAGACGTGCTTCTTCTGGTACTTGTAGTCGACGCCTACCAGATAGCGCATCTTGGCGATGCCGCTCTTGTCGTTGAACATCTCGATGCTGGCTGTGGGGTCGAACTTCCAGTGGGGAATGTCGTAGCTCAGTTGCAGACGACTGCGTAGCACGTTCTTACCCTTGCCCTTGACCGACCGCCACTCCTCGTTATCGAAGTCATACTTCTTTTCCTCGGCTTTTGGGCGGTAGGTGTACTGCCAGCGCTCACGCAATGCAATGTTCAGGCGCCCTATGTCGACGTTCCCCGACAGGCTCACGTTCGTACGGTGGCGCACGCCCCAGTAAGAGGGCGTCCACTTGTTGGGACGGAGACCGTCGCTCTTCAGGTCGAACTCCTCCTTGTTGTTATCATATAATAAGGTGTAGCCCGCCGAGGCTTTCAGTCCCTTGATGATTTTATACTCAGCACTGAGTCCTGCACTCCAGCGGTCGGCGGTGCGGCTGTTGTTGCGCGTACGGAACTCTCCCTCGACGCCGATGCTCCATTTTGGAGAGAGCTTCTTCTCGGCGCCCAGTTCGTACCACACACCGAAATCGTCGCCTTGAGCGAAGACGTTGGAAGTGGTGGCAAGCAGCATGCCGATAATGGTAATCAGTTTTCTCATTTGTTCTGTTGTGTTCGTAATTCCGACTACAAAGGTAATCAGAAAAGCGTCATCAAACAAATATCATCAGCCAATCCGGCTTTTTTTTAAGTAAATTTCGTAACTTTTGCCGCTTTGTTACACGACGGCGCGGAGGTAGGCGCGCATCTGGCGGCGGGCCAGCCCGAGACGGTTCTCCACGGTTTTGTATTTCTCGCCCGTCTGCTCCGAAATCTCGCTGACGCGCATACCGTTGAGGATGTGCAGGCGGTAGATGTGGCGGCAGCTCTCGGGAATACGGGCCAGCCCGTGCTCCATGCGCTCGATGATATCGACAGCAAAAAACACCGATTCCATCGTGGAAAAGCTTTCGCCGCTGCCCTGAATGTAATGCTCAAATTCGTGTCGGAAGGCCCTTCGGCGGAAATAGTCGCTGACGAGGTTGCGGCAGATGGTAAAGATGAGGGCGGGCAGCGTCTGCTCCGTTAGCATCTTGTCGGTGGTCAGCAGGCGCAGAAAGGTGTTCTGGACAAGGTCCTCAGCCTCGTCCTTGTCACCAAGGCGACTGCTGGCATATGCCAGCAGCTCGCTTCGGTGAAGGGCGTAATAGTCTGATATGAGCTTGCTATTATTCATTAATGACAAGCTTGATGGTGCCGTCCTCGTTGTAGAAGAGTCGCTGCACCTTCAGAGAGCGCAGGTGGGTTACGTCGTTAGAGGGTACGCAGTCGTGGTAGAGCAGGTACCACTGTCCCTTGAACTCGACAATGCAGTGGTGGGTGGTCCAGCCGACGACAGGCTCCAGAATGACACCCTGATAGGTGAACGGGCCGTAGGGGTTGTCGCCGATGGCGTAGCACAGGAAGTGGCTGTCGCCGGTGGAGTACGAGAAGTAGTACTTGCCCTGATACTTGTGCATCCACGAAGCCTCGAAGAATCGGTGCGGATCGCCTGCCTTCAGCGGCTGACCGTCCTTGTCGACGATAAGAACCTGACGAGGAGCCTCAGCAAACTGCAGCAAGTCGTCGCTCATGCGGGCCATCAGGCTAGGCAGGGCAGGCATGTCGGGAGCGGTGAAGAGCTGTGTTTTACGGTCGGGAGCCGGGCCAAGGTCAACACCTTCTTTCAGCACTTGCTGCGGAGCCACATTCCACTGCAGCTGGCCGCCCCAAAGGCCGCCATAGTAGCAGTAAATCTGGCCGTCGTCGTCCTTGAACACACAGGGATCGATACTGTAAGCGCCGCGAATGGGATGCTCCTGGGGAATGAACGGTCCCTCGGGCTTGTCGGCGATAGCTACGCCAAGATGGAACACGCCGTTGTAGTCCTTGGCCGAGAAGATGAGGTAGTACTTGCCGTCTTTCTCGACGACGTCGCTGTCCCACATCTGCTTCTCTGCCCAGGGCACCTGACTGACGTCGAGGATCACGCCGTGGTCGGTAGCATCGTCGTTCTCGACATCATTGAACGACAGTACGTGGTAGTCCTTCATCTGGAAGTGGCCACCGTCGTCATCGAAGGCGGCACCGGCCTCCCAGTCATGCGATGGGTACACATAGAGCTTGCCGTTAAACACGTGGGCCGCAGGGTCGGCCATATAGTCACTCGGGAAAAGATAACGTGGAAGTTTTGCCATAATTGTAGTTATTGATAAAGTTTGATAATTTCGTTGATGACGGGCTTCTCCTTGTACTGACGGTCGAAGAGAAGCGGGTAGTTGGTGCGCCCCTTGACAGGCCAGCCGTTGAGCCACGATCCGCCGTCACTGACACCCCACAGGTTGATGCGGCTAATCTGCGAGCGGTGCTTATAAAAGATGTTGAACAGCTGTAGCCAGCGGGCATCCACCTCTTTCTGCTTGTCCTTGGGGAGTCCGGCGGTGTAGGGATTGAGCCTCTGCTGCATCTCGAAGTTCTGACTGATGTCGGCACCACCAAACCCTTCTGGACTGGGCAGCACGTTCAAGTCGAGCTCGGTAATCATCACCTTCACGCCACAGGCGGCAAAGGCGTCCATCGATTTCTCGTACTCCTCAAGGTTGGGGTAGTCCAAGCCATTGTGGCTCTGCATACCCACACCGTCGATGCGCAGGCCCTTGGCCTTGAGATTTCTGACTAGCCGACAGACGGCCTCGCGCTTTTTCTCACCGGCCATCGAGTAGTCGTTGTAGTACAGCTCGGCGTCGGGGTCGGCCTCGTGGGCGGTGCGGAAGGCCAGTTCGATGAACTCCTCGCCCAGCAGGTTGAAGTAGGGCGACTTGCGGAACGAGCCGTCGTCCTCGATGGCCTCGTTCACCACATCCCAGCCGTGTACCTGACCCTTGAAGTGGCCGACGACGGTCTTGATGTGCTTGATGAGCCGCTCCCTGAGTACTTCCTTGGAGGCAGGACTGGCCGTATAGCCGTTGGTAAACCACCAGTCGGGAGCCTGCGAGTGCCAGACGAGGCAGTGCCCCAGCACCTTCAGCTTGTGCTGCTGACAGTAGCTGACGAACTTATCGGCAACGCGGAAGTCGAAGATGCCCTCGGCGGGAGCCAGCGACTCCGGCTTCATACAGTTCTCGGCCACGGCGCAGTTGAAGTGCTTGTCGACGATGGCATCGCCCTCGGGCACCTGCCCGTCACTCTGCCATTGGTTGATGGCCGCGCCGATGAGGCAGTACTTGCCGATGGCGTCCTTTAATCCCTGCTGGGCCATTGATGCCAGCGGCATCATGGCCAAGCAAAGGAACAACAATTTCTTACTCATTGCTGCGTGCCTCAATTTCCCTGTTGATCTCGTCAAGCCGCTCATCTGTAAGGGGATACTTATAAATAAGGTAGCCCACAATGACAAGAAGAATGGCAGGAATGATGGTCGTGAACACCAGAATAGCGTTCTGGGCGATATCAGAATAATTGGCCAGTTTTGGATAGTAGGCATTGACCGGTGCGCTGATAAATGATGCCAGGAACACCACGACAAAGATGCTAAGCACGAGCTGCAGGCACTTGTTCGCCTTGAACTCCTGCCACATCTCACCAAACGAGACAGGCTTTTCAGGTGTAGTGGTGATATTCTCCTTGCTGCCCATAAAGCAAAGCATCAAGAGGAAGAATCCGACGATGGCAAATACACAAGTAACCGTAAACCATGCCATAGGATCAGTTGACAAGGCCGACTCTTCACTGGCAAAGTTAAAGCCGATCCATCCCATTACCAAAGGAGTAATCCAACCGGCAATTGAGAAGCCGGCCTTGAAGGCGACACCGGCAAGTGCGTTAACTGTGGCGGCAGGCCGGTTTCCGGTACGGTACTCAGCCTCAGTGATTACTTCAGGAACAAGCGCCCACATCAGAGAACCTACAAGGAGACCGACACCCGTCATAACCTTTGCTATCTGCACAAGCGTATTGTAGCTGCTTACGTCGAAGAACTTGCCAATGGTGAACAGGATAGCGAATCCAACAAGGCCAACGGCGAGAAGCGTGTAGTACAGGCCCTTCTTGCCCAGCCACTTCTTCAGTATCGGCAGAGAAGGCAGGATGACGAAAGCCGGAATCGTTCCGATAGCCATAAACGTAGCCTGATTCCAGTCAATGGCAGCATGGACACACATGGCGAGACCGATGGGGAAACCCGCCTGGACAACAATCTGACCGATGTTGGCACAGACCATTCGCGTAGAGGTAAGAATCAGCACCTCATCGTTGTCACGGGTCATACTGGCCATGATCGAGCCGTACGGAATGTTCACCACCGAATAGATCATGCTCAGCACGGTATAGCTCAGAGCAGCATAGATCATCTTCATCGGCATAGACCATGTTGCAGCCTGAGGAAGCATCAGCAGGCAGGCAGCCACCGTCAGAGGAATACCACCGTAAAGCAGATAAGTGCGATACTTGCCTAACTTGGGATTGCGGTTGTCAATATATCGTCCCACGACAGGACTCCAGAAGCAGTCAATAAGTCGAACCGTAAGAATCAGTCCACTGACAAAGGCGGCATTGATTTTCAATACCGTTGTCAGGTAAATCATCAAGTAGGTTGCTACCGTCTGGAAGATGAGGTTCTGCGCCAGGTCGCCCGAGCCGAAGCCGATGCGCTGGAGCCACGAAAGCTTGTAAAAGCCTTTGGTTTCATTGATTGATGTTGCCATTGTGATAAGTTTTAGATTTGAATTTGTCTGCAAAGATACTTATTTTTTCGCAACTTCATCCTACAAATTTGTTACAGATGTGTTTCTAATTATCTCATTTCAGTTAAAAAAGGCTACTTTTCGCCATTTCATCGCAGGATTTTTGTATATTTGCAGAAGAAACTAAAGACAACTAAAACGAATGATGAACATCCGACTTATGCTTTGGGCCACGATGCTGGTCTGCTCAGTCACCTTGGAAGCCAAGGTGACAATGCCTCAACTGTTCCAGAATGGTATGGTACTTCAACGCGGCAAGGCTATCCCTGTTTGGGGAAAAGCCGATGCCGGCGAGGCCGTCACGGTTACTCTTAATAAGAAAAAGGTGGCGACAGTCGCTGATACCGACGGCCGCTGGCGGGTAGATCTGCCACAGATGAAGGCGGGCGGACCGTTTGAACTGAAGGTCAACGACCTAAGTATCGACGACGTGTTCATCGGCGACGTCTGGCTGTTGTCGGGCCAGTCGAACATCGACGTGACGATTGAGCGCGTATATCCGAATTATACCGATGAAATCGATGGTTTTTCGCTCGACAAGGTCCGGCTCTTCCGTGTTCAGAACGACACGGATACTCACGGCGTGAAGGACGACATCCGGCCTACGAGCATTAACTGGAAGCCTCTGACGAAGCAAAATGCCTGGCTCTTCTCGGCGGTGGGCTCCTTCCTCGGCAAGCGGATGTATGAGAAGACGGGCGTAGCCCAGGGCATCATCGTCAACAGCTGGGGCGGTACGCCCATCGAGGCGTGGATATCGGCCGACTCCCTGCGCCGCGACTACCCGATGCTGGTGAAGCGGGTGGAGTTTTTCCAGAACGACAGCTACGTCAGGGCTCAGATGCAGGCTAATGGCGAGGCCAGCCGCCGATGGAACGAGATGCTCAACAAGGAAGATAATGTGCAGAGCTATGCTCAGCCCGACTTCCTGGATAACGACTGGACCGTCATCGACCAGAACAACTGGAACTGGCGGGGGACGGGCTCCGTCTGGCTGCGCCAGCATATCACCATCGACAAGGCACATGCCGACAAGCCCGCCCGACTGCTGTTAGGCACCCTTTATGACCAGGACGTCACCTACCTCAACGGCAAGCAGATCGGCCAGACTGGCTATCAGTATCCCCCGCGCCGCTACGATATTCCTGAGGGACTGCTGCAAGAGGGCGATAACGTCATTGCCATCCGTTTCATCAACAAGAACGGTGCCGTTCACTTCATCCCCGAGAAGCCCTACATGCTTTGCTTCGGCGACGACCGCCTCTCGCAGAACCCCATGCCGAAGGATGTCATTCCCCTCAGTCCGTCGTGGAAGTTCCATGAAGGTGCCACAATGCCTCCTTGTCCGGGCGGCGACGTCTCGTTGCAGAATCTGCCGACCACGCTCTACAACGCCGTGCTCCATCCCCTGGCTCCCTACGCCGTCAGCGGTGTCGTCTGGTATCAGGGTGAGTCGAACGTGGGCAATCCCGCCCCCTATGCCGACTATCTGCAGAAGCTCATCGGCTGCTGGCGCGACCGCTGGCAGCAGCCTGAGTTGCCCTTCGTCGTGGTACAGTTAGCCAACTACGACGGACGCCAGCAGACAGGCATGCCGCGTCCCATCAGCTATCAGGCTGAGCCCACGAATAGTAACTGGGCACAGCTGCGCGAGGCCCAGCGCCTAACGGCCAAGAAGATGGACAACGTGGAACTGGCTACCGCCATTGACCTCGGCGAGACCGTTGACATTCACCCGCTTCGCAAGAAAGAAGTGGCTGAGCGCATCGGCCTTTGCTTTGACCGTTTGGTATACAAAGATAAAAAGGTACGCCTGATGCCTGAGGTCGTCAGTACCAATGTAGAGGGAACCACTGTCACGCTGACTTTCGACCAGCCGTTGCGTGCCTCAGCCGAGCTGTTTGAGTTCGAGGTTGCTGGCAGCGATGGACGTTTCCAGAACGCCACAGCCCGTGCTGAGGGCAACCGTATTATCATCACGTCGCCCGTCAGTCTACCTGTGCGGGTGCGGCATGCGTGGAAGGACAACCCGGCCCGGCTGAATGCTTATGCCGAGACGGGGTTGCCGGTTGGGGCGTTCGAACTGGAGGTTGGTGGAATTTAGGTGATTATTCCACGAATGAACCGAAGTATTTGAGGCAGACGTCGCGCCACTCGCGGGCGTTCTCCAGCTGGTGCTGCATGCGCTTGTCGACCTCGTTCCAGCGCTGCTCGTCAATGTAAGGCTTGCAGTCCTGCCAGACCTTGCAGAAGTCCTCGACCTCTGCGATGCCACGGTTGTAGCGATATTGTAGCTCCTCCCACAGCGTGCGGCCGCTGTTCATGCGGTAGGTCCAGGGCAGGTGGTGGAACCACAGCAGCAGATTCTCCGGACAAGTCGACGGGTCATCGTAGAGCGAGCAGTAAGGCTCGCGGTACTGGCTCGTGGCGTCGCTACCCGTGTGTGTGCGGTCGAAGCCGATACCCTGCTTGTCGGCCTTGTGGTAGTAGACCGGGCACCACTCTATCGGGTACGACTTGATAAAGCCGTCGGGCTCCGGTCCGTAGTGGTGGTCGAACTTAAAGATATGGTGCAGTCCGAGCGGCATCATATAGTCCACGCAGGCTTCACGACTGCGGAGCATGACGCTCAGCAGTGCCTCGTCCTTCTCGGTTTTCCCGAACGTCGCCGTCAGCCACTCGCTTGCAATTTCCTCCGATTTCATCGAGGGATTCCACGCCAGTCGGCCGAAGGCGTACCAGTTGGCCTGCGAGAAGTGATGGCCGCACCAGTTCTTGTCGAGTCCGATGTTGGCCACGCCGGCAATACCCACCAGACGGCTGGGTTCCACATAGCGGAAGAACTCGCGCCACATCGGGGCGAGATACACCAGATGGCGCGACTGTCCAAGATACTCCTGCGTAATCTGCAGTTCGGCCATCTGCTTCGTCTGGCGCATGTTGTCGAAGATGGGCGCATACGGCTCACGCGGCTGGAAGTCGAGCGGACCGTTCTTCGACTGCAGGATGACGTTGTCGCGGAACTTGCCGTCGAGGTCCTTGAACTCCGAGACAGCCTGTTTCACGCGGTCCTCACCCTTATGGGCAGCACCATAGACGAAGCTTCGCCACATAATGATGCCGCCGTATGGCTTCACGGCATCGGCCAGCATGTTGGCACCGTCGGCATGGGTACGCTTATAGTCGAAGGGACCTGGCTGCCCCTCGCTGTTGGCTTTAACCAGGAATCCGCCGAAGTCAGGAATCTGCTGATAGATTTCCTTGGCCTTCGCCTTCCACCAGGCTTTCACCTGAGCATTCATGGGGTCGGCAGTCTTCAGCGGCTTACCTCCATTGACACCTTTGGCACCGACCGTCATCGGCGAGCCGAAGTTGACGGAAAGATACACCTTAATACCGTAGGGGCGCAGGATGTCGGCAATATCCTTCACCTTATCTATATAGATGGCGGTGAGCATCTTCGGTGAGGCATTTACGTTGTTCAGCACCGTACCGTTGATGCCTATCGAGGCGTTGGCACGGGCGTAGTCCTTGATCAGTTCGCGGTTGACAGGCTTGGGCTTCCACTGGTCTGGCGTGCGCCTGGTCTTCGGGTCCTCCAAGGCCCAGAAGATGCTCAGTCCGGCATAGCCGCGCTCAATCGAGCTATCAAGGTTGTCCCAGTGGTTCAGGATGCGCAGTTTGTAGAACGGCTTCGAGGCGCCCGTCTCGCCGCGCAGCAGGGCGTAGGCGCCGTACATCAGTCCCTGCTCGGTCTTGGCGCGCACGGTGCTGCCGCTGATGACGTAGCCCTCGTCGTCGCTGATCGTCGGGTCGATCACCAGCTGCGCCTCGCTGCCGCGATAGTACTTGCGCAGCTCGTCGGCAGCTATACATTCGGGTCCCGTCACCTTAGCCTTGTTCACTTCGTCGTAGCGCAGCCAGAGGCGGCTGCCGTCCTCGGCCATTGCCATACAACTGAGCAGCACAGCTGCCAGCAGTAAAAACTGTCTTTTCATCGTCGTTCTGCTTTTGTTCGTTAAATTGTAGGTGCAAAGGTAAGGAAAATAAATAAAAATGTGTAACTTTGCGCGCAAAAAGTTGTGAAAATGAAAATATTGGTCACCGGAGCCAGCGGTTTTATTGGCTCGTTCATCGTCGAGGAGGCCCTGCGGCGGGGCTTCGAAACATGGGCCGCCGTGCGCGGCAGCAGTTCACGCGCATACCTGCAGGATCCCCACATACACTTCATCGAGCTGAATCTCTCGTCGGAAGAGCAGCTCGGGAAGCAGCTTAGCGGCCATCAGTTCGACTACGTGGTCCATGCCGCCGGCGTGACGAAGTGCATCGACAAGCGCGACTTCCGCCGCATCAACACCGAGGGCACGAAGAATCTCGTCAGCGCCCTCATGGCCCTCCGCATGCCCCTGCGCCGCTTCGTCTATCTGAGTTCGCTCAGCGTCTTCGGCGCCATCCGCGAGCAGCAACCCTACGAGGAAATCCGCGAGACCGACACCCCGCAGCCCAATACGGAGTACGGGCGCAGCAAGCTCGAGGCGGAGCAGTGGCTGGACAGCCTCTCCCCCGGCCCCTCCCCCGAAGGGAGGGGGGAGTTCCCGTATGTTATTCTGCGCCCCACTGGTGTCTATGGCCCTCGTGAGCGCGACTACTTCCTGATGGCCAAGAGCATCAAGCAGCACAGCGACTTCGCCGTGGGCTTCAAGCGCCAGGACATCACCTTCGTCTACGTCACCGACGTCGTGCAGGCCGTCTTCCTCGCCTTAGAGAAGGGACAGACGGGCCGCAAGTACTTCCTCAGCGACGGTCAGGTGTACCAGTCGACGACGTTCAGCGACCTCATCCACGAGGAGCTGGGCCGCCCCTGGTGGATACGCATCACCGCCCCGGTCTGGGTGCTGCGCGTGGTGACCTTCTTCGGCGAGCACATCGGACGGCTGACGGGCAAGATCTCCGCCCTGAACAATGACAAGTACAATATCCTCAAGCAGCGCAACTGGCGCTGCGACATCGAGCCCGCCATCCGCGAACTGGGCTACCATCCCGAGGTAGACCTCAGCGAGGGCGTCCGCCGCAGCATCAAGTGGTATAAAGACAACAAATGGCTGTAATCAAGTATCTGTTTGCGACAGACAAGAAGCCGGTGCGCGGACTGCTGGCGGCTGAGTGGGTCGTGCTGGCCTATCTCGTGCTGACGCTCGTGCTCATATTCTTCACGTGGACCAAGCTGCCGTCGCCCGAGCCGATGGTCTGGGGCCGTCTGCGCATCGTCGTCACCACCGCCGCCCTGTGGGCAGTCTACCGCATGGTGCCCTGCCGCTTCACGCTGCTCTGCCGCGTCACGCTGCAGCTGGCCCTGCTGTCGTGGTGGTATCCCGACACGTTCGACCTCAACCGCATCTTCCCCAACCTCGACCATATCTTCGCTGCCGCCGAGCAGTCGGTCTTCGGCTGCCAGCCCGCCCTGCTTTTTGCCGAGCGGCTGCCCAACCCCGTCGTCAGCGAGCTGATGTACTTAGGCTACTCCAGCTATTTCCTGTTAGTGGCAGCTGTCGCCGTCTACTACTTCTTCCGCCGCTACGACGAGTTCCTGCGCACGGCGTTCGTCATCCTCGCTTCTTTCTTCCTGTTCTACGTCGTCTTCGTCGCACTGCCCGTCACGGGGCCGCAGTTCTACTACCTCGCCGCAGGGCTCAACAACGTGGCCCAGGGCGTGTTCCCAGACGTGGGCAACTATTTCCTGACGCACGACGAGATGATGACCATGCCCGGCTATGAGGACGGTTTCTTCTACCAGATCATGGTGCATGCCCACGCCGCCGGCGAGCGGCCCACGGCCGCCTTCCCCAGCAGTCACGTCGGCGTGACGCTCGTCCTGCTGCTCCTGGCCATTCGCACACGCTGTCGCGGGCTCATCTGGTTTGTGGCCGTGCTCTTCGTGCTGATGTGCTTTGCCACCGTCTACATCCGCGCACACTACGTCATCGACGTTGCGGCCGGCCTCGTCACCGGTGCCGTCCTCTACGCCATGCTCCAGGTGGTTTATCCACGCCTGTCCTCGCGGTGACCCCCTGATTGTGAATCGCAGGAAACACCCTGCACTTCCTACACTTCCTACACCTGTTGAACTATCTTAGGTGTAGGAAGTGTAAGAAGTGCAGGATATAAAGTGCAAATGACAATTAGTATAGCAAAAACGACCGAAATAATCGACAAAGCCGTACTCCTTACCGGCCTTCGAAGACTGGAACCGACACCTGAACCGACACCCGACCAAAAGGCAGGGGTTTACGAGAAAAAGGTAGGGGTTTACAAGCAAAAGGCGGGGGTTTACGAGAAAAAGGCGCCGGGTTTTGGGCAAAAAGGCGGCCCCTCGCTATCGTGAGGCGCCACCTCGCGTTCATGAGGCGGCGCCTCGTCATCATGAGGAGGCGCCGTTTTGTGACTAACAATCATAATAAATCTCAATTATGCGTAACGAACTGCTGATAATCGGTTATTATTTCGTAATTTTGCAGGCTGAAGAAGGGCGCTGGGCCCCGAAGGACTGTTTACGAATAAGCTAAAGAATAGGGAAACAGAAGATATGCGACGCGTTCTGACGATAATCATGGTGCTGGCGAGTGTGCTCTGTGCGACGGCGCAGAAGGACACGACCGACATCGGCGACCCCACCTTCGTGCCCACGGTGAAGGTGAGCAAGGTGGTGGTTGACGGCGACAGCATTCAGTATATGGAGATGTCGAACGTGTATGTGTACCCGAAGATGACGTTCAGCAGCAAGCGCCAGGAGGGCTCCTACATGCGTCTGGTGAAGAACGTGAAGAAGACGCTGCCGATAGCAAAGGAGGTGCGCCAGATTCTCATCGAGACGGCAGAGTACCTGGAGACGCTGCCTAACGAGAAGGCGAAGCAGGAGCACATGAAGCGGGTGGAGCAGAGCATTGTGAAGGAGTATAAACCGAAGATGAAGAAGCTGACTTACTCGCAGGGCAAGCTGCTGATCAAGCTGATTAACCGTGAGTGTAACTCGACGAGCTACGAGGCCATACAGGCGTTTCTGGGGCCGATACGCGCGGGGTTCTGGCAGGCGTTTGCCTGGGCCTTCGGTGCGAGCCTGAAGAAGGAGTATGACCCTGAGGGCACGGACCGTCTGACGGAGCGCGTAGTACTGATGGTGGAGGCGGGGCAGCTGTAGACCCCTCCCGGCCTCCTCTGAAGGGGGAGGAGGAAATAGAAAATCGAAAATAGAATAATCGAAAATAATAGAGATGGTTGAGGTTATTAATTTTTCGGAGCAGAGGTCGGTGATGAACCAGTTCATGGCCGAACTGCGCGACAGGAAGTATCAGCAGAACAGGCTGCTGTTTCGTAACAACATTGAGCGCATCGGTCAGATGATGGCCTTTGAGCTGTCGAAGACGCTGGAGTACAAGGCGAAGACGGTGACCACTCCGCTGGGTACGCTGGACATTCCGCTGCCGCACGACGAGCTGGTGATAGCCACGGTGCTGCGGGCGGGACTGCCGTTCCACGAGGGGTTTCTGAAGGTGTTCGACCATGCTGAGAACGGCTTCGTGTCGGCCTACCGTATGTATACCAACCGCGAGCATACGGAGGTGGGCGTGCATACGGAGTACATGGCATCGCCGAGCGTGAAGAACAAGACGCTGGTGATTACCGACCCGATGCTGGCTACGGGCGGCTCAATGGCAGCGAGCATCGAGGCGCTGATGAAGACGGGACGCCCAAGGAAGGTGCACGTGTGCTGCGTGATTGCCACACCCGAGGGCATCGAGGTGGTGCGCGAGGCGCTGCCCGACGGCTCGACCATCTGGTGTGCGGCCATCGACCCGGGCATGAACGAGCACAAGTATATTGTGCCGGGCTTCGGCGACTGCGGCGACCTGTGCTACGGGGAGAAACTGTAATTCGTAGTTATTTTATTGCGCGGTGGCGAAGCGGTATTCCAGGAGTTTGTTCTGGAGGTCGGCGAAGGCGTCAGTGTGGCGGTCGCGGGCCTGCTGGTAGATGAGCTGCGCCTCGAGCAGGTCGGCCATGCGCGACGTGCCCGCCTGGTAGTAGTTGCGGTTGAGCCGGAGGTTCTCTTCAGCCTGCTCAATGCTGCGCTGGGCGAGCTGTAGCTGCTCGTTGGCCTCGACCACATCATTATAGGTTTTCTGCATGCGTATGTTGAGCAGCTGGGCGTTGTCGGCCAGTTGCTCTTCAGCCTGCTGCAGCTCAATCTTGCGGCGCTTGACGGCGTGGGAACCGCCCCACCAGTCGGAGATGGGCACGCTGACGGTGGCGAAGAGCATGCCGAAGGTGCGGTCGCGGTCGAGGAGGTTGTGGTAGGTGTAGCCAGCACCGACGGCGACCGAGGGCAGGTTCTGGCCTACGGCGAGCTTCTTCTGGAGGGTTGCTGCCTCGACCTGCTTCTCCAGGAGGCGGTATTCGGGGAGAAGACTCACCCCCGACTCCTCCCTTGATAGGGAGGGAAGTTGGTTTCCTTGGTTGTTTATGTCGGACGCTGCGAGAGCAAAGGTGGTGTCTTGCAGACCGCAGTACTGGGCGATGAGGAGGTGGAGTAGGGTGACGCCGTTGTTCAGCTTGAGGCGCTGTGAGGCGATGTCGTTCTGGCGAAGCTGTACCTGGAGGAGGTCGTTGCGCAGGGCGACACCGGCACGGACGGCCACGTCGACGTCCTTGTGGATGTCGGCAAGGAGCGTGTCGACGGCATCGAGCGTGCGCCGCTTCTCATTGAGGGTGACGAGCTGCCAGTAGTACTGCTCGACGTTGCGCTCTACCTCCTGCTGCGAGAGCTGGAGCTGCAGCCGGCTGACATCCTCGCCGACACGGGCGAGGCGGTTACCGTTGACTATCTGTCCGCCGGCGAAGACGGGCTGCACGGCCATGATGGAGCCCACCGTGCCGTTCTTCATCATGGAGATGGTGACGGGATTGGCGAGGGCGACGAGGGCCTCGGGCGGGAACAGCTGCGACAGGGCGGGCGCCAGCGACGAGGGGACAATCTCGGAGGGGTTGACGGTGGTCTCGGCCATGCCGCGGTTGGCATTGAACGTGAAGCCCGTGGCGCTGACGTTGGGGAAGAACTTGGTGAAGGCCTCGCGGCGCTGCTGGCTGGCGGCGTCGACTGAGAGTCGGGCGTTGCTGACGGCGGCGTTATGGGCGAGAGCCGAGTCCTTGAGTTGGGCCAGGGTGTAGCCGGGCTGGGCTGCAACGGTGTTGCAGCATAGGTGACAGAGCAGGGAGAGGAGGTAGAGGAGGGGCTTTTTCATTTCTTACTTTTTTTCAGGCTGACTTTCCAGTAGATGACGGGGAGCATGGTGACGACGAGGATGAGGGAGCCGATGCCGCCGGCGAAGATGGTGACACCGACAGGCATCCAGAACGACGACTGCGCAATAATCATCGGGACCACACCGACGGCGGTGGTGGCGGTGGTAAGGAAGATGGGCACCATGCGGCGCTTGCCGGCCTCGTAGGCGGCCTCGCGGACGGTTAGCCCCGTCTCCTCCTGCCCGTCCTCCGAGGCGGCGGGGGTCTTGAGCAGGCTGTTGGCATGCTCGAAGATGAGAATCTCGTTGCGCATGATCATTCCCATGAGGGTGATGACGCCCATGATGGAGGTGAGGCCGAGCGTGCGGTTCATCAGGCCGAGGCCGACGAGCACGCCGGGTATCATCAGGCCGAGGGCGACGATGCAGACGGTGGTGATGCCGAACTTCTTGAAGTTGAACAGCAGGAAGAAGAAAATGATGACCATGGCGATGGCCACGCCGCCGAAGATCTGGGGCATGGCTTCGCCGTTATACTCGATTTCGCCGCCTACCTCGGAGCGCACGCCGTCGGGAATCTGCATTTCGTGCTCCATGATGTCGGCAATGCGCGACTCGATGGGTGCGGCATAGACGCCGTAGGCAAACTGCGCCGTCACGGTGATGCAGCGCTCGCCGCCGCGGTGCATGATGCGGCTCTCGCTCCACTTGGGGCTGACCTTGGCTATGGAGCGCAGCGGAACGGTGCTGTTGGTGCCGCCGGCGCCCGCTGAGAGCACGGCCATCGGTGTGGCAATGCCGAGGTTCTCAATGTCAGAGAAGGTCATGTCGGCATCGTCCTTGACGACGATGGGCAGTTCGTAGTCGTCCTCATAGACCTGGCCTACGCGCAGGTCGTTGGTAGTAGCGCTCAGGGCGAGGGCTGCGGTGGTGCGCGATATGCCCAGCTGCGCGGAGGCCACGGGGTCGAGCTCGACGTTGATGAGCGGGTAGGGCTGCAGGAAGTCGGTGTGTACCCACTCGAGCTCGGGCATCTCGCGCATGCGCAGCATCAGCCGTTCGGCAGCCTCGTGGAGCGAGTCGAGGTCTTCGCCATAGAAGCGGTACTCCAGCTCGGGCACCTCGAGGTAGTCGAGGCGCTTGAAGCGGATGTAGGCCTGGGGGAAGGCCTCGCTCCAGCGGGGCTGGTACTTGGCCAGCAGGTCGAGGGTGGCCTGGTGCGACGTGGTGTTGACGATGAACTGCGCGTAGTTGCGGCCGGCCATCTGCGGGGCGTAGCAGACCATGAAGCGCGGCGACGAGCAGCCCACGAAGCTGGTGATGCACTTGACGTTGTCATCCTGCTGCAGCACGTGGCGCAGGGAGTCGGCAATGACGCGCGTCTCGGCGATGCCCTTGCCCTCGGGCATGAATATCTCGACGGCAAACTGGTCGCGGTCGGCAAAGGGGAACTGCCGGATTTTCAGCGCGGGCACGATGAGGCACGAGAGCAGGATGATGCCGACGCCGCCCCAGATGGTGAGCCACGGATGGCGGAAGGTGAAGTCGAGCACCTTGTCGTAGGTGGTCTGCACCCAGCGGGTGATTGCCCCGCCCCCGCCTCCGCCCTGCTTGGCGACGGGCGTCTTGATGATCAGCACCTCGAGGAAGGGGATGACGGTGACGGCGAGGAAAAGCGACACCATGAGGTTGATGGTGATGGTGACGGGGAAGTCCCTCAGGGCATCGTTGAAGGCGCCCTTCAGTGTGAGCAGCAGCGGGTAGAAGATGACGCAGATGCAGAGTGTGGCGAGCATCATCGGCATGAAATACTGCTTGGCCGAGGCGATGGCGGCCTCCTTGGGGGCGCAGCCCTTGCCGACATACTCCAGATAGCCGTCGATGACGACGATGGCATTGTCGACGACCATGCCGAGCACCACGATGAGGGCGGCGAGGGTGACGATGTTGAGCTCGATGCCCATCATATACATGATAGCAACCGAGACAAAGGTGCTCAGCGGAATGGTGATGGCAGCCACGATGGCCGAGCGCAGGGGGAAGAGCACCATCATGACCAGGACGATGATGGCCATCGAGATGAGCAGATCGCGCAGGAAGTCGCGGACGCTCGCACCCACGACCTTCGGCTGGTCGGCAATGCGGGTGATGGTGACGTCGTCGGGCAGCTCGTCGGCCGAGAAGCGGCTGAGCACGCGCTCGACCTCATCGCCATACTGTACGATGTTGTTGCCGGGCGTCATCTCCAGCGAGAGCAGCATGCAGGGGTGGCCGTCCTGCTCGATGTAGCTTTCTACGCTGTCGTACTCGCGCACGACGCGGGCCACATCCCTGACGCGGGCCACCTTGCCGCTGACGGGGTCGCTGAAGATAATCTGGTTGGCTATCTCCTCTTCGGTGTTGTTGGTGGCCTCGATATGAATAGGTATCTGCTGGTCGTCGTCGCTGATGCTGCCGCTGAGGGTGGTAATGCCCTGCGACTGCAGATGGCTGAAGAGCATCTGCTGGCCGATGCCGTAGGCCTGGAGGCGCTGGCGGTCGACATAGAGCGAGATCTGCTCCTTCTGCTCACCGTAGGTACGGACATTGGCCACGGAGGGTATGCGGCGCAGGCGGTCGGAGAGCTGGTCGGTGTATTTCTGAAGCTCGCGATAGCTGCGCTGCGGGCTCTCGATGGCAATGAGCAGGGCCGAGGTGTTGCCGAAGTCGTCGTTGGCAAAAAGGGCGACGACGCCCGAGGGCAGCGACGACTTGAAGAGGTTGAGGCCGTGCTTGATCTTCGACCAGACCTCATCCTTGTTGTTGACCTCGTCGTTGAGGCGCACCATGACGATGCAGAGACCGTTCTGCGACGTGGTGCTGGTCTTGGCGCGGCACACCTCGCCGAAGGTGAACAGGTAGCGCTCGAGGGGCTTGGCCACCTGGGTCTCCACCTCCTCGGTCGTGGCACCGGGGTAGGCGGCTATCACCACGCCCTGACGGATGGTGAATGCCGGGAATTCGTCCTTGGGCATGACGTACATGCCGTAGATGCCCAGTACGAACAGGATGCCGACGATGAGCAGCGATATTGAGTAATGCTCCAGCGGCCAGCGGAGCCAGTCCATCTTCTTCATTTGCGATTCTTTCTTTTCGATGTTTCGATGATTCGATGTTTCGACGCCCCTTAAAAGGCGACGCGGGTGCCTTCGCTCAGCTTCTGGTAGCCCTCGGTGATGACGCGCTGGCCGATGTCGATGCCTTCGGTCACGGTGACGTGGTTACCCTGTACGTGGCCTATCTTGACCGGCGTGCGGTGGGCGGTGCTGTCCTTGTCGACGGTCCAGACGAAGAGCGAGCCGTCGGACTTCTTCTGGATTGACGTCACGGGCAGCGAGCGGCCACTGATGGCCTGCGAACCGCTGGTGAGGAATCTGACGCTGGCCACCATGCCGGGCAGCAGGCGGCGCTCGAGGTTGGCCACGCGTATACGTACATCGTAGGTATGTGTGAGGGCATCGGCCTGCACACCTTTCTCTATATGGCCGCCCTGATAGCTGCGGTCGATGGCCTCGACCTTGACGGTGGTCATGGTGCTGGGCGTGATGGCGCCAATCTCGGCCTCGGGGATGGCCACCTTAACCTTCACCGTCGAGATGTCGAGAATGCTCACCACGGCCTGCGAAGGCATGGCAGTCTCGCCGGCACCCACCATCTTGCGGCCGATGATGCCGCCGACGGGAGCCACAAGGCGGCAGTCGGCAAGGTTCTTCTTGGCCACCTCGAGCTGTGAGCGGGCCTGCGCCACCTTGCTCTGAATCTCGACCCACTGCACCTCGGGCAGCGAGCCGTTGTCGTGGAGCATCTGGTAGCGCTGCAGGGCGTCGTTGGCCTGCGCCATCTGGGCCTCGGCGCCGCTTAGCACGTTGCGGGCCTGCGTAGCGTCCATCTCGGCGAGGAGCTGGCCGCGGCTGACGGCCTGTCCCTCGTTGACATACACACGCTTGACCACGCCCATGCTGGTGAAGCTGACGGCTGTACCGGCGTTCTCCTCGACAATGCCCACGTAGGTGTGGCTGTCGTCGACCAGACCGGGACTCACCAAGAGCGTCTTTACGCGCGTTGGGGCTTTCTGTCCAGTAGTTTTCTTCTCGCTGCAGCCGGTGGTCAGGAGCCAGCATCCGACTGCCAGAATGATTGCGTATCTCATGTGTTTCTTGGTTTTTGGTTGCAAAGGTAATAAGAAAAACGGAAAACGGTTGCCAATCGTTTGACTTTTTTTCGATTGGCAACCGTTAATACTCTGTTTTGGGGATGTTTTATATCAGGTGCATCGTACCCATGAGGTAGACAAGACCGAAGCCCAGCACCATCGAGATGACACCCATGATGATGCCTATCTTTGACATCTCGCTCTGCTTGACGAAGCCCGTAGCGAAGGCCAGGGCGTTAGGCGGCGTCGAGATGGGCAGAATCATAGCCGACGAGGCGGCGATGGCCACGCCGATGAGCACGGTTCCCGTTCCGCCGATGGGAGCGAGCTTGTCGCCCATGGCTGAGCAAACGATGGCCAGGATGGGCATCAGCAGGGCTGCCGTGGCCGAGTTGCTGATGAAGTTCGACAGAGCGTAGCAGATGGCGCCGCCGAGCAGTAGGATGAGCAACGGCGAGAACTCGGCGAAGGGAATGCTCTCGACGGCATTCTCGGCCAGTCCCGACTTGTTGAGACCGTAACCGAGGGCGAAGCCGCCGGCCACCATCCAGATGACACTCCAGTTAATCTGCTCGAGGTCGCGCTTGTTGATGACTCCCGTCAGGGCGAAGACGCAGAAGGGTATGAGCGCCACGGTATTGGCATTGATGCCGGTGAAGCGGTCGGACAGCCAGAGCAGGATGGTGACGATGAACGTGATGACCACCACCGTTGAGTGGAAGCCCTTCTCCATGCCGCCGTCAATCTTCAGCTCGACGGTCTTCTGCGTGAAGGGGAAGAACTTCAGCAGCAGGCGCCAGCTGATGAACAGCAGCAAGACGACGAGCGGGAACATGAACATCATCCACTGGCCGAAGCCGAGGCCGAGGTTCAGACCCTCAGGGTCATTCAGATACTTCAGGGCGATGTTGTTCGGGGGCGTACCGATGGGCGTGCCCATGCCACCGAGGTTGGCTGCTACGGGGATAGACATGGCCAGGGCGATGCGGCCCTTGCCCTCGGGGGGGAGCTGGCGGAACACCGGCGTCAGGAACGTCAGCATCATGGCGGCAGTAGCCGTGTTCGACACGAACATCGAGAACAGGCCTGTCACGAGCAGGAAACCCAGTAGCACCATCTCGCTGCGCGTGCCGAAGGGCTTCAGCAGCACCTTGGCCAGCTGGGCGTCAAGTCCCGTCTTTGTAGCGGCAATGGCCAGCACGAAACCGCCGATGAACAGCATAATGACAGGGTCGGCAAACGATCCCATCACACCTTTATAAGATAATAGTGCGCCTACTTCCTCCTCGTTGACCATCGGCGCTATGCCGCTGTCGGAACAGAAGAGCAGCATCAGCACGATGATGGCCACCGACGTGGCCCACGACGAGACAATCTCGAGAATCCACATCAGCGTGGCAAAGGCAAAGATGGCGATGATGCGCTGCTGGATGACGGTCAGGTTCTGGATGCCGAACCACTCGCTGGGCATGTTCCAGAGCAGCAGCGTGACCAGGGCTACAATCAGAATCTTGATGGCACGCTTCGTACCATCGGCAGGTTGATACTTCCGCTGGTAACGCATCTTGTGGTAGGCGTCGACCAGGTGGAATCCTTCGTAAATATGAAACATATCTTCTTAATTTTTAATGATTTCTCGGTAAGCGGCCGCAAAGGTACGAAGTTTTTGCGAGACGCGGCCCGTCTTCCAGCTTTTTTTGGTTTTTGCTTTCTGCTAAAAGGCGAATTATGGCGCCACAGCCGTCCTTATGCGGCGGGGTTGCCAAGTGGAGTTGGCAATTTTACGGCGAAAAAGAATCTAAGGCGCAGTTTTTTCTGCCTCATGCGACAAATTCGGAAGGCTATGTGCGGGTTTGTCGCAAAATCGGGCTTGTGTCGCAACAACTTGGAACGAAAAAAAGTATTATTCATGGTCACTGCTGATAAAAGCCATATCTTTGCATCAGAAAAGAAAAATGACGAAATAAAAACTCACGGTTATGAAGACTAAGGATTCTTTGGTAAAGCTGATGCTCATGAGCCTCGTTACCGCAGCAACAGTGTTCGGTCTTACAGCTTGTAACGACGACGATATAGAGTCTGACTTCTACGGACGGTCAGGTGCAGGGGATGCATCCGGCGTCAGCATGCCCATTGGGCGCACGGTGCTGATATACATGGCTGGCAAAAACGACCTGACGAACAATCCCTACAACAAGCACTATTTGAACAATGACCTGGAGGAGATTAAGGAAGGTTCGCGCAAACTCAGCAGCACCGACTGCCTGCTGGTGTTCGTTCGCCGCTATCAGAAGGAAAACAATCTTGAGACTCCCTGGCTGGCCCGCATCCAGAACGGAGAGATTGTCGACTCTGTTTCTGTCACGGATATGGGCATCACAAAGACTGATGCCCGTGCCTGCGATCCTGAGGTGATGGAGCAGGCTATGCACTATGCTTACTCTCACTATCCTGCCACCCGCGACTACGGACTGGTGCTCTGGAGCCACAGTACTGGCTGGCTGATTGAGAACGAGATGCCTGTAACCCGCGGCTATGGTCTGGACAATGGTAACTATGTGAACGGTAGTGGCAAGTGGATCAACATCCCCACGATGAAGAACATATTGGCCAAGATGCCACACCTGAAGTTCATCCTGGCCGACTGCTGCTACTTTATGTGCCTGGAGAGCCTCTATGAACTGCGCTCGGTGGCCGACTACGTGATTGGTTCGCCTGCCGAGATACCTGGAAAGGGCGCTCCCTATCAGGAAATTGTTCCGGCAATGTTCGAGAGCGAGACATTCTACACCTCTATTGTCGAGAAGTACCATGCCTCCGTAAACGGCAACCTACCCCTGTCGGTGGTGAAGATGAGCGAGATGGACGAAGTGGCTTATGCTACTGCCAACGTACTGCAGGGCGTGAAGGCTAGCCTCGGTAGCGACTATGCCGACCTGACGGGTATGATTCACTACGGTCATGTAGGAAAAAGGGCCTTGTTCTATCCAGAGGACAACTTCTTCTTCGACGCAGGCGACTTCATCAGCCGCTATGCCTCAGAAAGCGACTATCAGTATTGGAAGCAGGCTTTGGACAAGGCCGTCGTTATGAAGCGCATCGGCTATAAATGGGATACAGTTGATGCCTGGCGTATCTTCTACGTGGATTTTGAAATGACTGAAGAGAAGTTCCACGGTGTCTCGATGTTTATTCCGCAGTCGCCCGCTAAAGGAAAATATGCAGAGTATAATGAAAACATCAAGAAAATGGAGTGGTACAGTGCAGTAAACTGAAAAAAAACGGCCGGAAGTTTTGGACTTTCGGCTTTTATTTGTATCTTTGCCCCAACTAAATAGATGGTGTCATGCCTTCAAGATGGAGCAGCCTATGACAAACGAAGAAATCAAGCGGCTTCAGGACGAGAACAGCTACCTGAAGCAGGAGGTGGAGCGGCTGAAGGATGAAATGGTGCGCCTGGTAAGCCGAAACCTCGACTTGTCGGAACAGCTCGAGTGCAATATCGAATTGTTTCGGCGGACGGCAGTGGCGCGCGAAATCATGGAGGGCAACCTCGAGCGGCAGCGCAATGCTGACCTGCAGGACGACGGTCAGCTGATGGCGCTCATTGAGATGCGCATCGAGAAAGACCGCCCGCATCTGCGCCCCGACTTCTGCGCGGCCGACTTGGCCGAGATGCTCGGCGTCAGCCAGAACCGCCTGGCACTGCTCTTCCGTCACCAGACCATCCACCGCACGCCTGATGCCTATATCGACAACCTGCGTGTGCTGGCTGCCCTGCGACTGCTCCGTGAGAAGCCCAACTACACCATTGCCGTCGTGGCCGAGGAGGCGGGCTTCTCCAACGTGCGTACACTCCAGCGCCGCATTCAGGAGGCCATCGGCATGAGCCCCGTTGACTACCGCCTCATGCTGACCCGCGACCTTTAGAAAGTAAAATCCCCGCCGGCCAGGCGGGGATTTTACTTATTTCACTTCCCAGATGTCATTGGTCTCTAACAGCTCAGTGAAGTTGTGATACTTCTTCTGGGCCGAGACCTCAGCAATCTGAGCGTAGACAGCGTCGTTGTAGGTGGGAGCCTCCACGTCACGGATGACGCCGAGGGCGATGGGGAAACCATCCTCGGGAGTCATCAGGGCAAGCTTCAGCTGCAGGGTGTTGTCCTGACAGTGGGCATCATGGGTAAGCACGTCGTCGAGCGTGTAGCCGTCCTTGCCAATCTCAACAACCTTCAGGCCGAAGCCCTGCTGCACCAGACCGAACTCGTTGTTCTCGCCGAACACCAGTTTCTCGCCGTGGCGCACGTAGATGGCGTTCTTTTTGCGGCCCTCATTGTTGTAGACGATGTCGTGGCAGTGGTCGTTGAAGATGACGCAGTTCTGCAGCACCTCGGTCACCGAAGCGCCCTTGTGCTCGTAGGCAGCCTTCAGCACCTCAACGGTGCCCTTGGCGTCGGTGGCCACACAGCGGGCGAAGAAGTGGCCGCGGGCACCGAAGCACAGCTCGGCGGGACGGAACGGGTCCTCGACGGTGCCATAGGGCGAGGACTTCGAGACGAAGCCACGGGGGCTGGTCGGAGAGTACTGGCCTTTGGTCAGACCGTAGATGCGGTTGTTCAACAGAATCATGTTGAGGTCGATGTTACGACGGTTGGCATGGATGAAGTGGTTACCGCCGATGGCCAGTCCGTCGCCGTCGCCCGACACCTGCCAGACGGTTAGGTCGGGGTTAGCCACCTTGGCACCGGTGGCGATGGCAGCGGCACGTCCGTGGATGGTGTTCATGCCGTAGGTAGCCATGTAGTGCGGCAGACGGCTCGAACAGCCGATACCGCTGATAACCGCTACATTCTCAGGAGCCACGCCAATCTCGGCCATAGCCTTATGGAGCGAAGCCAGGAAGAAGTGGTCGCCACAACCCGGACACCACCGCGGCTGTCCTTTCTTAAAATCGTTTGCAGTATAACTCATTGTTTTACCTTTTTACTTTTTACCTTTTTTACTTCTTCAAGATGTCCTCGAATGCGTTAACTAACTCTTCGACCACGAACGGCTGGCCCTTTACCTGGTTGAACTGGTAGGGCACGAAGCCGTCGACCTTCATGCGCAGGTAGGCGGCGAGCTGACCCATGTTCTGCTCGGCCACCACCACCTTATTATATTTAGAGAGCACGGCGGCAGTGTTCTTGGGCAGCGGGTTCAGGTACTTGAAGTGAGCCTGAGCCACCTTGTAGCCCTTCTGGCGGAGTTCGTCCATCGCCGAGCGCAGATGGCCGTAGGTAGAGCCGAAGCCCACAATCAGCAGGTCGGCATCGTCGACGTCGCCGCTGACCTCCAGGTCGGGCACTTCGATGTTGGCAATCTTCTGCTGGCGCAGGCGCGTCATCAAGTCGTGGTTCTCAGGGTTCGTCGAGATGGCACCAGTATTGCTGTCCTTCTCCAGTCCGCCGAGGATGTGGGCGAAGCCCTCACGACCAGGCACAGCCCAATAGCGGGTGCCGTTCTCAGCGCGCATGTAGGGAGTCCACTTGCCCTTCAGCTCCTCAGGCACGTATGGCGGATTGATGGGGTCGAGCTTGTCCATCTCGGGCAGCTTGAACGCGCCGGAGCCGTTGGCCACGAAGGCATCGGTCAGCAGCACGACGGGTGTCATGTGCTCCAATGCCATCTTGCAAGCCTGGTATGCGGCGTCGAAGCAGTCGGTAGGACTGGTGGCAGCCATCACCGGCATGGGGCTCTCGCCGTTGCGGCCGAAGAGAGCCTGTAGCAGGTCGGTCTGTTCCGACTTCGTGGGCAGACCGGTGGCAGGACCGCCGCGCTGCACGTCGAGCACGACGAGCGGCAGCTCCATGATGACGGCCAGGTTCATGGCCTCTGACTTCAGGCAGATGCCGGGGCCGGAGGTGCTGGTCACGCCGAGGGCTCCGGCGAACGAGGCGCCGAGGGCCGATGCGCAGCCCGAGATCTCGTCCTCGCACTGCACGGTGATAACGCCGCACGACTTGTGCTTCGACAGTTCGTGGAGTACGTCGGTAGCAGGGGTAATGGGATAGGAGCCGAGATAGAGCTTCAGTCCGGCCTTCTCGGCAGCGGCGATGAAGCCATAGGCCGTGGCCTTGTTACCCGTGATGTCCATATAACGGCCAGGCTCCTTCACCTTCGACTCCACGCGGTAGACGTTGACAGTCGACGAGTGGGTGTTGTGACCGTAGTCCCAGCCAGCCTGAATCACCTTGATGTTAGCCTCGGCAATGGCGGGCTTCTTGGCGAACTTCTCCTTCAGGAAGTTGGCCACCAGGTTGAGGTCGCGGTCGAAGAGCCAGCAGACGAGTCCTAGCGCGAACATGTTGCGGCACTTCATCATGGCCTTCATGTCCATGCCAGTCTCACTGAGACAGTCCTTCACCATCGTTGTCAGCGGGCACTGGATAACGCGGTCGGGGTCGATGCCCATCTCGCCGAGGTAGTCCTCGGTCTTGAACTGCGCCTTCTCCAGGTCCTTCGGGCCGAATGAGTCGGTGTCGATGATAATCGTTGCGCCGGGCTTGGCGTAGCGGTACTGCGTCTTCAGCGCGGCGGCGTTCATGGCCACCAGCACGTCGCACTTGTCGCCAGGCGTGTAGACCTTGCCCGCTCCGATGTGTACCTGAAAGCCCGAGACGCCCGTCAGCGAGCCTTGCGGGGCGCGGATGTCAGCGGGGTAGTCGGGGAACGTAGAGATGCCGTTTCCCACCGTGGCGCTGACGGTTGAAAAAATGTTTCCGGCCAACTGCATACCGTCGCCGGAGTCACCCGAGAAGCGGACAACAACCTGGTCCAGCTCCTTCACTTCTAAAACTTCTGCCATTTTCTATTTAGTTTTAAACTACGTTTTGCAAAATCGGCTGCAAAATTATTCATTTTTGCCCGAAATGCCAAAGAAAATGCAAAGAAAGTGCATATTTGCCCCCGCATTCTTGTAAATATGCACTTTCCATACATTATCTTCAGCAGAGGCGATGTCGTTTGCTCAAAACCCGGCGCCTTTTGCTCATAACCCCCCGCCTTTTGCTGAAAAGGCAGGGGTTTACGTCAGGGTGTCGGTTCGAGTGTCGGTTCCAGCCTCCGAAGGCTGGCGGCGAGCGTGGTTTTGTCGATTCAGCCGGCCATTCTTGCAATTATAGTTGCCATTCGCACCTTATATCCTACACTCCCTACACCTAAGAAAGTTCAACAGGTGTAGGGAGTGTACGAAGTGTAGGATATAAAGTGCGAATAACAATTATATGCCAGGAGTTCAGCCCATGAGGATTTCGTAGAGTTCCTTCATGCCCTCGGAGGCACCCTTCTGGATCTGCTTCACACGTGAGCCTGCCGAGACGGGGTTCGGGTCGATCAGGTAGACGGGCGTCGAAGGACGGGCGTAGTGCAGCAGTCCGGCGGCGGGATAGACCACCAGCGACGTGCCGATGATTATCAGGATGTCGGCCTCCTGCACCTCGTCGGCAGCGATGCCGATGTTTGGCACGGCCTCGCCGAAGAAGACGATGTATGGGCGCAGCAGCGAGCCGTCGCCGGCCTTCGTGCCGGGGGCAATCTCGCAGTTGTCGGGCGTCAGCTGCTGGATGTAGCGCGGGTCGTCGACATCGTTGCTCGAACACACCTTCATCAGTTCGCCGTGCAGGTGGATGACCTTCGACGAGCCGGCCTGCTCGTGCAGGTTGTCGACGTTCTGCGTCACCACGGTCACGTCGTACTTCTGCTCAAGTGCTGCCACGAGCTTGTGTCCCTCGTTGGGCTTCACGCCCCAGCACTTCTTGCGCAGCATGTTATAGAAGTTCGTCACCAGCGTGGGGTCAGCCAGCCATCCCTCGTGGGTGGCCACCTGTGCTACGGGATATTCCTCCCACAGTCCGTCGGCATCGCGGAAAGTCTTCAAGCCGCTCTCCACCGACATGCCGGCACCAGTCAATACAACTATCTTTTTCATACACAAAACGATTAAATTTGTGCAAATATACGCATTTTAGGTCAAAAGGTGGCGGTCTTTAACTCCTTTTAACTCCTTTAACTCCTTTAACTCCCTAAAAAGTAGTACCTTTGCGCCGATTTTCGAAAATTTACACCTTATTATTTAAGAGAAAGCATGGATAAAGTAAGTTATGCCCTTGGTCTGGGCATTGGTCAGCAGTTGGCACAAATGGGTGCCTCTGACCTGAACATCGACGATTTTGCACAGGCCATCAAGGACGTCGTCAACGGCAGCGAACTGAAGGTTCAGCACCGCGACGCACAGCAGATTGTACAGGATTATTTCGCAAAGAAGGAAGAGAAGCTCAATGCCGAGCGTGCCGTGCAGGGCAAGGCTCATAAGGATGCCGGCGAGAAGTATCTGGCTGAGAACGCCAAGAAAGACGGCGTCATCACATTGCCCAGCGGCCTGCAGTATCAGGTGCTGAAAGAGGGCAACGGCAAGAAGCCCAGCGCCAAGGACACAGTGAAGTGCCACTACGAGGGTTTCCTCATCGACGGAACAGTGTTCGACAGCAGCGTTCAGCGCGGCGAGCCCGCCACGTTCCCCCTGCAGCAAGTGATTGCAGGCTGGACCGAGGGTCTGCAGCTGATGCAGGAGGGTGCCAAGTACCGCTTCTTCATCCCCTACCGTCTGGCTTACGGCGAGGGCGGTGCCGGACAGATGATTCCCCCGTTTGCAACGCTTATCTTCGACGTGGAGCTGATTGAGGTGATTTAGTCTCGAAGCATCGGAATATCGAAATATCGAAACATCGAATAATAAAAAAACAAAAAGCAATGAAAAAATTAATGTTTGTAGCCGCTATGGCTATTGTAGCCGCCGGTTTTACCGCTTGCGGCAATGGCACTCCGAAGGCAAACCTGAAGAGTGATGTCGACTCCATGAGCTATGCCATCGGTATGGCCCAGACTCAGGGTCTGAAGGATTATCTCGTAGAGCGCCTCGGCGTAGACACCGCCTACATGGGCGAGTTTATCAAGGGTCTGAACGAAGGCGCCAACGCTGGCGACAACAAGAAGAAGGCCGCCTACTATGCTGGAATCCAGATTGGTCAGCAGATTGCCAACCAGATGGTGAAGGGCATCAACCACGAGGTGTTCGGTGAGGACTCTACGAAGACCATCTCGATGAAGAACTTCATGGCCGGCTTCGTCAGTGGTACCACTGGCAAGGAGGGCCTGATGACCGTTGAGCAGGCTCAGACCGTCGCCCAGACCAAGATGCAGGAGATCAAGGCCCGCGAGATGGAGAAGACCTATGGCCCCAACAAGGAGGAAGGTGAGAAGTTCCTCGCTGAGAATGCCAAGAAAGACGGCGTGAAGACGCTGGAGAGCGGCGTGCAGTACAAGGTCATCAAGGAAGGTAATGGTGCCATTCCCGCCGACACCTCGCTCGTGAAGGTTCACTACGAGGGCCGTCTGCTCAACGACTCTGTCTTCGACAGCTCTTACAAGCGCGGCGAGCCTATCACCCTGCGCTGCAACCAGACCATCAAGGGTTGGACCGATGCTATGGTTCACATGCCCGCCGGCTCTATCTGGGAGGTTTACATTCCTCAGGATCTGGCTTACGGCGAGCGTGAGCAGGGCATCATCAAGCCTTTCTCGGTGCTTGTATTCAAGATTGAACTTTTGGAGGTGAACCCTAAGAAGTAAACCATGAAGAAAGTGGTATTATTAGCACTCGCTGTGATGGCGAGTGCTTCTTTTTGCACAATCGATGCAAAGAAGAAGAAAAAGGAAGTGAAGGAGGAGCAGCCCGTCGTCGTTCCCGTGGAACTGAAGAACGGCTCCGACTCCGTCAGCTATGCCGCCGGTATGGCTATCACTAACGGTCTGATGCCGTTCCTGAAACAGCAGCACGGTCTCGACTCTACCAGCATCGGTACATTCCTCAAGGCTTTCGAGGAGGCGATCAACGCCGGCGATTCGCCTGAGGCCAAGGCCCGCATAGCTGGTGCCGAGATTGCCAACCAGGTGAACAGCCGCATGCTGCCCGGCATCAGCGGCGACTTCAAGGACTCTCCCGACACCATCGTCGCCAACCTCTTCTATCGTGGATTCATCGACGCCATGAAGCAGGACAGCACGCACTTCAGTCAGGCTGCTGCCGAGGAGTTCTTCAAGATGAAACAGGAAGTCGACAAGAAGGCCAAGGACGAGAAGCTTTACGGTGCTAACCGCGAGGCTGGCGTACAGTTCCTGAAGGAGAATGCCAAGAAGGAGGGCGTCATCACCACCGCCTCTGGTCTGCAGTACAAGGTTCTGGTGCAGGGCGAAGGCCAGGTGCCCCAGAGGACCGACAAGGTGCAGGTACACTATGAGGGTCGCCTGATTGACGGCACCGTCTTCGACGCCTCGAAGAAGCATGGCGACAAGCCGCTGGAGTTCCGTGCCGACCAGGTCATCAAGGGCTGGACGGAGGCGCTCACGATGATGCCTGTCGGTTCGAAGTGGCAGCTCTTCATTCCGCAGGAGCTGGCCTACGGCGAGCGTAACACGGGCAACATTAAGCCCTACTCTGCTCTCATCTTCGATGTCGAGTTGGTAGGCATAGCCGGTGACAAACCCGCGGAGCCTGCCAAGGCCGAACCCGCAAAGCCGGCGGCGAAAAACGCCAAAAAGACAGCCAAGAAGAAGTAAAATCTTTATAATGTGCCACGAAAGTGGCACATTTTTTTGTTTTTTTCCGCTTTTTTGTTGCTCAATTCAGCAAAAATGGTTACTTTTGCTGACAAAATGTAACGAAAACGCTTTATCATGGAAAAAATCGACAATCTCGACAAGAAAATTCTGAGCATCTTGTCAAAGAATGCGCGCATTCCGTTCAAGGATGTTGCCGCAGAGTGTAATGTGTCGCGTGCAGCCATTCATCAGCGTGTGCAGCACCTCATTGAGGCCGGCGTCATCACCGGCAGTGGCTTCGACGTGAACCCCAAGAGCCTCGGCTACAGTACGTGTACCTACGTGGGCATCACCCTCGAGAAAGGCTCCATGTACAAGGATGTGGTTGAGGAACTGCAGCACATCCCCGAGGTGGTGGAGTGCCACTTCACCACGGGTCCCTACACCATGCTTGTCAAGCTCTATGCCCGCGACAACGAGCAGCTGATGGAGCTGCTAAACGGCTGTTTGCAGGGCATTCATGGCGTTACGTCCACAGAGACGCTTATCTCGTTGGAGCAGAGCATCAAGCGCGAGATTCCCGTACACTTTGAAGAGATTGAGAAGTGAAAAGTGGGAAGTGAAGGGTGAAAAGTGAAGAGTGAAAGGTGAAAAGTTTTAATCTGGAGAACCATATCGACGCGGTGTACAGCGGCTATCCCGCTGCCCGCCGTCAGCCCGTCATTGGCATTACGGGCAACTACGAGGACCTTACCTGCAAGCTGGGCAAGGGCTATTATCAGTCGGTGATCCGTGCCGGGGGCACGCCCGTCATCATTCCGCCGTCGGCCGACAAGGCCGTGCTGATGAACACGCTCGACCACATCGACGCGCTCATCCTCAGCGGTGGCGGCGACATCAACCCCTTGTACTGCGGTGAGGAGCCTGTGCCCGGACTCCGCGGCATCAACAGCGAGCGCGACCTGCCTGAGCTGCTCATCACGCGCCTGGCCTACAACCGCCAGATGCCCATGCTCAGCATCTGTCGCGGCATTCAGACGCTGGCCGTGGCGCTTGGTGGGAAGGTTTGTCAGGACATTGGAAGTGAAGAGTTTAAAGTGAAAAGTGAAAAGTCGGCAGTCAAGCATTCGCAGGATGCCGACCGCTCGGAACCGACTCACTCCGTCACCATCCGCGAAGGTTCCACCTTATTTAATATATATAAGGACGAACAGCAACGTTCAACGTTCAACGTTCAACGTTCAACGTTATATGTCAACTCCTTCCACCACCAGGCAGTCAGCGAGCCGGGCGAGCGGTTCCGTGTCGTGGCTACTGCCACGGACGGCATCATCGAAGCCATCGAGAGCTCAGAGTACAAGAGCATCCTCGGCGTGCAGTGGCACCCTGAGTGCTTGGGCGACGACGGCCAGCCCCTGTTTGAGTGGCTCGTCGCTGAGGCTAATGCCTACCGCCACGCCCACGAGGTGCACAACCGCGTGCTGACGCTCGACACCCACTGCGACACGCCGATGTTCTTCCCGCAGGGCATACATTTCGAGCAGCGCGACCCCCGCATACTCGTCGACCTGCATAAGATGACCGAAGGCCGGCAGGACGCTACCATCATGGTCGCCTACCTGCCGCAGCCGAAGATGGGCGAGACCTTCTCCAGCAAGGTCGCCTTCGACGTGCAGGGCCCCACGGAGTATGCCGACCTTATCTTCGACAAGATTGAGGAGATTGTCCAGGCCAATGCCGACCACATAGCCCTGGCCCGCACCCCCGGCGACCTCTACGAGAACAAGCGCCACGGCCGCAAGTCGATCATGCTCGGCATCGAGAACGGGCTGGCCCTTGGCGGCGAGCTGAAGAACGTCGAGCACTTCGCCGATCGCGGCGTGGTCTATATCACCCTCTGCCACAACGGCGACAACGACCTCTGCGACTCCTGCCGCGGCTGCAACACCCACGACGGCATCAGCCGCTTCGGCGAGCAGGTCATCCGCGAGATGAACCGCCTCGGACTGATGGTCGACCTGAGCCACGCCGGCGACAAGTCGTTCTACGACGCCCTCGACATCAGTCAGACACCCATCGTCTGCAGCCATTCGTCGTGCCGCGCCCTCTGCGACCATCCCCGCAACCTCACCGACGACCAAATGCGGCGTCTGGCTGCTGCGGGCGGCGTGATGCAGATTACCCTTTACAACGGTTTCCTAGTCAAAGACGGCGAGGCTACTGTCCTCGACGCCATCGCCCATTTGGAGCATGCCATCCGCGTCATGGGCATCGACCACGTCGGCTTGGGCACCGACTTCGACGGCGACGGCGGCATCCGCGGCCTGCGCGACTCGTCGGAGCTGATCAACTTCACGCGCCAGCTACTTGCCCGCCGCTACTCCGAGCGTGATATCCAGAAAATCTGGGGCGGCAACTTCCTCCGCGTCATGACACAAGTACAGAAAAGGTAAGAAAGTAAAAAAGTAAAAAGGTAAAAAAGTAAAAAAGTAAAAAGGTAAAAAAGTAAAAAAGTAAAAAGAGAAAACGGATGAGAAATAGATGTATTGGGAAAGTAATGAGGACGGTAAAGAGGCTTTTACCTTTTTACCTTTTTACCTTTTTACTTTTATCCTGCGGCAACACCAAGAAAAGTACTGTCGAGACGGCGACGGCCCAGCCCGTTGGTCCGACGTTCATGGCCGACTCGGCCTACCTGTTCTGCCAGCAGCAGTGCGACTTCGGCCCGCGCACAATGAACAGCGAGGCCCACGACCGCTGCGGCGAGTGGATTGCCGCAAAGTTCCGCCAGTATGGCATGGTGGTCACGCTCCAGCAGGCCGACCTCCGAGGCTACGACGATACCCGTCTGCGCAGCACCAATATCATAGCCTCGTACCGCCCGGAGCTTACGCCGCGCCTGCTGCTCTGTGCTCACTGGGACAGCCGGCCCTGGGCCGACAACGACCCTGACGAGGCCAACCACCGTAAGCCCGTGATGGCTGCCAACGATGGCGCATCGGGCGTTGCCGTCATGCTCGAAGTGGCGCGGCTGCTGGCGGGCGACACGCTCGCCGTGGGCGTCGACTTCGTCTGTTTCGATGCCGAGGACTGGGGCACCCCGCAGTGGGTGGAGACGGAGGGGAGCGATGCCGACACCTGGGCGCTCGGTGCCCAGTACTGGGCTATGCAGTATGCAGCCGACGCCTCGGCTCCCCGCTACCGCTACGGCATCCTGCTCGACATGGTGGGCGGCCAGGGTGCCCGCTTCTATCTGGAGCAGGTGTCGCTCGCCTTCGCCCCCGACGTCGTGCGCCGTGTGTGGAGTGCAGCCCAGACGGTCGGCTACGGCAGCCTGTTCCCCAAGGAAGAGGGCAACGCCATCACCGACGACCACCTGCCGCTGAACCGCGTTGCAGGCATCCCCTGTATCGACATCATCCCCCTCTATCCCGACTGCGAAGCCAGCTCCTTCGGCCCGACGTGGCACACCGTCAACGACGATATGCAGCACATCGACCGCAACACCCTCCAGGCCGTCGGCCAGACCGTCGTCCAGGTGCTGTTCAGCGAGTAGCACGAAAAGACCTCCCATCCTCCCGTTTTCTTCCGAAACGCCTTTCTACATTGGTGTTTCAGCACGGGAGGTTAAGTGCCAAGAGGTCCCGTCGACCTCCCGTCGCCTACACCTTTCTTAGCACAGCCGACGGGAGGTCGAAGGGACCTCTGACGGGACCTCTGACGGGAGGTCTCAAAACCTCGGAAACCTTTTATACATCGGGGTTGCAGAGGTCACACGGGAGGTGTCGGAACTTTTTCTTTTTGACGGATGTCGCCCAAAGGCCTTCCATGAGTTTGCTCTGCGCAAAGTGCCCCTTTTGCTCGGAGTAACCTGCCGGTTTAATCCGACCAACCCGCCCACTTGCTCCGTTCAGCTCGTAGTGTATAAACATGCAAACAAATAGTTTGTTTCCAGTTCGGCCTCTACCTGCAATAAGGTGCGACGGTGAAAAAGGAAATTCATTGGACTCTTACTAAAACAGTAGTCGAAATAAGATACGCAAAAAAAATCGAAAAAAACATAGAAATATTTGTATAATCCAAATAAATTGTTTAAATTTGCAGCGGAGTTTATAAACTGATACCTTAAAATAATGTTTAATATGAAACAAAACAATCAATGTTCGTGGGCTGCGCGCCTGCGTAAATTCTCAGCCCTCTGCCTCGTTTTGGTAGCCACCTCAAACGCTTGGGCAGATGATCAAGTGACGGCTTTTGTTAAGCCGGGTGAGACAAAGCAGTTGGCTATTCAGCTGAAGAATGCTACTGATTACACGGCATTCCAGATGACAATCAAACTGCCTACTGGTTTGGTATTTGCTGATGCAAATCCTGTTCTGACCGATCGCAAAGATGCTTCTCACAAGTTGGAGTTTAACAAGGAGGATGCAAGCACCATGAAAGTCGTGTCTTACTCATATGAGGGAAATACAGGTAATGAGGCTTTTTCCGGCAACGCAGGCGACCTTTTGATTATCAATGTGACAGCTGCAGATGACTATGTTGCTAAGAACATTGCGTTCAGTGATGTAATCTTTGTGGAGAAATCAGGGCTCTCTGGTGTTGACATTGACACTCATGTTGCAGGTTTGCTTGGCGATGTTAACATGGACACCTTTATCGATGCTCAAGACGCTTCACTCATTCAGCAGAATGTTGCGAAGATGATAGCAAACGATGACCCGAATTATGAGATTATTGTGGCAGACGTAAACAGTGATGGTGCTGTTGACGCTCAAGATGCATCATTGATTAAGGAGTTCGTCGCCAAAATGAGAAGTGATTTTAATGAATAATAAGAAGATTGATATGAAAAAGTTTTATTTTTGTTTAGTAGCATGCTTTGGCTTTATTGGCACTGCAGTAAATGCACAAAAAGTCAGTGTTGCTCCTGTTGATGTAGTACCAGGTACAACAGCTTCTTTTACACTAAGCCTCAGTGAAGGTAAAGCAGATACTTATAAGTCATTGCAATTTGACGTTAAATTCCCAGTAGGTTTTAATACTGTAGCAACAGACAAGGAGACCAATACTGATGTATGGCCAGGCTCTTCTGCAACAGTAAATACTGTAGATGCAGATGGAATTGTTACTGTTCCCATTTCATCATCTAAAGCCATTGCAAATGCTGAAGTTGAAGATTTGGTCACTATTCAATTCTCAGTTGCCAGTGACGTAAAATTAGGAACTTATCAGATTACGTTGAGTAAGATAGCATTTGGCTATGGCTTTACTGATAAGGATTATGCTGATGACGTCACTTTTGATGTTAATGTGGTAAATGCTCTTTCTGTTACACTTAGCGAGAATGCTACTGAGGCTCCCAAGGCTGCAACAGGAGTTAACGTGAAGGTTGAGCGCACTATTGCTGCTGACACATGGAGCACCATCGTTCTTCCGTTTGACATGACCGAGGCACAGGTAAAGGAAGCTTTCGGTGACGGAGTTGTGATTGGCGATCTCAAAGCCTGGACTTCAGAGACAGAAGGTAAAGACGTTACTGCAATTGTTGTTCAGTTCGAAAGTGTTTCTGCTATTGAAGCTAACCATCCTTACGTAATTAAGACTTCTAAGGAAGTGACCGAGTTTACTGTCGAGGGCGTTGACATTGCTCCTGAAGATGAACCTTATGTAGAGGTAGGCAAGAGAGCTACTCTTGGTTCTATGACGGGTACCTATGTTGCTGGTGCAAAAGTTCCTGCTGAGTCTTTGTTCCTTAGTGGTGGCAAGTTCTGGTATTCAAAGGGTAGCAGTAAGCCAATGAAGGCTTTCCGTGCTTACTTTGAGTTCTTCGATATCCTGGCTGCTTACGATGAGGCTAGTGCTCGTATCAACATTACGTTCGACGATGTTACTGCTATCAAGGGAATCAAGACTACCGACGGCGAAGAGATTTATACTCTGAGTGGACAGCGTGTTGACAAGGCCGGTAAGGGCGTGTATATCGTGAATGGTAAGAAAGTCATTAAAAAGTAAATGAAGACAGCTATGAAGAAAGTATATTTTGCTCCCCAGACGGAGATACTGGAATATATGACCGAAGAGATGATTGCCGCCAGCGGCGTCACAGGTGAAGATCCGTTCGATATTGGTTATGGTGGCATAGACATTGAGGGCGAGCTCGATCCCGAGTCCCGCATCCCGATGGGTAAGTTCATCTTTGGCGAGTAATCAACGAAGAATACATAACAAAGTAATGCCTGCTGGAGTTTTCTCTGGCAGGCATTTTTTTATATTCCTCTCTTTTTCCTTTAGAAAGTGCTTGCGTTTAAGATTATTTTTGTATCTTTGCACCGATAATTTTAAATAGAGTAGCTATGGCAACAATGGTAAGGCAGCCTCTTAATGCTGCACAAATAGAACTATTAAACTCTGTAGCCCATTTGGATTCGGAGGAAGACTTACGTGAGTTGAAACACACATTGTCTTTGTTCTTTGCCAAATTGGCTGACAAAGAAATGAATCGCCTATGGGATGAGGGAGTTCTCAACGATGAGGTAATTGAGAGTTGGAGACACGAACATATGCGTACTCCATATCATCCAAAAATGTAATAGGCTGATGAGGCAAGTAGTCGTTGATACCAATTGTCTGCTTCGCATGATACCGTTGCGGAGTAAGTATCGTTTGGTGTGGGAGGCTTTTCTTAACGAAGAATTTATTATTTGTGTTAGTAATGACATATTAAGTGAATACCTCGAAATACTCACCCAGAAAGTCAACCATACGTTTGCAATAAGAATCATAAATGCTTTGCTGAAGAGTAATTGTATTAAATTCTTTGATCCACATTATCATTTTGAGTTGATTGCCCAAGATCCAGACGATAACAAGTTTGTTGATTGTGCTATTATAGCCAGTGCGGACTTTCTTGTAAGTGAAGATAAACACTTCAATGTGTTAAAGGATATACCATTCCCCAAAGTGAATGTTATTACGCTTGAGCAATTCCTTATCGATCTGCAAAAACGTCCTTCTGGTTAAGTGCTTTTTTTTCATAAAATATGAAACGTAAAATATGAAATACATATGGCAATGAGAAGATGGAACAAGTGTAAGAACAAAGTGCTGACACAGATGCTGACGTGGCTCGGCATTGGGTCCTCGGCACTGCTGTTTATGGCCTGCTACGGTCCGGCACCGAAGAACTACCAGCCGGAGCCTTACGACATTGGCGATGACACCGTCGAGTATGTGACGGAGGACTCACTGGAAGTGGTGGAGCAGACTGACTCCGTGAGTGTTGTCGACGAACAACGGTGAACGCGCACACCTTTTGATATGTCGAAGTGGCAAAAGAGCCGCTTCGACATTTGTTTTTTGATACTTTAACGCAGAAAGGCGCGCACGTCGTCAATTTCTCTTTTTTCAATTATCAGTTTTCAATTCTTTTTCGTACCTTTGCACCCGTAAAAAGAGTGAGTATTCATCATAACAAAAAAATAACAACAAAAGTATGGCAAAGTTAGATTTGACACAGTATGGCATCACTGGTTCAACCGTGATTGCCCACAATCCGTCGTATGAGTTCCTCTATGAGGAAGAGACTAAGGAAGGTCTGACCGGTTTTGACAAAGGTCAGAACACTGAGCTGAACGCTGTAAACGTGATGACTGGTATCTACACCGGCCGCTCGCCTAAGGACAAGTACATCGTGAAGGATGCACAGAGCGAGGACAAGGTGTGGTGGACCAGCGAAGAATATAAGAACGACAACCACCCCATGACCGAGGAGGTTTGGAAGACCGTCAAGGAGATTGCCATCAAGGAGCTCTGCAACAAGAACCTGTACGTGATGGACGCTTTCTGCGGTGCCAACGAGGCTACCCGTCTGCGCGTTCGTTTCATCGTCGAGGTGGCCTGGCAGGCTCACTTCGTGAAGAACATGTTCATCCAGCCCACCGCTGAGGAGCTGGAGAAGTTCGAGCCGAACTTCGTCATCTACAACGCTTCGAAGGCCAAGGTTGAGAACTACAAGGAACTGGGTCTGAACTCAGAGACCTGCGTGGCCTTCAACACCACCAGCCGTGAGCAGTGCATCATCAACACATGGTACGGCGGTGAGATGAAGAAGGGTATGTTCTCGATGATGAACTACTATCTGCCCCTGCAGGGCATCGCTTCGATGCACTGCTCGGCCAACACCGACATGGAGGGTAAGAACACCGCTATCTTCTTCGGTCTCAGCGGCACTGGTAAGACCACGCTCAGCACCGACCCGAAGCGCCTGCTCATCGGCGACGACGAGCACGGCTGGGACGACGAGGGCGTGTTCAACTTCGAGGGTGGCTGCTATGCCAAGGTTATCAACCTCGACAAGGAGAGCGAGCCCGACATCTACAACGCCATCCGCCGCGATGCCCTGCTCGAGAACGTCACCGTTGACGCTGAGGGCAAGATTGACTTCGCCGACAAGAGCGTGACCGAGAACACCCGCGTGAGCTATCCCATCAACCACATCGAGAAGATTGCCCAGAAGGTGAACGGCAAGAGCGCCGGTCCCGAGGCAAAGAACGTCATCTTCCTCAGTGCCGATGCCTTCGGCGTACTGCCTCCCGTGAGCATCCTGACCCCGGAGCAGACGAAGTACTACTTCCTCTCTGGTTTCACAGCTAAGCTCGCCGGTACTGAGCGCGGCATTACCGAGCCGACTCCTACCTTCAGTGCTTGCTTCGGCCAGGCCTTCCTCGAGCTGCACCCCACGAAGTATGCTGAGGAGTTGGTGAAGAAGATGGAGAAGAGCGGTGCCAAGGCTTATCTGGTGAACACCGGTTGGAATGGTACAGGCAAGCGTATCTCTATCAAGGATACCCGCGGTATCATCGACGCCATCTTGGGTGGCGACATCCTGAACGCTCCCACGAAGAAGATTCCTTACTTCGACTTCGAGGTTCCCACACAGCTCAACGGCGTGGCTTGGGGCATTCTCGATCCTCGCGACACCTACCAGAACCGTAACGAGTGGGAAGAGAAGGCTAAGGATCTGGCTGCCCGCTTCATCAAGAACTTCAAGAAGTACGAGGGCAACGAGGCCGGTAAGGCTTTGGTCGCTGCAGGACCGAAACTCTAAGAAGTGAAAAGTGATAAGTGATAAGTTGGCCGTGCCGTGAAGGTGCGGCCAATTTTCTTTTTGATATATGTCAAAAAGCAAAGTGTTTTAGGCAATAACTTTTCACTTTTCACTTCTAACTCCTCACTTCTTCGTACCTTTGTACTCAGTAGTCGTGAGACTACGTCGTTATTCATTAGGTTAATAGTTAATAGATTAAGGTAAAGATTATGTTATTAGATTTTCAAACAACGGTCATGTTGGTTGTTGTGGCTATGACAACGTTGTTATGCGTAGTTACACTGACAATGACTAACATCCGTTAGAAGGAGTGCGGGGTGAGTGATTCATACCGCACTCTTTTTTTGTTGGTAAACCTAAAACAAACTTAAAAACACGTATTTTATCCTTATTTTATAGAATAATCGGGCGAAAGTGAGCGTTTTTTTGGGAAAAGTGCGTAACTTTGCACCCAAATTTGTAATTGAATATTCGATGAAAAGAGTTTTCCAGGTTATCTGTGGCTTGCTCACGGTCAGTTGGCTGTTGACGTCGTGTCTGAATTCAAGCGATAATGAGACGACGCTCTACGACGACATGGCGGTTAGTACCTTTAAGTTGGGCACGCTCAACAGATATCTGCATACGACCACGAAAGAAGGAAAAGATACAGTCTACAAGTCCACCTATGCCGGGGATGCTTACAAGATGACTATTGACCAGCTGAACCATCGGATTTACAATATCGACTCGCTGCCTTATGGTACCGATTGCGCCCATATCATCTGTAATGTCACGACGAGAAACAACGGCGTGGTCTACGTTAAGTCGATAATCAGCGACACGCTTGTATACTTCCAGTCGGGGAAAGATTCCATCGACTTTACGTATCCTCGCTTGTTCCGCGTCTTCTCCACCGACGGCTCTGGTAGCCGTGATTACATGGTGACGCTGAATGTGCGCAAGCAGGAGACGGGTAAGATGAAGTGGACTCAGATGGCTTCCGGCACACAAATGCCAGAGCCATACAACGCCGGCTGGCTGTTTGACATCAGTCCAGATGGTCATGGTATTGTGGCCAGCAGCGACCATTGGGCAACTGCTGTCGAGGAGCCTGTCAACGGCGATGACAACGCGCTGCTTCCGGTTCGGAACTATAGCTCCACTTGCTGGAATCTGGATAAGGGTATTGTGTATGCCCTGATGATAGGCGACAACGACCTCGTCGACAAATCGGTGGTCGTCTGGCGTCGGCTGATTGACAGCGATCAACCCACGGAGTGGACATATCTGCCTCGTGACGAGGGGAACCACTACTACCTGCCCAAGGGACAGAGCTACTGGCTGCTGCCTTATACTGACGGCAGTGTACTGGCTGTCGACAGCAATGGTAATATATACCAAAGCCGTGACCAGGGTATCACATGGAAGACGACGTCACAGTTGGTTAGTCCAGTGAGTTCGGTGGCCGCTGCGGCTACTGACAGCGACGGTGCCATCTGGCTTATGGAGAGCGAGGCGGGCGTCGTATGGTATGGAAAACTGACCAAGTGAGCCTATGAGACGCGTGCTGGTCGTTGTTCTGTTGCTGATAGGTGTCCTTGCCATGAGGGCACAGGAGGACCCTGAGTACAGGATGGAGATCGGCGGCGGCATTGGCGTGGTCAACTATCTGGGCGACTACAATGGTAATCTGCTGAAGAACCAGCAGCCCATGGGGAGCCTGGTGGCCAAATACCGTTCGAACCCGCGCATGTCGTGGGTGTTTAACGTGGGCTATGGAAAGTTGAAGGGACAACTGTCCGACGTGCAGACATGGTACCCTGAGGGCGAGCAGTTGCCGCAGTCGTTCAGTAACGCTCTGATCGATGGCAGTGTGCGCTTCGAGTACAACTTCTGGGCTTATGGCACTGGACGTGAATACCGCGGCGCCAAGCAAGTGGCGCCTTTCATAGCCTTCGGGCTGGGCGTCTGCCATGCAAGCACTCCCGAGAAGGGTGTGTTGGCCATGAACGTGCCGCTGGGCTTGGGCGTAAAATATAAGGTACGCGACAGGTTGAATCTGACTGCCGAATGGCGCATGCACTTCACGGGCAGCGACAAGCTCGACGGCGTGGTCGACCCTTATGGCATTAAGAGCACCGGACTGTTCAAGAACACTGACTGCTACGGTGCATTGCAGGTCTCGCTGACCTACGATATATGGGCAAAATGTAAAACATGTAATAATGACAGAGACTAATCAGACATTGGATATGACACGTATCCCCGAGCACATTGCCATCATCATGGACGGCAACGGGCGTTGGGCTACCGATCGTGGACTGGACCGCACCTTCGGCCACAAGGCCGGACTCGACACGGTGAAGAAAATCACGGCAGAGTGCGCACGGCTCGGCGTGAAGTATCTGACGCTATATACCTTCTCGACAGAGAACTGGAATCGCCCCGCCTATGAGATTGAGGCGCTGATGGGGCTGGTGCTCA
The DNA here is from genome assembly GCA_902800435.1 of uncultured Prevotellaceae bacterium. The sequence continues at coordinate 41,189 of CADCEQ010000002.1, read as the reverse complement.
GCTTCATCGAGATGGAACTCTTCACCGACAACAATGTGAAGTTCCGGCTCATCGGCGACAGGAAGCGACTGCCTGACAGTGTGCAGGAGAAAATCCGCTATATGGAGGAACTGACCGGCAAGAACGACGGCATGACAATGGTTGTAGCCATGAGCTACAGTAGCCGCTGGGAAATCACTGAGGCTGTGCGACAAATCGTGACCGAGGTGAACGATATGAAGCTGCCCAACAACGTTCTTAAGAACTTGAAGACTGGCGGCATCCGTGCCGAGGACATCACCGAAGAGTTCATCAGCCAGCACCTCTGCACTAACTTCATGCCCGATCCCGACCTGCTCATCCGCACGGGTGGCGAGCTGCGCATCTCCAACTACCTGCTTTGGCAGATAGCCTACTCGGAGCTGTACTTCTGCGACACCTACTGGCCTGACTTCGACGAGCAAGAGTTGCACAAGGCCATCATCGACTTTCAGAGTCGGCAGCGCCGCTTCGGTAAGACGGAGGCACAAGTGGAGAGCGAAAGACCCACCCCCAGCCCCTCCCTGTAAAGGAGGGGAGTAATTACTCTATAGCGACATATAGAAACATGATGAAATATAACATATTAAAAACTGCAGACAGGCTATTCACTCCCCTCCATACAGGGAGGGGCAGGGGGTGGGTCTCTCTGTTGCTTTTTATCTTATTACCCTTTGGCGCCTTCTCTCAGGACAAGATAGTCAACCCTGACATCTCGTATGCCGGAACGCCTCGCACCTGCGAAATCGGCGGCCTGGCTGTCGAGGGCGTCGAGGGCTACGAAGACTACGTGCTCACCAACCTCTCGGGACTGTCAGTGGGGCAGGAGATAGAGGTGCCCGGACAGGAGATTACCGAGGCCGTGAAGCGCTACTGGCGTCACGGACTCTTCTCGCGTGTGAAGATTACGGCCGACTCCATTGTAGGCTCGAAGATATACCTCTGCATACATCTGGCCCTGCGGCCCCGCGTCAGCGAAATCAACTATATCGGCTTGAAGAAGTCGGAGCGCGAGGACATGGAGGCCAAGCTCGGCATCATGAAGAACGCGCAGATAACGCCTAACATGATTGACCGCGCCAAGATTCTTGCCAAGAAGTATTTTGACTCTAAGGGCTACAAGAATGCCGAGATTGAGATTATGCAGCGCGACGACGTCTCGGGCAAGAATCAGGTTATTCTGGATGTAAACGTCGACAAGAAAGCCAAGATGAAGGTGCGCAACCTTATCTTTGAAGGTAATGAGAACCTGAAGTCCAATAAAATCAAGGGGTCGCTCTTTTCCAAAGGTGCATTCGGCAAGATACACGAGGCTGGCAAGCTGTCGGGCTTCATGAAGGCCAAGAAGTTTACCGACGAGCGCTACAAGGAGGCCAAGGAGGCTCTTGTCAATAAGTATAACGAACTGGGTTATCGCGACATGACCATCCTTGAGGACTCTGTCTGGAACGCTGACGAGAAGCACGTCAACGTGCTGGTTCGCGTCGAGGAGGGACAGAAATACTACCTGCGTAACATTACATGGGTCGGTAACACCGTTCTCCCCACTGACAAGCTCGATGAGCTGCTCGGCATGAAGAAGGGCGACGTCTACAACCAGCGTCAGATGCAGAAACGACTGACTGAGGATGAGGATGCCGTCGGCAACTTCTACTGGAACAACGGTTACCTTTTCTATAACCTGCAGCCCACGGAGGTTAATATCGTCGGCGACTCCGTCGACCTCGAGATGCGTATCTGGGAGGGCACGCAGGCTCACCTGAATCATGTGCGTATCTATGGTAACGACCGACTGTATGAGGAGGTGGTGCGCCGCGAACTGCGTACCAAGCCCGGTGACCTCTTCTCGAAGGAGGCCTTGATGCGTTCGGCCCGCGATTTGGCCTCGATGGGACATTTCGACCCAGAGAAGGTGAACCCCGACGTCAAGCCCAATAATGATGACGGGTCGGTGGACATCAACTGGGAGCTGGAGCAGAAGTCGAACGACCAGATTGAGTTCTCGCTCGGCTGGGGACAGACGGGTGTCATTGGCCGTATCGGCCTGAAGCTGAACAACTTCTCGATGCGTAACCTTTTCGGTCGCAACTCGATGCACCGCGGCATCATGCCTATTGGCGACGGCGAGCAGCTCGGTGTCAACTTCCAGACCAACGGTTCGTACTATAGCCAGATTTCTACCAGCTACTCTACGGGATGGTTTGGCAATAAGCGCCCCAACTCGCTCTCAGTTAGCCTGTTCTACTCTAAGCAGTCGGATATCTCAAGTTACTACCGTAACAATGCCCTCTACAATAGCCTATACGGCGGCTATGGTTATGGCTACGGTTATGGTATGTACAACAACTATGCCTACAACTACGAGTCGATGCTCGACGACGACAAGAACATCCGTATGTTCGGTGCCTCTCTCGGTTGGGGAAAGCGACTGCGCTGGCCCGACGACTACTTCCAGTTCATGGCCACGCTGGGCTATACTCGCTACATGCTGCGCGACTGGAACTACTTCTATATCGCCAACGGTAACTGTAACAACCTGAACCTGGGTCTGACGCTGTCCCGTATGTCGACCGACAACCAGCTCTTCCCGCGCCGCGGTTCGGAGTTCATGCTTTCGCTGACCATGACTCCGCCTTGGTCGCTCTTCGATGGCAAGGACTATGCCGGTCTGGCACTTAATCCTAACTCAGCTACCTACGAGAATGAGTTGCAGGACATGTACCGCTGGATTGAGTACCATAAGTGGAAGTTCAAGTCACGCACGTTCACTGCTCTGTCGAGTGCCCAGAAGTGCTTCGTGCTGATGACTCGTGTGGAACTGGGTATCCTCGGTTCCTATAACAAGGACAAGAAGTCGCCCTTCGAGACCTTCTATGTAGGTGGCGACGGCATGAGCGGCTATTCATACAGCTATGCTGAGGAGACCATCGGCATGCGTGGTTACGACAACGGCTCTATCTCTACTTCATCGGCTTACACAGAGTCATCTGGTCGCCGTACGTCGAACAATGCCTATGCCTACGACCGTTTTACGCTTGAGCTGCGCTATCCTTTCATGTTGGGCAACACAACCATCTACGGACTTGGATTCATTGAGGGCGGTAATGCTTGGGCTGACATCAAGAAGTTCAACCCCTTCAACATGAAACGCTCTGCCGGTGCCGGTGTTCGTATCTTCCTGCCCATGGTCGGCCTGATGGGTATCGACTGGGCCTATGGTTTCGACAAGGTCTATACCAGTGGTGGTTGGAGCCGTGGCGGTAGCCAGTTCCACTTCATTCTGGGACAAGAGTTCTGATTATTGATAATAGATAATTGACAATTGAAAATTATGAAGAAAATCCTATTTATCCTTTCCATGTGCATATCGGCTCTGTCGATGCAAGCACAGAAGTTCGCGTTAGTGGATATGGAATATATCCTGAAGAACATTCCCGCCTATGAGCGTGCCAACGAACAACTCTCGCAGGTTTCGAAGAAGTGGCAGGCTGAGGTCGACGCCTTGACTACCGAGGCGCAGACCATGTACAAGAACTACCAGAACGAGGTGGTTTTCCTCTCGGCCGAGCAGAAGAAGGCCAAGCAGGATGCCATTGTTGAGAAAGAGAAGCAGGCCGCCGAGCTGAAGCGCAAGTACTTCGGCCCCGAGGGCGAGCTGTTCAAGAAGCGTACATCACTGATGACGCCCATCCAGGACGAAATCTACAACGCCATCAAGGACATCAGCGAACTGCGTGGCTACCAGTTGGTACTCGATCGTGCCAGCGACACCGGCATCATCTTCGGCTCACCCAAAATCGACATCTCAAACGAGGTACTGGGGAAATTAGGTTATAGCAATTAAACCTGTCACACCCCGTTACGTCCCTTAAATATCAACATTTTTAATAATACGAAAGCAATGAAGAAGTTTATCATTGGCGCTCTCTGCGCCATCTGCGGTTTCACAACCGCTAACGCACAGGCCAAGTTCGGTCATGTGAACACACAGGAAATCATCCAGGCCATGCCTGAGTACAACAAGGCAAAGACCGAGATTGAGGCTCTGACTAACCAGTATGAGGCCGACCTGAAGTCGATGCAGGATGAGCTGCAGAAGAAGGGCGATGCCTTTGAAAAGGAGCAGGCTACGCTGCCCGATAACATCAAGCAGCGCCGTCAGCAGGAACTGCAGGACATGTACACGAAGATTCAGCAGAGCTTCCAGGACAACCAGCAGGCTCTGGCCAAGGCCCAGCAAGAGAAGATGCAGGCCATTACTACTAAGGTGCTCGACGCTATCAAGTCTGTCGGCCAGGCTGGCGGTTATGTCTACATCATGGAGATGGGAGCCGGTATCCCCTACATCTCGACGACCCTCTCTACCGATGTTACTGCTCAGGTGAAGCAGAAGTTAGGACTGAAATAAGTATAATTAGTTAAAACCTTTTATGACCTGCACCGCTTGTCAGCGATGCAGGTTTTTTGTGAATACAAAGAACTTTCTCTCGGTCTTGTAAATAGTTGGCGACAACGGTTGAAAGAATAATGTAAGAAAAAAAAGATGAGAAATAAATGGTCAATTCACAAAAAATGATTACCTTTGCCCACAAGAAAGGAAAAAGAAAATGAAAAGAATCGTTTTAATGATATTCGCCAGCCTTGTGCTTACGACTGCTCAGGCGCAGCAGGACACTCCGCTCCAGCTTCGTTTTGGCTATCTTAGCTACGACAGTGTCCTTGTTGCCATGCCGGGCTATGCGCTTGTGAAGAATACGCTGGCTAACATGCGGTCGCAGTATGAGGCTGAGATGAAGCGGGTGGAACAGGACTTCAACTTGAAGTATGAAGAGTTTTTGGAGGGTCAGCGCGACTTCCCTGAGACCATCCTGCGCAAGCGGCAGACAGAACTGAAGGAGCTGCTGGAACGCAACGTCAGCTTCAAGGCTCAGGGCCGTCAGGAATTGGCCGAGGCCGAGGTTAAGGCGATGGCTCCGCTCAGGAAAAGGTTAGAGGATGTTTTGTCGAGGATAGGCCGTGAGCGTGGCTATGCCTTTATCCTCAATACCGATGCCGGTGCTGTGCCTTTTATCAACCCCGATATGGGCGACGATATCAACCAGCTTGTGAAAGATGCTTTCAAGTAGTCCAGGTCCCATCGGTATATTCGACAGCGGCTACGGCGGACTGACCATCCTGCATGGTATACGCCAGCTGCTTCCCGAATACGATTATCTGTATCTGGGCGACAATGCCCGTGCGCCTTATGGACCACGTTCGTTTGACGTGGTCTATGAGTTTACACGGCAGGCTGTCGCCAAACTCTTCCAGATGGGGTGCCACCTTGTTATATTAGGCTGTAATACTGCTTCAGCCAAGGCCTTGCGCACCATCCAGCAGGTTGATGTGCCGCAGTGGGACCCTGAACGCCGCGTGTTAGGCATCATCCGCCCGACGGCCGAGGTCATCGGTTCTCTCACCGATAGCCGCCATGTGGGCGTGCTCGCCACCGAGGGAACAATCCGTAGCGAGAGCTACAACATGGAAATCCAGAAGCTGCATCCTGACATCAAGGTTTCGGGGGTGGCCTGCCCGTTCTGGGTACCGTTGGTGGAGTATAACGAGGCCGATTCGCCTGGTGCCGACTACTTTGTCAAGAAGCGCATCGACGAAATCATGCGCCTCGACCCCAAGATCGACTGTCTCATTCTGGGCTGCACACACTATCCCTTGCTGATGCCCAAGATTCTGAAGTATCTGCCCCATGGCGTCCGCGTTGTGCCGCAAGGCGAGTATGTTGCCGACAGCCTGCAGCACTATCTTGAACGTCATCCTCAGATGGAGCAGCTTTGCTCGAAGGGCGCCACCGTCCATTATATGACCACTGAGAACCCCGACAAGTTCAAGGAGCAGGCTCAACTGTTCCTGCACGAACCAGTGGAGGTTGAGAAGATAACGCTGGAGAAGTGACGAAAGGCCTTAGCTGAGCAGTCGGCGAGAGAAGTAGCGGACGGGATACCAGACGGCAAGGAATCCGACGGCAATGACTGTCACGAGAATAAGCAGGATATCCTCGGGGTGAACGCTGACGGGGTAGGCGTTGATGACGAACGAGCCGCTGCTGGAGCCGAGCTTCACCAGTCCGTAGGTTTGCTGCAGCCAGCAGAGCAGCAGACCAATGCCAATGCCGATGACAGCACCAAGGATGGAGATGAGTCGTCCTTCGAACAGGAAGATGCGTGTAATAACCTTGTCGGAGGCGCCGAGGTTGCGCAGGGTGACGACGTCGTCCTTCTTGTCGATAATCAGCATTGATAGCGAACCGATAATATTAAAGCAGGCCACAATGAGTATGAAGGTTAGGAAGATGTAGGCTATCAGCTTCTCAATCTTCATAATCTTAAAGGTCTCGTCCTGCTGCTCGAAGCGGTCTTTCACGTAGAAGTCGTCGCCCGCAATAGTCTGCATCTCTTTTTTTACCGACTCAAAGTTGCTGCCGGGCTTCAGTCGCAGCTCTAACGACGACACCATGCCCTGCTGCTCGAAGACGCGGCGCGCAAATCCCAAAGAAGTGATGATGTAGTTCTTGTCGTACTTGGCCTGTCTGACGCAGAACAACACACCAGGCGAGTAGAGCTCGTCTTCGATGAACGACTCCTCGGGGGCGCTCATGTCGAACTGGCCCTCACGGCGCGGAGCGAAGATTTTCAGCGGATGGTCGTACATATAGCCTGTGTTCAGCGTCTCGGCCAGTCGGATACCGAGCAGACCGTAGTGCATGTCGGCAGCGTGGAGTTCGAACTGTCCGTCGCCCACCAATATCTCCCCGATGTGCGTCAGTTGGTCGAAGTTGTCATCTACACCCTTCAGCGTCACCATGGCCTGATGACCGTCGTAGAGGGCCAGCGCCTGGTCCTCTAAGCATTCGGTGGCCACGTCCACCTGCGGCAGTTCGCGTATCTGCGTTAGCCGAGGGTCGTCAGCGGCCACGCTCTTGCCCTTGACGGGCGTCACTTTCAGTTGCGGGTCGAATGACGTGAGGAACGAGGCCACGAGGTCGTGGAACCCATTGAAGACGCTCAGCGTCACCACCAGGGCCATCGTTGCCACGGCGACACCTACTACAGAGATGCCGCTGATAACGTTGATAGCGTGTGTTGACTTCTTCGAGAAGAGGTAACGCCGGGCTATGTAGAAAGGGAAATTCACTTTTTTACCTTTTAACCTTTTAACCTTTTTACTTCTTCAACAGCTCGTCTATACGGTCGATGTAGTCCAGCGAGTCGTCAATAAAGAAGCGCAGTTCTGGAACGATGCGCAGCTGGTTGCGGACGCGCTGGCCCAGGGCATAGCGTATCGACTTCTGGTTCAGCTCGATGTTCTGCAGCAGTTCCTCACCCCGCTCTGAGGGGAAAATGCTCAGGTAGGCGGTGCAGATGCTGAGGTCGGGCGAAATCTTAGTACGCGTTACGCTGACCATTACGCCGTGCATGGCGCGTGTCTGCTCCTGGAAGATGATGCTTAGCTCCTTCTGCAGCAAACGGGCTATTTTGTTCTGTCTTGTTTCTTGCATATTGGTGTTCTTTTGGCAATTTGGATGCAAAGTTACGAATTATTTCTCATTTCTCATTTCTCTTTTCTCTTTTTTTTGTACCTTTGCACCCAAAAGCAAGAAAACAGATAGACTAAGGATGAAAAAAGCAGCTTTTAAGGCCATCGTGGTCATGATAGTTCTGATGTTGCCGACGACGGCCGGTGCCCAGAAGAGAGTTGAAGGAAGCGTAAGCGCCGATGTTATCAGCCACTATATATGGCGTGGACAGGATCGTGGCGGATTCTCCGTACAGCCCACTATGTCGGCCAGTTGGCAGGGACTGTCGTTGGGCGTCTTTGGTAGTACTGGCTTCTCGTCCGATGACCCGCAGGAGATTGATGTCACCCTTGGCTTCGAGCGTTGGGGCGTCAACATCGGCGTTACCGACTATTGGGAGACTGGCATCGATGAGAACAATCGCTATCTGCACATTGAGAAAGAAGGTGCCCACCAGTTGGAGGGCAACATCGGCTATACCTGTAAGTATTTCAGCCTGCAGGCCTATACCGTATTCTGGGGTAGGGACCGTAAGTGGAACGGCGACCGCGCCTATTCTACATATGTGGAATTAGGAGTTCCTTTCAGTCTTGGTGGCGTCGACTGGAAGTTACGCGGCGGCTTCACGCCTTTTGAGAGTGCCGGTGACCGCACGCCGAAGGTGGAGAATGGCTATTATACAGGTAAGTACGACTACAACTACTATTACGCCGAGGGCTTTGCCTGCGTTGAGGCAGCCCTGCGTGCCACAAAGACGCTTGACATCGGTTTTTCGAAGATGCCCGTCTTTGCCGAGGTCAACATTAATCCTTACCTTCAGACCGCCCAGATGGTCTTCGGCGTGACCATCCAGCCGTTCTAATCTACGAGACTAAGAGCATAATCCTTCACCGTCTGTGTATTGTCCACCTTGTACATGACGGTGAAGGATTATTCTTTTGGTTACAAAAAGAGGTGAACACCACTGATGAGTGTTCACCTCTTGCTTGATTATGTCGCGAAGGGACAGAGGACGGTGGAATGTTTACCAATCCTCCTCTGCTTCCATATCCCCCCAAACACTTGCTCTGCGTGAGTCACCAGACAATCCTTCTGGAGTTTCACTGCTGTTCACGGAAATGTCCTGAACATTTCCAGCTTGAGCATCGACAATTGTTCCAACACAAATGTTTTGAGCTTCTATTGTTGACACCTCAATGGCAGGAGCTATATAAAAAGTCTTTTTCATAATTTCAGTTGTATTTTAGTTACTTTACTACATATTTCTTACCGTTCTTCACAAAGATGCCTTTCGTCACCTTGTTCACCTGTTGGCCACTCAGGTTATAAACCTTGCCATCCTGTGCGGTATCGTTGGTGATACCGTTGATGCCGGTGGTTTCAATATTGTCGATGAAGATGCTGACCAGGCGGCTTCCGCTGCTCTTCGGTTCAATGTAGGCGCGGGTGCTCTTCAGAGAGCTCTGGCTAGTTTCAGTAGCCCTGTAGAAGACGTTGCTGCTGATGAAGTAAGATCCAGCGGGCAGATTTTTATCAAAGACATTATAGTTTCCTACGAAGTCAAAGTTTGTACCCTCCACCTTTGCTTCACCAGTCTGAATGGTGCGGTTCGTGAAGACGATATTAGCTTGAGGAGCGGTGATAGGCTTCAGCAGTACGGGCACGTTAGCAGTGATAGAAGGATCTGTCATAGAATTGAAACCGATTCTGTCTGGGTTTGTAGCATCCTCCGTGTATGTAGCTACAGCCACATCATCGCCGAAGGCGGCTTTCAACTCTTGGGTGCTGATGTCGAACGGAACGCAGAACGTATTCCAGTAGCCTGTCTTGTACGTACGGGTCAGAGTGACATCCAATGTAGAAGCCTCAGGAGTGTAATTGTCATTTTCATTCAAGATATCTGCAATCTTAAACAGACGGAAGTGGTCAAAAGACATCCATTTGCCTCCATCTCCTTCTGCGTCAATGCTGAAAGTCATGTCTCCAGAAGTTACATGGTCAAACACTATATAGTTGTCATTCCATCCTCGACCGAAAGTTCCGGAATTTAGGTCTGCATTAATATGCTTCATTGGCTTTTCAACGTTATCAGCCTTCAAATTGAATTTAGTCAAATCCTCGGAACCACGCGAAGTAACAGTTAAAATATATTTACCAGCGGGCAGGTTCTTGATAGTCTGAGAAATTTCTTTTGACCATGAACTTCCATTCCAATAGTCAAAATAGTTGCTTCCACTAGTACCGTCGGCAGCAGTGAAAGGTTCATCGCTCTTTCTGGACATTCCTGTTCCCTTGGTAAATCCGAAAGCCTGACCTGGTGTAACAGCGTTTTCGTCTCCTTGTTGTGCATTTGCATTTTCAATAAGCGAAGTCTTGTCTATGGCACCAGCAATCTTCTCAGCCATACCATTTGATTCTACAAATGTCCGGTAAGCAGCTTTCATTGCATCCGATTTTGTCTGTGCCGATTCAGCTGTGTTCTCAGCTAACGCATTTGCTGTAGCTATAGCTTCAAATTTATTATCTGTTGCGTAGGGATAAAGATCTTGTGTATAGTCATTATCATCGAAACAAGCCTTAGTTGCTACTAATGCGTTATACGAATCTTTGGCAGCAGTAAAGGCGGTGGCAGCATTGTTCAGTGCCGTAGTTGCATTGTCAACGGCCGTTTTGTTAGTCTTTTCTAAGTTGTCATCTGCATCAATGGCAGCCTGCAAGGTTGTCCTCTCAGAACCAGTTACATTAGCATAATCTGGCCCATCGATGACGTTCTGTGCGTTGGTCAGTGCCACGTTGTAGGCAATCAGCGAGATGTTGGCCTCGTTGTCCGTCTGCAGCGTGTAGTCGCCAAAGCTGACCCACTGGTACTTAGCTGTAGCTACAGCGTTAATGGCAATGTTCACAGTGGCATCGTCTGCAAGCGTAAACTTCACATAGCGCCATTCCCATCCGAAGCCATTACCGTTGTTGGCGAATTCACTGTTATCACCCTCGAAAGCAGTTTCACCGTACTTGTTGATACCACGGGCATTGTTGCTGCGTGGGAAGTCACTAACTGTACCAAGCGTTGTTTCTTCCAACTTAACTACAAGACTTGTTGTAACCTGATCGCCCGAAGCCTGACGACCGGCAACCTTGAAGACATAATTACCAGCAGGAAGAGAAACGTCCTGATTGAAATCAATAGACCATGAATTTGCATTCCATCCTTGACCGTTATTGTCATTTTGGTTCTTGTATTTGTGGGTAGTACCGCTCCAATGCTGGTTGTCAAAGTCTGCAGCACTCGTGTTTGTACCCGTGGAGGCCCATTCACCGAGATTAACGCCATACTGATAGTTGGTAGTGACATAGTTATACTCAGCCACCTTCAGATTCTGAGTGTTGGTCAGAGCCGTAGCAGCAGTAGTGGAAGAACCGGCAGTATAAGTGGTAATAGTTTCAGATGCTACTCCGAGTGCTGTAGCCTTAGCAACCTCGGCTGCATTGGCGTCATAGTTCGTCTTGGCAGCCGTGAAAGCATCTATTGCTTCCTGTAGGTCGTTAACAGCATCTGTCCATCCAGCTACGGTTTCTTCTGGTGTCACACTCTTCTTTGTTGTCAGAGTTGTTCTTTCAGTACCAACCACGTTGTTATAATCGGAGTTTTCTAAAAGGTCATTGGCTGTTACCTGCTTCGTATTGAATGAACTCTTCAATTCTGTAAGAAGCAAATCAGAGCCAAGATAAGTGAGGTGGAAATCATCGAACTGCACGAACTTGTCTGAGCGCAAACCGAACTGTAGACTACCACCTCCAATAACTGATGCACGGGCTGTAAGGGTCTGCCAGTTTTCAAAGCTGTTCCATGTTCCTGCCATCTGTGAAGCATCCCATGAAGCAGACTTATATTCTTCTCCACCTGCAATACCATATGTATAGATTCCATCAGTGCTTGTCTGGTCGGTACGCACCTGTGCGCTGATTTCATACACGCCCTCGGGCAGATTGTTGATGGTCTGGTAGAATTTCTGCTCGCGGATAGTGCCGAACCAAGAGTTCATGCAATAGTTTCCATCTGCGGGAACTGTTTGGTTTGAAGAGCAATCTCTCCAACCCTCTACATCGAAGAAGCAAGTCCAACCTGTGGGCTTGTTAATGGTACCACCACTGTTTCCAATGGAACTTCCATCAGCCTGTGTACCATTAAACGTATTCAACTCGAACGACGGATTGACAATCCAGGATGTCATGTCGAAGGTGTTGGTTGATGACACGTCGGTAGGAGCAAGATATTCCAGTTTGAAGTCATCGAGCAGCAAACAATAATGCTTGCCGCCAGAGTTTTCACTTGGAGTTTTGTATGCGGCAGTAATTGTCAGTTTTGTATCGTCTTTCTCCTTGATAAGCATCACGCTCCAGTCTTTCCAACTCTCATTATTTGCTTTCCCAGCATAACTGAATGAATTGGTGGCAGCGGTTTTCCCTTCTTCCTGTAGAGAGAGAGTATAAGTTGATGCAACGCTAGAGAACATGGCGGCCTTTATTGTCAAGCGGTAGAAACCTGCGGGAATATCCTCAGCAGCTATTACCTGCGAGATAGAGAACGTAGTATTGGGATTCCAGTTTTCGCGCATATAGAAATACTTATCACCAGCATTGGGGGTAAATGTACTTCCGATACCCTGAATTGTGGAACTTGAATTACCAATACCTATTTGAGCATTGCCAGGAGAAGTAGGCGTGATAGTCCATCCTGTTACACGATCCGTTGCCCAGCCACAACTCGTTAGGTCTGAAGTGGCATCATCCGTTTCAAATGAAGGATTGGTGATGACAGAAGTCTTGTCTGTCCAATCCACGGCCCATGCTTGGTTAACCCCCCAAATCAGGGTGCAAGCAGCAAATAGAAGTTTTAGTTTTTTCATAAGAAATTGATTAAATAATTATTATGTTCGTTTGTTGTTGCAGTAATTAGTTCTCTTTGCTAACTATAGTTGGGCAAAGGTACGAAAAATTGATGTAAATCAAAAAAGGAAGGTAGGAAGCCACGCTTAATTATAATATAATTAAACACTCTTAACGTTTATTGTGTTAAAAGGCGGTTCTAAGCCTGATGTTTTTGCCGTTAAGTGTCGGCCTAAAGGGTGGTAAGTGCCGGCCTAAAAGGTGGAAAGTGGCTGCCTAAAGGGCGCTATGGTGCCGACTTAAGTTAAAACGACGACGTTGGATGAGAAAACGGCGTCAATGGATGATAAAACAAAGGCATTGGATTATCATCCATTGGCAATGTTATATCTTTTCTCGACGTAAACTATAGGATATGCGTCAGCAGGAGTTTCATGTTGCCAGTGGCCACCAAGCGTTGTGTGGTTGCGGGCAGCAGAACGGTTTGGGCTGCCTGAATGGAAGTGGTGTCGGAGCCGTCGGCGGTGAGGGTGCCCTGACCGCTGACGGCCATGACGACCACGAAGCTGTCGATTGTTGAGCAGTCGACGGCGGCAGTGCCGTTGACGGGCAGCACGCTGGTCGTGAAGTAGGGACAGCTGATGACCTCGGTCGGTTTGTTGACCGTGGGCTGGTAGTGGGTGCGGTAGTCGGGCAGCACGTTGTAGTCGGTACAGTCGGCGGCCTGCTCGATGTGGAGCGGTCGCAGGTGGCCGTCGCGGTCGCGGCGGTCGTAGTCGTAGAGACGGTAGGTGGTGTCGCTGGTCTGCTGAATCTCGGCCACCATGCAGCCGGCGCCGATGGCGTGGATGCGGCCGGCGGGAATGAAGAAGACGTCGCCCTCGCTGATTTCATACTGTGCCAGGGCCTGCATGATGGTCTTGTCGGCCACCATCCGCCTCAGCCCCTCGGCATCTGTCTGTACTGCCAGACCGTTGTAGAGTCGGGCGACGGGTGCCGACGGCAGTACGTACCACATCTCGGTCTTTCCGCTCTGCAGTCCGTTGCGGCGGGCTGCCTCGTCGTCGGGGTGTACCTGTATGGAGAGGTCGTCGCAGGCGTCGATAAACTTGAAGAGCAGCGGGAACTGGTTGCCGTGGCGCTGGTAGACGCTGCGGCCCACGAGCTGCTCCTTCAGTGTGGCGACGAGCCGGTTGAGGGGCATGCCACGGTATGGACCTTCGGCCACGACGGACTCAAAGCCCTCGACGCCCGATATTTCCCAGCTTTCGCCGATGTCGTTGCGGTCGCTGATGCCCTTGAGGCGCGCTATCTTGCTGCCGCCCCAGAGTTTGGTCTGTATGATAGGTTCAAACTTGAACATTCAACCTTTACCTTTTTACTTTTTTTCTTTTTTACCTTTTTACCTTTCACCGTTTCGTTCTATGATTTCAAGACACATACGCGAGTTGTGGTAGGGGCACTTCCAGAAGCCGGCGTGGTCGTCGTCCTGGTTGACGGTGCCGTCGGGACGGCGGCTCCAGTACCACTCGCCGTGCTCGCGGTCGATGAGCTGCTCCTTGATGTACTGCCAGCAGCGCTGGGCCTTGTCGAGGGCTGAGGCATCGCCGAAGTGCTGGTAGATGTTCATCCAGCCCACGACGTTCTCGGCCTGTACCCACCAGTGGCGGTCGGCGTCGACGTAGCCGGTGTCGAGGTTGGCCTCGTGGGTCATCGAGCCGTCGGCGTTGAGGCCCTTCTCGCTGGCTTTCGCCACCATTCTCACCACAGGCTCGACTTGGGCCAGCACGTCGGCGTCGCCCAGCACGAGGGCGGCCTCATGCAGCAGCCAGGAGCATTCGATGTCGTGGCCGTAGCTCTCGAGGCGGCGGCCGCCGCGCGTCCAGTCCATCTCGAAGAAGAGGTCGAGGTGGTGGGTTTCGGGGTTGAGAATGCGGCTGGTGAAGATGGCGATGAGGCGGCGGAGGGCGGCGGAGACGGCGGCGAGGGGGGCAGCGGGGACAGCGAGGGGGGCAGCGGCACCGCCGCTGCACAGCGGACTGGAGGGGCTTGGAGAACTGGAGGGGCGGAGCTCCTGCAGGGCGCGGAGGAGGTTGGTGTAGGGCTCGAGGATGTGGAGGTGGGTGTTCTGCGACTTGGGGTAGTTCTGGTCGAGGTCGCTGAGGCGCATGTCGGCAATGGGCTGCCAGTCGCGCGTGGTGGCCTCGATGTAGCCGTCATGCTGCGGGTCGAGGGCGTGCTGCTCGATGCAGTCGAAGAGCCTAAGGGCATGGCCGAGCGCCTCGCTGTCGGCGGTGGCGCGGGCATACTCCGAGAGGGCGTAGAGGGCGAACCCCAGGGCGTAGAACTGCTTCTTGGTGTCGAGGGGCCGGCCCTCAGCATCGAGGCTCCAGTAGACGCCGCCGAAGTCAGGGTCGATGAAGCGGGCCACGAAGTAGTCCTTGGCGCGCCGGGCCATTTCGAGGTACTCCGGTCGGCGCAGCACGCGGTAGGCGGCTGAGAACGACCAGAGGATGCGGGCGTTGAGGATGGCACCCTTGGGGGCGTCGGGGCGCAGTTCGTAGCGGCCGGTCATCTGGCCGTAGAAGCCGCCGCGCTCGCGGTCCTGCATCTTGTCCATCCAGAAGGGCAGGATGTTCTGCGTCAGGACTTCCTGCATTTCGGCTTTCATGGCTGCGACGGTGTCGCAGCATAGGGGAGGACAGGTGGGCATGGGGCTATTTCTTGATGGGGTAGATATAGGTGAGGCCAATCATGATGACGGCGATGACGGCGGGGAAGAGTGAGAAGAGGCTCCACACCATCGAGAGCACCGAGTCGGTGATGCTGGCAGGGTCGACCATCGTGTTGCCCATCTCGTCGGTCATCATGCTGGCGCCGGCCAGTCCGAGGAAGAGGGCGACGAGCGAGCCGCTGATGGCTGTGCCGAACTTCTGGGCCATCGTTCCGCTGGAGAAGATAAGTCCCGTCGATGAGGTGCCGTTCTTCTCGGTGGCGTAGTCGGCCACGTCGGCATACATCGACCAGAGCAGAGGCGAGTAGAGGCCGATGCCCACGCTGGTGAGGATGACCAGGGCCACCATCACCCAGATATAGTCGGGACTCATGGGGATGAAGAAGAAGCCGACCGAGAAGACGAGGCAGATGACGGCGGCAGCTATGAATGCGCCGCGCTTCGAACCGATCCACTTGGTGAACTTGGGCGACAGTCCGCCGAAGACCATGCACGTCAGCTCGCCGAAGGTCATGAAGACGGTGTAGTTGATGATGAGTCCGCTGACGGTGACGTCGCCCTTCAGACAGTACTCAAACATATAGCCGGCCACGGCGTAGCGGAAGCCGTTGAAGAAGTTGGTGCAGATGCCGATGAGCGTCAGGATGATCCACGGCTTGTTGTGGAAGAGGTCGGCAAATGGCTTGAACGAGAACTTCTCGGCGCGCACGGGCTTCAGCCGTTCCTTCGTCAGCAGTCCGCAGGCCAGTGTGCCGATGGTAGCCAGCAGTCCGAAGAAGGCACCCAGCACGGCGTACTGGTGCTGGTCGGTGCCGCCCACCATCTTCTGCAGGTAGGGGAACGACAACAGTGTGATGAAGCCCATGGCGTAGGCACCCACCATGCGGAACGACGAGAACTGGTTCTTCTCGTTGTCGTCGTCGGTCATCACGCCGAGCAGCGAGCCGTAGGGCACGTTGACGGCGGTGTAGACGGCCATCATCAGCAGGTAGAGCGAGTAGGCCCAGATGCGCTTGCCAACGGGACCGAAGTCGGGCGTGTAGAGCAGCAGGGCGAAGATGAGGCCCAGGGGCACGGCACCGTAGATGAGCCACGGGCGGTAGGTGCCCCAGCGCGACTGCGTGCGGTCGGCCAGCGAGCCCATCAGCGGGTCGGTGACGACGTCGAACATGCGGGCGATGAGCATCAGCGTTGCCGCGTCGGCAAAGGTCAGTCCGAAGACGTTGGTGAAGAACAGCGGGAAGGCTATCGACATAACTTTCCACGTGATGCCGCCGGCGGCGGCGTCGCCTAAGGCGTAGCCTATTTTCTCTTTTAGTGTTGCCATTGTTGTTTAGTTGTTTTGTTATTTCGGTGTTTCGATGTTTCGATGTTTCGATGTTTCGTTGTTCTTGGCGATGAGCCGCTTGATGGTCTCCACGCTGGCGGCGGTGGTGAGGCCGTCCTCGGGGGTGTGGAGGCAGTAGTCGGTGAGGCGGTCTACGTCGGAGACGGCTACGTGGAGACGGGTGTCGGCGGTAGCGTAGTAGATGAGCACGCGCCCGTCGTCGTCCATGATCCAGCCGTTGGCGAAGGCTACGTTCATCACGTCGCCGACGTACTCCTGCCCCTCGGGCACGAGGAAGTAGCCGCCGGGCTGGGCGATGACGTGGGTGGGGTCGTCGAGTGCCGTCATATACATATACAGCACGTAGCGCAGACCGTCGGCGGTGCCGCGCACGCCGTGGGCCAGGTGGAGCCAGCCCTTGGACGTCTTCAGCGGGTGGGGCCCTTCGCCGTTCTTCACCTCGGTGATGGTGTGGTAGTGGCGGGCGTTGATGATGCGCTCGTCGCGCACCTCGGCGTGGGTGATGTCGTCGACGAGAGCCCAGCCGATGCCGCCGCCCGAGCCGGTGTCGATGAAGCCGTCCTGCGGACGGGTGTAGAAGGCGTAGCGCCCGTCGACAAACTCCGGATGGAGCACGACGTTACGCTGCTGCGAGGGCGAGACGAGGTCGGGCAGCCGCTCCCAGCTGACGAGGTTGTGGGTGCGGGCGATGCCAGCGGTGGCCGTGGCGGCGCTGAGGTCGGCAGGCTTTGACGGGTCGTGGCGCTCGGCACAGAAGACGCCGTAGATCCAGCCGTCCTCATGGCGGGTGAGGCGCATGTCGTAGACGTTGGTAGCGGGGTCGTCGGTGTCGGGCATGGTGATGGGCTCGGGCCAGAAGCGCCAGCCGTCGATGCCGTCGGGGCTCTCGGCCACGGCGAAGAACGACTTGCGGTCGGCTCCCTCGACGCGGCATACCAGCAGGTACTTGCCGTCCATCTTGATGGCGCCGGCATTGAGCACGGCGTTTATCATGATGCGCTGCATGAGGTGGGGGTTGTCCTGCTCCGAGAAGTCGTAGCGCCACTCAAGCGGCGTGTGCTCGGCAGTCAGGATGGGGTAGCGGAATTTTTCGTAGATGCCGTTTCCATAAGGAACCGGTTCGTTCTTGCGGGCCAGCAGTGCCTCGTGGCGTTCGCGCAGGGCTTTTACTCTTTGTTGGAAGTCTGTCATGGCGTCATGTTATTTCAGTTCAAACACACGGCTGGAATATTCTTCTCTCAGGGGCATCTCGACACCGACGTTCATCAGGAAGCGGCCCGTGAACTGCTTGCCGTTGAGCTGGCAGGGACGCTGGCCGGTGCGCACGTTGCGCTCGGTGAGGGTGTAGGTCTTGTCGGGGTTGAGTCCGGCCAGGCGGATGCGGGGCAGGGGCTGCCCGGCGAAGTTCTCTGTCTTGTAGACGAAGAGCACGGCTGTTGAGCGGGCATCGTCGGTATACATCAGCGAGGCCACGCCCCAGCGGTCGTAGGGCGACAGCAGGCGGTAGAGGTTACCCGTCTGTATGGTGGGGCGCAGCTGCTTGTAGTCCTTGAAGCAGGTGGTACACTGCTGGCGCTCCTCGTCGGTCATGTCCTTGGGCTGCAGCTCCATGCCGAGCCGGCCGCTCATGGCCACGTCGCAGCGGAACTTCACGGGAATGGTGCGCCCGCCGGTGTTCCAGTAGGGGCAGTGGTTGATGTGGGCGGCCATGGCGTTGGCGGGGAAGAACATCGACGTTCCCCACTGTATGTAGACGCGCTGCAGGGCGTCGGTGTTGTCGCTGACCCAGAACTCGTCGTAGTAGGGCAGCAGACCGTAGTTCGCACGGCCACCACCCGAGGCGCAGTCCTGGATGACCACCTGCGGGTACTTCTGACGCACGCGCTTGAGCACCTTCAGCAGTCCCAGCTGGTAGTCGACGTAGAGGTTCGACTGCTTGTTGGCGGGCAGGTAGAGCGAGCCGTAGTTCTGGATGGCGCAGTTGGCGTCCCACTTGATATAGGCGATGTCGGGGTTCTCGGTCAACAGGTTGTCGACCACGCCGAAGACGAAGTCCTGCACGCGGGGGTTGGTCAGGTCGAGCACCACCTGCGTACCACCACGGCCCTGTTTCAGCTGTCGGCCCTTGGTCTGCAGCACCCAGTCGGGGTGCTTCTCGTAGAGCTCGCTCTTGGTGTTGGCCATCTCAGGCTCAATCCAGATGCCGAACTTGATGCCCTTCGCCTTAGCGGCACTGCAGAGCGCGCCGAGGCCGTTGGGCAGCTTCTGGCGGTCGACCACCCAGTCGCCGAGCGACGTGGTGTCGTCCTTGCGGGGGTACTTGTCGCCAAACCAGCCGTCGTCCATGACGAACAGCTCGCCGCCGAACTTCGCGATGTCGTCCATCATCTGCACCATGCGCTCCTCGTTGATGTCGAAGTAGAGGCCCTCCCAGGAGTTGAGCAGGATGTCGCCCATGTTCATGCCCCGGTGGAACATGCCGCAGGTGCGTGCCCAGCGGTGGAAGTTACGGCTCACGCCGCTCATGCCCTCGTTTGAGTAGGTCAGCGCCAGATGGGGCGTCTCGAAGGTCTGCTTAGGCTCCAGCACGTAGTGCCCGGCTGTCGGGTCGATACCGGCATAGAAGTGGTGCTGGCGGTTGTCGGTGGTGTTCAGCCGCAGTTCGAAGTTGCCGTTCCAGCAGAGGGCGGCGCCGATGGTGCGGCCCTGGTTCTCCTGCGGCTTCCCGTCGAGCGAGAGCATCAGCTCGGGGGCGTCGAGGTGGGAGTTGCGGGCACCGTCGGAGTTGCGTATCACCTTCATGCCGCGCGTCAGCGGCTCCTGCGTCACTTCGGCTTCCGTAGCCCAGTCGCCGTGGAGGTGGGTCACCCAGACGTCACCCTGGCGCAGTGCCAGATGGCCTGAGTCGTAGCGCTTCAGCGTGACGGCGCGCTTCTCCTGGTGCTCGATGCTGGTCCAGGTCTCGATGACGTCCACCTTATTATATGCTTTATAGTAGAGCTTCACCGTGACGGGCAGCAGGCGGTCCTTCATCGTGAACGTGTGGACGGTGGCGTCGCCGTCGCTCGTCTTGCTGTAGTCGGTGACTTGCAGCTCCAGGTTCTGGTCGCCGCCGGCATGCTCCACCTGGATGGCGGGCAGATGGATGGCATCGACGGTGCCGAAGGCCGGCAGTGCCGGGAAGTTAAGGTCGTCGCCGGCATCGCGCAATTCCTTCAGCGAGGCCGTCTTGTCGCCGAAGTAGGCCATGTGCAGATCCTGACCCTCCCGGGCATGCAGCAGCAGTTGCAGCGTGGGGGTCTCAACAGTGACGTCGCCCTGCCAGGCAGCTGCCGGAAGGGCGGAGGCGAGGAGCATTGCTCCTGAAAGGATGACAGTCTTTTTCATCGTGTTTTTAGTTAATGCGGTTTTCTGGGTACAAAGGTATGGCTTTTCGCAGAAATGGCCACCCTTAATCTTGCTTGATGCTGACACTTTCCATGAACGTCCTATTTCTCAGATGATGACCTTCGTCTTACAGTATTTCTCGCGGAACTCCGTAGGACTACAGCCCTTGCGCTTGCGAAACAGGCGGTTGAAGTTGCTCAGCGTGTTGAATCCGCAGCAGTAGCAGATCTCGCTCACGGTGTCGGTGGTGTCGATCAGGCGGCGCGCAGCGTTGCCCAGTCGGATGTCGACGATATACTCGCTCAGGTTCTTGCCTGTGTGGAGCTTGAAGAAGCGGCTGAAGGCCGACGGCGTCATACCGATCATCGACGACAAGTCCTCAAGTCGCAGGTCGTCGGTGATGTGGGTGGCTATGTGGTTTTTTACCTTCAGCACGCGCCGCGAGTCGCTCTCGATGCTGACCTTGGCAAAGGCCGACGACGACAGCTCGCGGGCATCGTCATACTTCGACAGCTCGTAGAGGATATAGAACAGTTCATGGACCATCAGGAAGCTCTCCTCGATGGCCGACAGGCGGACGAGCCGCTGGTAGATGGCCATGACGGCCTGCATGGGGAACGCCAGCCCGTGCTTGGCGCGCACCAGCATCCGGTAGATGGAGCGGAAGGGGTTGGTCTTCAGCGGCGACCCCTCGCGCTCGAAGTCGAGGTAGAACTGGACGGTTACCTCGTGGATGTCCTGACTGTGGCACTCGTGCTGCTCCCAGACGTGCTCCAGGTCGGGGCTGGTGATGAGCACCAGGTCGTAGTCGCCTATCACCTCGCTTGAGTCGCCCACCACCCGGCGGCAGCCCGCTGCCTGCTCGACGAAGTTCAGCTCGAACAGGTTGTGCTGGTGTATGGGGTAGGTGAACTCCTTCTTGTGGCGGTCGGCCACGTACATAAAGTCGTGCTCGCCGAGCGGCGTTATCTCGTGCAGCACCTTCGATTCCATTGTCATAGGTTCGTATCTGCTTTTGTTCTTTCGGGAAGAATGCTGCAAAGATACAATATATATTTGAAACCACCAAATTTTTTCCCTAAAGACGCCGCTTACGCCCAATTGCCTGCAGGCGGGCATCAAAAAAAGGGGCGTTTGTTTTGTTCTTATCGCCTTTTTTTGTATCTTTGCCCCCAAAAACAGCGAAGTGATGAAAAAGATACTCTTATTATTGGTCATGATTGCCGCCCAGACGGTGGCGTTGGCAGCCCAGCCACAGTTCGGGCAGCAGCCGAAACTGGTGGTGGGCATCGTGGTCGACCAGATGCGCTGGGACTACCTGTCGCGCTATTATAATAAGTTCACGGGCGACGGCTTCCGCCGCCTGATTGACGACGGATTCTCGTGCGACAACTGTCTCATCAACTATTTCCCAACCATTACCGCCATCGGCCATACGTCAGTCTATACCGGCACGACACCCGCCTTCCACGGTATTTGCGGCAACACCTTCTACATTGACGGTCGCAGAACTTACTGCACGGATGACTCGACCGTCAGCGTCGTGGGCACCGACAACCAGAAGAAAGGCCGGATGTCGCCCCGCAATATGCTCTCGACAACCATCGGCGACCAGCTGCGGCTGCACACCGACTTCGTGTCGAAGGTCATCGGCATCAGCTATAAGGACCGTGCCGCCATACTGCCTGCAGGCCACTCGGCTAACGCCGCTTACTGGCTTGATACGAAGAACGGGCAGTTTATCACCTCGACATACTACATGACCGAGCTGCCCGACTGGGCAAAGCAGGAGAACCGCCGCCTGAAGCAGAACCGCGACGTGCAGAAGGCGGGCGAGGACATCGGTCTCTACCCCCTCTGCGGCACCATCACCACCGATATGGCCATAGCTGCCCTGAAGGGTGAGCGCTTAGGCAAGGGGCCGCGCACCGACATGCTGTGCGTCAGCTACTCACAGACCGATGTCATCGGACATAAATATGGTACACGGGGCGACCAGACCGACCAGGCCTACCTGCAGCTCGACCGCGACCTGGGCCGTCTGCTGAAGGCCCTCGACGCCCAGGTGGGTCGCGGCAACTACCTGCTCTTCCTGACTGCCGACCACGGTGCCGCCCACAACTCGCAGTTCATGCAGGACCACAAGATGCCCGCCGGCAAGTGGGAGACCCCGGGCGTGAAAGACCGCGTCGAGGCCTATATCGCCAAGAAATTAGGCAACACGAAGCCCGTCATCATGGCCGAGATGGACTACCGCTACTACCTCAACCGTCCGGCCATCGCCGCACAAGGGCTCGACTACGAGCAGGTGAAGGCCACAGCCATCGAGTGCCTGCGCCAGACGCCCCACGTCAGCTTCGTCGTCGACTTCGAGCGTGCCGCCCAGCAGGCGCTGCCGTCCGTCATCCGCGACCGTGCCCTCATGGGCTATCACTACCGCCGGGCCGGCGACATCCTCGTTGTGCCCGATCCGGGCTACTACTCGTTCGGCTCATCGTCGTCGCCCATCGGCACCACCCACGGCGAGTGGAATCCCTACGACGCCCATATCCCCCTGCTGTTCTTCGGCTGGAATGTCAGCCACGGGGCTACGTCGCGCGAAGTACACATCAACGATATCGCCCCGACCGTCTGTCAGATGCTGCACATTCAGCAGCCCAATGCCTGCACGGGCGAGGCCATCGTGGAGGTGATGAAATAATAATATAATAAGGTGGCAGTTGCCGTAGCGAGGGGTTACTTCGTTAGTTTCTTTTAGAAATTCCTGGACTCAGTCCAAAGTCTCCTTGCGATTGTTGCACTGCCACCTTTCTCTTTTATAATACCGTAACTAAGATGAACTATAATTCAAAGCTGAAGGGGATGGACACCATAGAGAACCACGAGGGTGGCAAGGCCTACGCCATGACGCCCGAGCTGGAGCTCTATACAGCCGTGGTGACGGCATCGCTCAGCGATACGACCTACGAGAAGGAGGACGCGCGGGTAGAGCGCATTACCCAGCTCGTGGGTAAGGTGTCGCCGGAGTTCGTCGCCCGACTTGCCGTCTACACCCGCACGGAGATGCACCTCCGTAGCATTCCGTTACTATTGCTCGTCGAACTGGCCAAGGTCCACAACGGCGACAGCCTCGTGGCGCGTGCCGTTGAGAAGACGGTGCTGCGGGCCGACGAGATTATGGAGCTGCTGATGTGCTACCAGTGGCGCAACCCGTCGGACGATGTCCGCAAGAAGCTCGGCCACCTGTCGCGCCAGATACAGAATGGGCTGCAGCGCGCCTTCAACCGCTTTGACGAGTATCAGTTTGCCAAGTACGACCGCGACACGCTGGAAGTGAAGCTGCGCGACGCCCTCTTCCTGGTTCACCCCAAGGCGAAGGACGACGGGCAGCAGGCGCTGTTCGACAAGATTGTGAACCGCCAGTTGGCCATTCCCTATACGTGGGAGACCGAGCTCTCCGCCCTTGGCCAGCAGTCGTTCGAGAGCCCTGAGCAGAAGAAAGAGGCCTTCCGCGCAAAGTGGGAGGAGCTGATTCGCAGTGGCAAGCTGGGCTATATGGCATTGTTGCGCAACCTGCGCAACATGCTGCAGGCCGACGTGTCGCAGGAGGACGTCGGACGTGTGGCCGACCGCCTGTCGGACGCCGCGCAGGTGGCTGGCGCCAAGCAGCTGCCCTTCCGTTATCTCTCGGCCTATCGTGAGCTGGAGGAGGTGACCTCGCTGCATACGCAGACCGTGATGACAGCCCTGGAGAAGGCGGTGAAATATTCGGCCAACAACATCGAGGGCTTCGATGAGCATACCTGCGTGCTGCTGGCATCGGACGTCAGCGGCTCGATGTGGACGCCCATCAGCAAGCGCAGCACAGTTCGTAATTACGACATTGGCTTGCTGCTGGCCATGCTCCTCAGAAACCGCTGCAAGCAGGTGGTCACAGGCATCTTTGGCGACGACTGGAAAACCGTGAACATGCCCAACGACAATATCCTGATGGCGACCCGGCAGTTGGAGAAGATTGCCAACTCCGTAGGCTACAGCACCAACGGCTACAAGGTCATCGACTGGCTCATCAACAGCAACATGGTGATGGACAAGGTGATGATGTTCACCGACCTGCAGATGTGGGACAGCACGGGCCGCCAACAGGACATTGAATTCTACTGGAAGAAGTACAAGCGCATTGCTCCCGATGCCAAGCTCTACCTGTTCGACCTCGTAGGCTATGGTCAGTTACCGCTGCGTCTTGTCTCGGGCGATGTCTATCTCATTGCCGGCTGGAGCGACCGCGTGTTCGACGTGTTGTCGGCGGTCGACCGTGGCGAGGACGCCTTGGCTGCTATTTCCAAAATTGACGTATAGAACGATAATCATTGAATATATGAAGAAGAGACTCTTCCTGGCGCTGATGGCCCTTGCGGCTTTGTCGGCACAGGCAAAGGTAAGGTTGTCGCACCTCGTAGGCGACAACATGGTGTTGCAGCAGCTGACGGAGGCCCGCCTCTGGGGCTGGGCCAAGCCCGGCGCCCAGGTGAAGGTGATGACGTCGTGGAGCAGTGATGTCACGACGGTGAAGGCCGCTGGGGACGGCGCGTGGATAGCTAAGGTCAGGACACCGAAGGCATCGTATGAGCCGCTGACGCTGACCTTCGACGACGGCGACGGTCCGCTGACCATCCGCAACGTCTTGAGCGGCGAGGTGTGGGTGTGCGCCGGTCAGTCGAATATGGAGATGCCCGTGAAGGGCTTCTGGGGCTGTCCCGTCGAGGGCTATAACCAGGCGGTCGTCGATGCCCGCAACCACCGTGCCGTGCGCAGCGTGAAGGTGCCGAGCATCATGCGCATGGAGCCTCAGGCTGATGCGCAGTGCGAGTGGCGTGAGTGCGGGTCGCAGACGGTAAGCGAATTCTCGGCCACGGGCTACTTCTTTGCCCGCACGCTGCACCAGGCCTTGGACATCCCCATTGGCATCATCGAGGCCAACAAGGGCGGCTCGCGCGTGGAGAGCTGGCTGACGAAGGAGAACCTGCAGCGGCACACCAAGGAGCCTACCGACTCGGCCGGCATCGTGGCCTTCAAGCCGGAATGGGACTACCATCGGGCGCTGGTCTGGGGCAACGGCACGTTCAATCCCATCCTGAACAGTACGGTGAAGGGCATCCTGTTCTATCAGGGCTGCTCGAACGTCGGCGACCCTGGCAACCAGTATTCCGAACGGCTGAAGCTGCTCGTTGAGCAGTGGCGCCAGCAGTTTGCCTTGGGCGAGATTCCGTTCTACTTCGTCGAGATAGCACCCTACCACTACGACGACGTGAACGGTACGCAGGGTGCGCTGCTCCGCGAACAGCAGCAGCGGGCGGCGGAGATGATACCCAACAGTTCGCTGGTTTGCACCAACGACCTGGTCTACCCCTACGAGACGACACAGATACACCCGGCGCAAAAGCAGCAGGTGGGCGAGCGGCTGGCCTGGACGGCGCTGAACCGCGACTATGGCTTCGGGCAGGTGCTCTACAAGAGTTCGAGGTATAAGGATATGACGGTCAAAGGCGACACCGTCTTCATTCACCTCCAGGACAACTACCATGCCGACGCTCCCTTTGAGCAGATAGCAGGCTTCGAGGTGGCCGGTGCTGACCGTGTGTTCCATCCTGCCCGTGCGCAGCACTTCTGGCAGCCCGGCGGTGGCTACTGGGACGAGGCAATCATCGTGACAAGTCCCGAGGTCAGGCAGCCTGTGGCCGTGCGCTATTGTTTCCGCAACTTCCAGTTGGGCAATGTGAAGAACGGCGCCAATCTGCCGCTGTTCCCCTTCCGTACAGACAATTGGTGAAAATGGGACATCCGTTAGAGAAATTCAAGTTCTGTCCGGTGTGCGGCAGTGCCCGCTGGACGGAGCATAACTTCAAGAGCAAGCAGTGCCAGGACTGCGGCTTCGTGTATTATGCCAATCCGTCGGCGGCAACGGCAGCCTTCATCCTGAACAGCCGTAACGAGCTGCTTGTGGCCCATCGGGGGAAAGAGCCCGCCAAGGGCACGCTCGACCTCGTGGGTGGCTTCGTCGATATGTATGAGACTGTTGAGGAAGGTATGCGCCGTGAAATCAAGGAGGAGACGGGCTTGGAGGTAGACGAGGTGACCTATCTGTTCTCGGTGCCCAACCAGTATCTGTATAGCGGAATGGTCATCCACACGCTCGATGCCGACTTCCTGGTGCGTGTCGGCGACGACGCTGAACCAAAGGCAGCCGACGATGCCGCCGACTGCCTGTGGATTCCTGTTGAAGATGTCAACCCGGCAGACTTCGGACTGACGTCCATTCGCCGGGCTGTGGAGCGCTTCCTCGAGGAGCGGCTCTGGGAGAAATACTAAGGCCGCGTCTGGCCTTCGCCTTCAATCAGCCATTTATAGGTCGTAATCTCCTCCAAGGCCATCGGACCGCGGGGGCCGAGTTTCTGTGTGGAGATGCCTATCTCGGCACCGAGGCCGAACTGTGCGCCGTCGGTGAAGCTGGTCGGCGCGTTCCAGTAGACGCAGGCAGCGTCGACGTGAGCCTGGAACTTACGGGCGGTCTGTTCGTCCTGCGTAATGATGGCTTCGCTGTGGCCGCTGCCGTTCTCGTCGATGTGGGCCAAAGCCTCGTCCAACGAGCCGACGGTCTTAATGGCCAGCTTGTAGTCCATAAACTCCGTGCCGAAGCTCTCGGCGGTGGCGTGCTCCAGGTAGGGGTACTTGCCTTCGAGGGCGGCGAAGGCAGGCTCGTCAGCATAGATGGTGACGTTCTTCACGGCCAGCGGGCTGACTAGTTGACCTAGTATATCTAGTCTCTCTAGATGAACTAGCAGGCAGTCGAGGGCGTTACAGACTGAGACGCGGCGCGTCTTGGCGTTGTTGACGATGGCTTTGCCCATCTCCAGGTCGCCGTCCTTGTCGAAGTAGGTGTTCACCACGCCGGCACCCGTCTCGATGACCGGGATGCGGGCCGTGTCGCGGACGAAGTCGATGAGCTTGCGGCCGCCACGGGGTATGCAGAGGTCGACATAGCCCACGGCGTTGAGCATCTCGCCCGTAGCCTCATGGGTAGCGGGCAGCAGAGTCACCACATCGGGGTTGACACCGAATTTGGCCAGCACCTCATGAATCACCGCCACGCCTTCCTCGTTCGAGGCGACGGCGTCGCGTCCCCCCTTCAGTACACAGGCGTTGCCGCTCTTAAAGCACAATGAGAACACGTCGTAGGTGACGTTAGGCCGGGCCTCGTAGATCATACCGATGACGCCGAAGGGAACGCTGACGCGGCAGAGGCGCAGCCCGTTGGGCAGCGTCTTCTGCTTGGTGATGTGTCCGAGAGGCGAGGGTAGGGTAGCAACGTTGCGCATGTCGGCGGCAATGTCCTGCAGCCGCTTCTCCGTGAGTTGCAGCCGGTCGTAGAGCGGGTTGCTTTTGTCCATCTTGGCCAGGTCCTGGGCGTTGGCCTCGAGGATTCTTGCCTTGTTGTCTATGATAGCGTCGGCAACGGCATTCAGCACGTCGTTACGCTGCTGGTCGGTAAGCAGTGCCAGCGTCTTGCTGGCCTGCTTCACTCTTTTGAAAGTCTCTTCTAACTGCATTTGAATAATGTGTGTGGTGTGGTTTCTGGATGATCCATCAGGTCGACGAGCACGTTCTCGCGCTTGCCATTGGCAATGACGACGCGGATGCCGGCTTGCTGAATCTTCGTGGCGGTGGCGTACTTCGACTGCATGCCGCCGCGTCCGGCCGAGCTCTTCTCCGTCTGGATGTATTCCGTGAGGTCGGTATTGGGCGCCACCTCTTTGATGAGCCGCGACTGCGGATCACTGGGGTTGCCGGTGTAGATGCCATCGATATTCGACAGCAGCACGAGCGTGTCGGCCTGCATCATCTGGGCGATGAGCCCGCTGAGCTCGTCGTTGTCGGTGAACATCAGCTCGGTGACAGAAACCGTGTCGTTCTCGTTGACGATGGGCAGCACGTTGTTCTCCAGCATCACGGTCATGCAGGCACGCTGGTTGCGGTACTGCTCGCCCGGCTCGAAGTTCTCCTTCATCGTCAGCACCTGTCCGACGTGGATGTGGTACTCGCGGAACAGGTCGTAGTAGAGTCCGATGAGCTTGGCCTGCCCGAGAGCTGAGAACAGCTGTCGCTGCTCCACGGAGTCCAGTTCGTGGTCAACATTGTCAAGCTCGCGGCGCCCGCAGGCCACGGCTCCCGACGAAACGAGTATCACCTCGCAGCCGTGCTGGCGCAGCCAGGCTATCTGGTCGACCAGCGCCGACATGCGCGTCACGTCGAGCCGCCCGTCGGGGCGTGTCAGCGCATTCGAGCCTATCTTTACAACGATTCGTTTCATTTCTCCTTTACAGATTCTTTTTGATTTCTTCTGCCACGTCCTTCGTCCAGGCGGCGTCGTAGCCCGCGTTCACGTGGAGATAGCCCTGACTTGATGTGGCGATGATGACTTGATATTCGCCAGGAGCGTAGGGCGTACCGCTGTTGTTGAAGGTGACGCCGGTGATGTCGCGCTTGTCGATACGGCGTCCTTCCACAACGAGAAAGGCCTTGTAAGCGAGTATGACTCCCAACGCCTCATTGGCGCGTGCTGCATTTAGAAGTATCACGTCCTCGGGCTCGCCGTACTGTGCAGTGAGCTCGTCAACAGTCATTTCTGACGGTTTGGGGGCTTCGTTGACATCCGAGCCCCATCTACGCTGTATGAGATTGATAATAGCAGCTACCAATAATACGATGACGGCAGGGATGAAGTAACCAGCCACCGCTGCTGCTATTGCAATCGCACCCAGGAAGATGTTTCGTTTCATCTGCTTAACTCTTCACTTTTCACTTCTCACTTCTCCGCATCCTTCTGGCGAATCTCCACGCGGCGGATTTTGCCGCTGATGGTCTTCGGCAGTTCGTCGACGAACTCCACGATACGCGGATATTTATAAGGTGCGGTTACCTTCTTGACGTGCTGCTGCAGCTCCTTTACCAGTTCGTCGCCAGCCTTCGACTTCCACTCCTTGCCGAGCACGACGGTGGCCTTGACCACCATGCCGCGGATGTCGTCGGGAACGCCGGTGATGGCGCACTCCACGACGGCGGGGTGAGTCATCAGCGCCGACTCCACCTCGAACGGGCCGATGCGGTAGCCTGACGACTTGATGACGTCGTCGATGCGGCCCTCAAACCAGTAGTAGCCGTCCTCGTCGCGCCAGGCCATGTCGCCCGTATGGTAGTAGCCGTCGTGCCAAGCCTCGCGCGTCTTTTCCTCGTCGCGGTAGTACTCCTTGAACAGTCCGATGGGCTTCTTGTCGCCTACGCGGACCACAATCTCACCCTTTTCACCATCCTCGCACGAGGTGCCGTCGGCACGCATCAGGTCGATGTCATACTGCGCGTTGGGAATGCCCATCGAGCCGGGCTTCGGCGTCATCCAGGGGAAGGTGCCCAGCGTCATGGTGGTCTCAGTCTGTCCGAAGCCTTCCATCATCTGGATGCCGGTTTTCTCCTTGAACTTGTCGAACACGGCGGGGTTCAGGGCCTCGCCGGCGGTGGTGCAGTATTCGAGCGACGACAGGTCGTACTTCGACAGGTCCTCGCGAATCATGAAGCGGTAGATGGTCGGCGGGGCGCAGAAGCTCGTCACGTGGTATTTCTCCATCTGGCGCAGCAGCGTGTCGGCGTTGAACTTCTCGTGGTCGAACACGAAGACCGTAGCGCCGGCGAACCATTGTCCGTAGAACTTGCCCCAGACGGCCTTGCCCCAGCCCGTGTCGGCCACGGTGAGGTGGAGCGAGCCCTCGTGCAGGTTGTGCCAGAAGACGCCCGTCGTCAGGTGGCCCATAGCGTAGAGGTAGTCGTGGGCCACCATCTTCGGCTCGCCGCTGGTTCCGCTGGTGAAGTACATCAGCATCGTGTCGTCGTTGGTATTGACGAAGGCGGGGCGCTGGAACTTCGGTGCCTGCTGAATCTCCGTCTGGTAGTCGTGGAAGCCCTCGGGGATGGGCTTGCCGTGGTCGGTAATGGTGATGTATTGCTTGACCGTCGGACTGTCGTCCTTGGCGGCCTGTATCTGGCTGACCACGTAGGGGTCGTCGACGCAGATGATGGCCTTCACCGAGGCGCGGGTGTTGCGGTAAATAATGTCTTTCTTCGTCAGCATGTGGGTGGCCGGGATGACGATGGCGCCAATCTTGCACAGGGCGAGCATCACCACCCACCACTCATAGCGGCGCTTCAGAATGAGCATCACGGGGTCGTTCTTGCCGATGCCGAGCGACATCAGGTAAGACGCCGCCTGGTCCGACTGCTCCTTCAGCTCTGCAAACGTCGTGCGTATCTCCTCGCCCTGGTCGTTGGTCCACAGCAGGGCCAGCCCGTCGGGCTTTTCCTTGGCCCACTCGTCCATCACGTCGTAGGCGAAGTTGAAGTTCTCGGGAATGATGAACTCCAGGTGTTTGTTGTAATCCTCAACAGACGTGAACGACGTCTGCTTCAAAAATCTTTCTACCATATTTGTCTAGTTTATTCTACTGTGAATGCTAAGAATCTGACCGCCTTGTCGCCGACAGCCAGCATGCCGTGGGGCTTCGTTGCGTCGAAATAGATGCTGTCGCCCTCGTCGAGCACGATGGTCTTGCCGCCAATGTAGAGCTCCATCTGTCCCTCAAGCACGAGGTTGAACTCCTGACCGGGATGCGAGTTCTTGTAGATGGTGCGGGCACCGGGCTTTGGCTCGACGGTCACGATGAATACATCGGCCTTGTGGTTTACGAAGCCGCCGACCAGCGACTGGTACTTGTAGGCCTTCGTACGCTCTATCGACATGCCCTGCCCCTTGCGCGTCACGTAGTACGACTTCATGTGGGGCGATTCGGCGAATATCAGCTCCTCCGTCGACACGCCGTACTTCTTGGCAATCTTCATCAGGTTCGAGATGGTGATGTCCAGCTCGCCACTTTCTATCTTTTCATACTTCTCAGCTGAGATGCCGATGGTCTCGGCCATCTCGCTCACCGGAATGTCGAGCACGTCGCGCAGTCCGCGCAGCCGCTCGCCTATCTGTTTCAGTTGCTCGTCCATATCTGTGTTTCTTAATGTTAGTCCTTCTATGCTGCGATATCATCGCAGTCCCGCCTTCAGCCCGCGTATCACGCTCGATGTGAAGCCGGCATGCTCCATCTCGTTCAGACCCTTGATGGTTACGCCGCCAGGCGTCGCCACCAGGTCGATGGCGGCTTCGGGGTGCAGGCCGCTGGCTTCGAGCAGCTCCACGGCGCCCTTCATCGTCTGCATCACAATCTTCTTGGCGTCGTCGGCCTTGAAGCCCAGCTCCACGCCGCCCTCGGAGGCAGCCCGGATATAGCGCATGGCGTAGGCAATGCCGCAGGAGGCCAGCGTCGTGCCAGCCGCCAGGTGTGCCTCGTCGATAATGAGCGTCGTGCCCATCTCTCCGAACATCCGCTCCACCAGTTCTGTATGCTGCTGTACTACAGCAGCACACGGGACGATGAACGTCATCGAGGCCATCTCGGCAATGGCAATGTTCGGAATCACGAGGAACAGCGGCGGGCACTGCTCGCCCAACCACTGCTGGATGCACTCCGACTTCACGCCGGCGGCAATCACGATGAGAATCTGCCGCTTCGGGTCAAGCTCGGGCTTGATGTCGGTCAGTACGCGCTCCACGAGCCAGGGCTTGACCACCACGCATACCACGTCGGCCGTCTCGGCGGCCAGCTTGTTGTCGGTCGTTACGCAGACGCCCATCTTCTCAAACTTGTCGAGCACGGCGGCCGACGGGTCGCTGACGGTGATGTCCTCGTTCTTGAACATCTGGCCCTTGATGAGGCCCTCGACGGTGGCGCCACCCATGGCGCCAGCGCCAATCATTGCTATCTTCATATTCTAATCTTCTTCTGGTTTTACTCTTATCAGTCTCTCGATGAAGTCGTCGGCCTCGGCCTTCGTCAGGCACAGCGGCGGCAACAGGCGCAGGATGTTCTGCCCGGCACAGCCCGTGAAGCAGTGCTCGTGCTTGATGAGCGGCTTGCGCACCATGGCGTGGGGCATGTCGAGCTCGATGCCGATCATCAGTCCGCGGCCGCGCACCTCCTTGATGTGCGAGCTGCCGATGCCCCGGATGCCCTCCATCAGGTAGTCGCCCACCACGCGGGCGTTCTCAACGATGCCCTCGTCCTCGAACACGTCGAGCACAGCCAGGGCGGCTGCGCAGGCTAAGTGATTGCCGCCAAACGTCGTGCCGAGCTGTCCGTAGACCGGCTCAAACTCCGGCGAAATCAGCACACCGCCCATCGGGAATCCGTTGGCAATGCCCTTGGCCACGGTGATGATGTCGGGCTTGATGCCAAGCCACTGGTGGGCGAAGAACTTACCGCTCCGGCCGTAGCCGCATTGTATCTCGTCGCAGATGAGCACCGCTCCGTAGCGCTTGCAGGCATAGGCCAGTCCCTGGGCAAACTCCGGCGTGGCCATCTGGATGCCGCCCACGCCCTGGATGCACTCCAGGATGACGGCAGCCACACCACCCTTCGACAGTTCGCGGACCCAAGGCTCCAGGTCGTTCAGCGGCAGGAACCTTGCGTGGTGGTTGTCGTTGATGGGTGCCACAATCTTCGGGTTGTTGGTCACCTCGACAGCCAGCGACGTGCGGCCGTGGAAAGCCTTCTCGCAGCTGAGCACGCGGGTGTTGCCCGTCTTGAACGATGCGAGCTTCAGGGCGTTCTCGTTGGCCTCGGCGCCGCTGTTGATGAGAAACAGCTGGTAGTCGTCGTAGCCGCTGACCTTGCCCAGCCTTTCGGCCAGCTCCACCTGCAGCTTGTTGATGACGGAGTTCGAGTAGAACCCGAGCTTCTGCAGCTGCTCTGTCACCTTCTTGATATAGTGCGGGTGAGAGTGGCCTATCGAGATAACGGCGTGACCGCCGTACAGGTCCAGATACTCCTGGCCCTTGTCGTCCCAAACCTTACAGCCCTGTCCCTTCACGATGTTCACGTCGAACAGGGGGTATACGTCAAATAGTTTCATTGTCGTCTCGTTTAATGATAATCGGGTGCAAAGTTACGGCAAAAATCTGACAATCCGTCACTTTTCGCCGTCTTTTTGCATAAAATGGTGTAATATGATACGCATGTGATGCGGAGTTACAGGGAGAAAGGCGCAGGCAAGCGGGGAGCAGGGCGGCGTGAAGCAGGGAGCAAGGCGGCGACATACGGGGAGAAAGGCGCCGCTATGCCCGTTCCTGCCTGCCGCCCCTTATATGCCGACCCCGGGCTCCGCATATCGGGAACTCGGGGTCGGCATGTGGGGAGCTTTGGCTCGGTACCTATTTTTGTTCGGGGGCTTTGGGCGTTCGGGGAGAGTAGATATACGACTTGCCATTCCGTCTCCTCCGCAGGCGGGCGTCTTCGCCTTGGCAAAGGCTGTCGAGAAACCTCTGGGCCGAGTCGCGCTTCAGACCGCTGAAGTGCATGAAGGTGCTCACCGACGTGTAGCCTAAAGTCAGACTCTTGCGCAGCGCCTCTTCCATAGCCTTCGGGTCGTACATCTGACTGTTGCCCACCGTGCCGCTCTTCTTGCGGAAGCCTTCGCGGTTGCTGCCGGCTCGGGCGATGAGCTCCTTCGAGGGCGTGAACTCCACGCCGTTGTAGATGATGTCGCGCCCCGTCACCTTGTCGGGGTCGCTGTGCTCGCCAACCAGCTTCAGCTTCATGGCCAGCGAGCCAATGGGCGTCTCCACGCGGTAGCCCTGTGCCAGCCAGTCGCCGGCCACGTCGAGGAAAAGGTTGAACAGCCGCTCCATTTCGCCCTTCTGCAGGTTGCGGTATTCGGCGCAGAAGTCGTCGAGCTGTTTCATCGTCTTCTTCTGTCCCGAGGCGGGTCGGGCGTATAGCAGCGGCCTGCCCTCCTCGTCGTGCTTCGGGCCGGGGTGCAGTTCAAACACTATTCCGTTGGTCTTGCGTGGCATAATGATGGTTTTGAATTCTGTACAATCTTATTTCAGCGTTTTCTCTATGGCCTCCTTAAAGGGCTCAAGCCCGGAGAAGCCAATGGCTTTGAATGTCTGACTGCCGTCCTTGTCGTAAATGGCATAGGTGGGAATGCCCTCCGACTCGTACTTGTTGAGGATGTAGTCGTACTGTTCCTTCGTCAGGTAGTAGTGGTGGCCGTCGATGTCCTTGATCATCTCCTGCCAGGTCTTCAGCGGCGATGAGGGCGAGGTGATATAGACAAACTGGACGTTCTTGCCCTTCAATTCCTGCTTCCACGGCTTCATGGCCTGATGACCTGCACGGCAGGGGCCGCACCACGTGGCCCAGATGTCGATGAGCACCACCTTGCCCTTATACTTGTCGAGGATGGTCTGCAGGATGTTCTCTGGGGCTACGTCGTCGAGCTTCTGATAGAAGACGCTCTCCTGACTGGCCAGCTCGTCGGCAATGCGCTTCTGCTCGGCCTTATACTCAAGGAGGACGTTCTTGCAGTCCTCGTGTTTCATCACCTCGAGATACAGATCCATCAGGTTCGCCTGCCCGGGGTCCATGGCGGATTGTATGCATCTAAGCTCGTTGTTATAGACATTCTTCTCAGCGGCTTTTTTGTCGAATATGCTCAGCGGGGCATCCCAGAACTCCTGGCTGCAGGGCGATGTTGGCTCATTCAGGTACTTCCACGAGTAGGCCTCTTCCTCCTCTGAAAGCGGAAGCAGGTCCTTGTTCTTCTCCATATTCTCAAAGAGATCGCGTTGAGACCAGACCACCGTTCCGTCTTCGTCCACATAATAACAGCTATACGTGAATGCGAACTGGCGCGTCCATTTCACGTAGTTCGACTCTGCCATCATGCACAGCAGGTCCTGGGCTGCTGTGGTGTATTTCGATTTCCTGATAGTGGCCACGCGCTGGTCGAAGATGTCCTGCAGACATTGCAGGCGCTCCTCCTTCGTCTTGCACTCCTTGACCTTCAGGAATACCTTGTCATCATTACCGACGAGATCGACGGCTTCGTTGGCTTTTTTCGCATTCACCAGGTCCATGTTGGTCTTGGCCATGTAGCCCTTGAAGGCGAGGAACGGCTTGTTGTCGCTACAGATCTTCATCAGTATCTCCGTCTCCTGTCCTGGGGCGATGACGATATTGCCGAAAGCCAATCCACGCACGCCAACAGTCACCTCGCGCGTCAGCCGCAGGGGAACCTCTACCTTCACCGTGCCATCATTGGCAAAGCGGAAAGTCTTGTCGAAACGTTCCTTCGAGCCTAACGGTATAAAGGTGCCCACAAAGAAATCCAAATCCATGCCTGGCTTATAGCCCAGCATCTTCACCTTGATGGTGGCCACACCTTTATTAATCTTGGCGACGGGCAGCGTCTCGTCCTTGGCGTATTTTACGTTCTTCCAGTCGGCAGGAATCTCCACCTTCTGTTTCGCCTTCGAGTCGCTGATGTTGAAGAAGCGGAAGGCACCGTCGAAATCGCCCTCCGAGAAGTCCAACTCCTTTGTGTCCAGAGGCACGGGCTTGAAGTGCAGCGCCAGATGGGCCATACCGCTTTCAGGCATCCAGAAGAGCGAGTCGGGGGTGAGGTCCGATTCCTTCTCGCTGGTCTTGGCACCACCCGTAAAGGCGTACTTCTTGCCGTCGGGCGTCTGCACGAACGACTCCTTGGCAAAGCGAATCCAACTGCCCGGACGGTAGTTGGCCAGGATGTGGAGCACCGTTTCTGTCTGCTTCAGCTCTACCTTGTTGATGACGAACTCCGAGTTATACGTTCCCATAAAGGCCGATGGCTCGTCCCAAACAACCTCTTTCTTCTGCGCCTGTCCTGCAATTGCTACGAGGGCCAGCAGGGTGGTGATGATGATTTGCTTCATATTGGTTCTATTCTTCTCTTTTCTTATTTGCTGCAAAGTTACTACTTTTTCGCCGATAATGGTCCTGTGGGCAGCATTTTTCACAATCTATAAGCTCTTTTCTCATAATTCTCCTCCCAAAGTTGTGTGTTATTGGGAACTTTTCGTTATCTTTGCACTCTAATCAAACAAAGTGAAGAATATGAATAAGCGACTTATCATCCTGCTTTCCTTCTTTTCCATTCTGTCTTGTCGTGGAGAGGATGAGACGACTATTCCAGCGAGTTTAAGAGACGTGACCATCAGCAACTTTCCGGTGATAGATGGTTCTAATTCCACAAGCCCGCTGCGATATATACTAATGTGCAAGCTGTTGGGCTTTGATTACGAGTGGCAGTCAAGCCCGTTCATCCAAAATCCGGAGGAAGCGCCCAAACAAGTTGAGCCAAAGTTTACTTGTACCGAGGATGAGACACGGGAATTATTGACAAAGCGCTTGCTGAATTCCAATACGCACCAGTCGTTTGTCAATCTGATTGATGACAAAGTCGAGATGATCATTACGGCAAGGAGTATCTCTCGTGACGAGAAGGCTTATGCCGAAGAACAGGGGGTAACGCTGATAGAGAAACCTATTGCAAGGGATGCTCTTGCCTTCATGGTTAATCTGAAAAACCCGGTCAACAACCTTTCCATTGAACAAATCCAGGGTATCTATACGGGGAACATCGTGAACTGGGCAGAGGTAGGAGGACTGGATTGCGTGATGAAACCTTATGTAAGAGACAGAAACTCTGGCAGCCAGGAGAAGTTCGAGATGATGGTAATGAAAGGACTGGCAATCAAGGACTTCCCTGAAATGCAGATAGGCAGAACCATGATGACGCCCTATTACCAAATCGAACAGGACACAGCGGGCATAGCTTTTACGCCTTTTTACTATTACAAGGTCATGGTTGGAAGTGGCAGTACAAAGGCAATCGGAGTGAACGGAGTGGCAATGACCAAGGAGAATGTCATAAACGGCACCTATCCATATACGTCGAATATATATACAGCCGTGCGTTCCGATATTGACAAGTCTTCTGTGGCTTACAGATTATTCGACTTTCTTACAACCGAACAGGGACAGGCCATCGTCGATGAAAGCGGCTACGTGCCTTTGCAGACAACAACAGGAATACGGGCGTTGGGACGTGAAACAGCAGAATTGGAATACAGCAATCATGCCATCAGCATCTCTTCTTCTGCCTTGCCCCAAAGAATGGAAATAGTTGATTTGGGCGGGAAGACCGTCTTTCGGAGTGTGATAAGCTCACGCAGCCTAAGCATACCGCTTGAGTTGTGTGGTTTGCATATTATAAAGGTGTGGTTAGATAACAATGTCATTCTGCACAGGAAGATAGTGTTTTGATTCAAAGGAAAAGCCCGGCATGGTTGCCGGGCTTTTCTTGTTGTACTGTTTAGAATGCTGAGGCTTTCAGCCTGAGACCGGCAGTCTCGTCGATGCCGAACATGAGGTTCATGTTCTGCACGGCCTGGCCGACGGCTCCCTTCAGCAGGTTGTCGATACACGAGGTAACAAGCAGCTTGTTGTCGAAGGCATCGATATGCACCAGACACTTGTTGGTGTTCACCACCTGCTTCAGGTCTATCGACTTGTCGCTGTAGTGGGTAAAGGCGGCATCGGCGTAGAAGTCCTTGTAGGCCTGGATGACCTCGTCGGCGGGGGCCTTCGTACGGATAACCTCCGTGCAGAAGATGCCACGGGCGAAGTCGCCGCGATAGGGGATGAAGTCGATGTCTACGTCTAAGTGCCCTTGCACCTGCGTCAGCGACTGCCGGATTTCGGCCAGGTGCTGGTGGGTGAACGGCTTGTAGATGCTCAGGTTGTTGTTACGCCACGAGAAGTGGGTAGTCGCGCCGGGCTTCTGGCCGGCACCCGTGGAGCCGGTGATGGCGTTCACGCTGACGTCGTACTTCAGCAGATTCAGATTGGCGGCGGGCAGCAGTCCGAGCTGTATGCAGGTGGCAAAGCAGCCAGGATTAGCCACGTGCTGTGCCTGCTGAATTTCTGCCTTGTTAATCTCGGGCAGCCCGTAGACGTAGTCGTGGTCGCCCTTGATGCGGAAGTCCTGGGCCAGGTCGATAATCTTCACGCCTTCGGGTATTGTATGCTCCTTGAGAAACGCCTCGCTCTTGCCGTGACCGAAGCAGAAGAACACGACATCGACATCCTCGAAGGGCATCGCGTCGGTAAAGCGCAGGTCGGTGTCCCCGACCAGTCCTTCATGCACGTCGCTCACCAGATTCCCCGCATTGCTCTCCGAGTTGGCAAAGACAATCTCTGCCTCGGGGTGGTTCAGCAGCAGGCGGATGAGCTCGCCGCCTGTATAGCCGGCGGCACCAAGAATGCCTACCCTAACAGCAGACCCACCCCCCTGCCCCTCCCTATGAGGGAGGGGAGTAGATACTTTTGCAATATGATTCTCCATTTTATTATACGTTTAGAGGTAATTACTCCCCTCCATTCAGGGAGGGGTTGGGGGTGGGTCTCTTTATCTCTGTTCATCTTTGTGAATGCCGTAGTACACGCGTAGCGGTGTACTGCTGACCTTGATGAAGCCCTTGGCCTCGTCGGCGGTCCAGCCGGTTTGCGTCTCGCCGTACTCGCCCAGCTTCGACTTCGTCAGGTCGTTCTCGCTGT
Organism: uncultured Prevotellaceae bacterium; assembly: GCA_902800435.1. The sequence continues at coordinate 2,652 of CADCEQ010000002.1, read as the reverse complement.
CGATGCCGACCGTCTCGAAGCCGTAGGGGCGCAACTTCAGGATGGCGGTTCCCGTCACGTTGCGCTGGCTCGAGGTCAGCATAGCTTCGATGTCGGGCATCACCGGCTCCAAGTACTGACTCTCGTGCAGGAACATACCGTACCAGTTGGCCACTTGGTCTTTCCAGTACTGCTGCCATTTCGAGAGCGTCGACTTCTCTAACAGGCGGTGGGCCTCGATAATAAGCTTCGGTGCAGCAGCCTCGAAGCCGACGCGGCCCTTGATGCCGATAATCGTATCGCCGACGTTGGCGTCGCGGCCAATGGCATACGAGGCACCTATCTCCTCAATCTTCTGGATAGCCTTCACACGGTCGTCGAACTTCTCACCGTTCACGCCGACAATCTCGCCCTTCTCGAACTGAATCTTCAGCAGCGACTCCGGCTCCTTGGCGGTGACGTGCTTCAGATAGGCATCCTCAGGCAATCCCTGCGTCGGGTCGAGCAGTTCGCCGCCGCAGATGCTGGTGCCCCAGATGCCGACGTTGTACGAGTACTTCAGCTTGGTGAAGTCAGCAAAGAAGCCGTGCTCGTTCAGGAAGTCCACCTCCTCTTTGCGCGTCAGCTTCTTGTCGCGCGTAAGCGTGATAATCTCCACGCCGGGAGCCATCACGAGGAACGTCATGTCGAAGCGTATCTGGTCGTTGCCGGCACCCGTCGAACCGTGGGCGATGGCGTCGGCACCAATCTCCTTGGCATAGCGCGCGATGGCGATAGCCTGGAAGATGCGCTCCGACGACACGGAGATGGGGTAGCAGTTGTTGCGCAGCACGTTGCCGAAGATCATGTACTTTAGCGACTTCTCATAGTACTCCTGCGTTACGTCGAGCGTCACGTAGGCCTTGGCGCCCAGCTTATAGGCGTTCTCCTCGTTGGTTTTCAACTGTTCAGCCGAAAAGCCGCCAGTATTGGCGCAGGCTGCATACACGTCCCAGCCGTCCTGGGTCAGTTTCATCACGGTGTAGCTGGTGTCAAGTCCACCACTGAATGCTACTACTACTTTCTTGTTTGCCATATTATTTCAATCTTTCAATTCTTCAATCCTTCAATCCTTCAATCCTTCAATTCTTCAATTTTTCAATCCTTTAATTTTCCTCCAGTTCCTGTAAGTGTTTGATGCGTGACAGTACTTCGTCGGGCAGTTTGACCGGCAGGTGCTCCGTCGGGTCGAAGAGCATGGCGGTGCAAATGCAGAACTTGCGGTTACGCTCACGCAGCACCGGGTAGTTCACACATCCCTCGCATCCTTTCCAGAAGGCTTCGTCGTCCGTGAGGTCGGCAAAGGTCACGGGCTGGTAGCCCAGTGCCGTGTTCATCTTCATCACCGCTGCACCGCTGGTCAGCGAGAAAATCTTGGCGTGAGGCCAGCGTGTACGGGCCAGCGTGAACGTCATGTCCTTGATGCGCTTGGCGATGTGCAGGCCGCGGAAGTCCGGGTGTACAATCAGTCCCGACGTGGTGACATACTGCTGGTTCTCCCACGTCTCGATGTAGCTGAAACCGGCAAAGCGGCCGTCGCTCTTGCGAAGGGCGATGACGGCCTTGGCCTCCATCATCTTCTTGGCCAGATACTCGTGTGTACGCTTGGCAATACCCGTGCCGCGCACCTTGGCGGCTTCGGCAATGGTGTCAAGAATGGTGTCGACGTACTTCTCGTGCTCCGGCCCCGCTACTAATACTTCAATTTCTGTTTCCTGTTCCATTATATATTAATGTTCAATCTTCAATATCTGTTTGATGGCTTCTGTCACCTCCTCATGGCTTACGCCTTCGCGGATGACAATGAAAATGGTGTCGTCGCCGGCAATGGAGCCTAAGATCTGCGGAATGTCGCTTGAGTCGATGTTCCACGCAATGGCACTGGCATAGCCCGGACGGGTTTTGATGACGCCCATGTTGCCGGAGTAGTTGATGCTTATAAAGCCTGGCGTAGTCATCATTTCACGGATATGGCCGGGTGTCGATACGCGCTTGTACATGGTCTCGTTAGGAAGCACGTAGACGTAGTTGCCGCGCAGCGTGGCAGCCTTCGCCACTTTCAACTGCTTCAGGTCGCGGCTCAGGGTGGCTTGCGTCACTTGGAACCCCTCGTCATGCAGGGCACTGAGCAGCTCCTCCTGACTGCCTAATTCGCGGCTTGAGATAATCATCCGCAATGTCTCTAAACGGTTGTTCTTAGTCTTCATAAGAATATTTATTCACTTTTGGGCTGCAAAATTACCTCTTTTTCTGCATATCGCCAAATTTTTATGCAAAAAAGAATCTTAAACGTTCATTTCCTTGTATCTGCCACTCCCTTTACCTCCCCACCTCCTCATCTTCTCTCCTCCCCATCTCCACAACTCCTTACCTCCCCATCTCCTTGTATATAATAATAAGGTGTAGGCTTCTCCGCGTCTTGATAAAAGTCAAGACTTGCAGAAAACCTGCATAAAAAGCGCAAATTTTCCGCAAAAAGTTTTGCTGGTTCGGAAAAAAACCGTACCTTTGCACCCGCTTTCGAAAAGGAGGCACTGAAGAAAGAGTTCTTTGAAAGATTTCCATAAACAGACAAGTAGTACAAGAAGCGAGTACTTTTCGGAGTACTTGGGTAATTGAACGAACCGTCAATGA
>CADCEQ010000001.1 GCA_902800435.1 uncultured Prevotellaceae bacterium | reverse complement strand
TAGCAAATAATTGTGACTTAGAGCACGTATAAGGATAGGACCAGAGCGTATGGAGGCCTTGATTTCTAACTTTTCGGGGCAATTTGTTTCAGTTTTTATTTCAACTGGCTTATAATCTCGGAAATTTTATTTAAATTTGCAGCATGATTAACGACAAAGCAATCGACAAGCAGGCGCGGATGAAGCGCGCCGAAGAGCTGTTCATGCAGGGCTTCAACTGTGCGCAGTCAGTAGCCGCGGCCTTTGCCGACGTCTACGGGTACACTGAGGAGCAGATGCTGCGCGTCAGCGCCGGCTTCGGTGCCGGCATCGGCCGCATGCGGATGTCGTGCGGTGCGTTCAACGCCCTGGCTCTGCTAGCCGGACTCGAGAACGGCAGCATGACACCTGGCGACCAGCAGGGGAAGTCACAGAACTACAAGCTCGTACAGGAGTTGGCCGCCCGCTTCCAACAAGAGCACGGCTCGCTCATCTGCGCCGAACTGCTGAAACTGAAGCGCGGTACGCCCCTTAGCTACCAAGCCTCGGAGCGCACCGCCGAATATTATCAGAAGCGGCCCTGCGTCCGCCAGATCATCTCTGCCGCCCGCATTTATGCCGAGTTCTTAGAGTCTAATGCCGATAGACAATCTTTGTAGGATTCTTCATGGCATCCTGCCACGTGCCGTTCACGATGACTGGCGGTAGCGGGAGCGACTTCTCGTACACCTCGCTCGGAGCAGGTGTTGTTCCACGCGAAGCGTTGGCAAATGCTGCGGCAAACTCCTCGCGGCCCTTGGCATCGAACTTTACGAAGGTCTCGTAATCGTACTTCCAAGTGGGGCCTTCGCTCTCCTGCATCACATACTTATAGATAGCTTCACGCGAGGGAGCGTTGAACGGCATGTCGCCGAAGCGCATCATGCTGTTCTGCGTGGGGCGGTAGAACCCAAACTCATAGGTGTTGCTGCCCTCGTAGGCTCCCAAGTCCTCTGCAGCGTAGCGGCTGTCGGCAGCAAGGTGTGCCCAGCGCGTCTGGCTGACATCGGAATGGGTGTCAATATTTGCGCCTCGACCATTCTTAGTCCACATCTGTTCATAATATTTCTTAATATCGTCCGACGGCTGGATTCCATGTCCGCTGGCTTCCTCATACTCGTCGTACAGTCTGCCTATGCCGTGGCCGCCGGCTTCATGGTTTAGCACGTTGTTGACACCTGTGAACATATAGGCCGTGTATGAGTTGTCATCGTACATGTTGGTGAAGCTGCGCCCAGCATTGATAGCGTTATAAATAATGTTCACGCGCATGGGGCGACCGGGAATGAGAGTCTTGATCTTCTGTGCGTATGCAAAAGCATCGGCGTCGCTCTTGATGGCCTGCTTGCAGCCCTCATACATTTCTGCGTTTAGCGAAACGGCTTTAACGGCATAGATATTAAAACGCTCGCGTAGCGAGGAGTAGGGTTCATAGGCGAAGAACTGCTCCATGGCCTGGCGCATCTTCTGCTCATACTTGCCGCCCGGCTCCATATCCTTATCGACAAAGCAATTGCCTACGAACACGATATCCACGCCCCTGCCGATAGTGGCTTTTTGCAAGGTAATAACCTCGCCGTCGCGCGAATAGTCGGTGGAGGCGTAAGGCGTAAAATCAATATGTCCGAACTTCTCTTCCAGTACGCCAAACACATCTTGGTCGCGGGTGCTGCCGCCGAAATCTGTATTCTCCAACGTCCCGTCCTCGCCCATGATGCTTGAGAAAATGACGTGACCCTGATTGTCAACCAGATTTATGAAATTGAAGTAGGGATAATAGGATCTGATAGAATCACGGAAGGATTTCGGCTCAAGATTCAGCCAGTCGATGCCGTTCTCATGGAGATAGACTTTTATCTGTTCGGCATTACCAGGAGCCATACCTAACACCTCGAAGCCCTTGCTCTTATACTGCTTGTAAACCTGCTTGAGCTTGCTCGTAAAATCTTCTCTGGCAGAAGAGTAGTTGAAGATAAGGGTGTATATGTTATTGGCATAAACATCGGTTGTATTGAGTTTGTTGCCACTCATGTCCGTAACATCCAGGCGGTATCCAGGGATAACGGGTGGATTCAGGTGACCGCTCTGCGGCACCACAGTAGACCAGTAGAGATGGAATTGAGGATGGTTGACGATATCGGCTGGTAAGTCACCGCTGAAGTCGTTACCACTCAGTCCCAGCTGATTGTACTTTAAGAGGAAGCCGCAACCTTCTGGTATCGTTCCCGTGAGCTTATTTGACCCTGCCGAGAAGGAGTTCAAGTAGGGCAACTTGAAGACTTTTGCCGGAAGCGTGCCAGTGTAATTGTTATTGGAAAAGTGAAGTTGCTGGACTGATAAATTATCCGCTATGTCTTCGGGCAGCTGACCACTCAGCTGATTCGTGCTGAGTGAGACATCATTGCAAGGGCCTATTTTCGTCAGGAAACCTTTTGGCAGTGTGCCTTTGAGGTTATTGAAATGGAGCATTAGGAAATACACGTATGGATAGCCACGAGTCTCAATGCCATACCATTCATCAAGAGGTTTGTCGCTACACCAGTTGGTGTTATTCTTCCAGTTATCACCGTCAGTAGCGTTATACAGTTCTATCAAAGCCTCACGCGCAGCAGCTAAACTCTGTTCGGGGGTAGGAAAAACTATTTCCTTCAGGCCTTCTATCTTGTAAGGCCTTTCGCCGCTCTCATTGACAAGCCATACTACTTCATGATTCTTGTAGTCATAGCGTGGTACTGGTCTTCCCCAACTCAGTTCACTACAAAGACTTTTGCCAGACTTCAGATTAATAGTCAAAGCCTGTCCTTCGTATGAATCAAATAATTCTTCTCCATTAGCCTTTGCACGGCGCGGGGCAGGTTTCTCTGTAGCTCTTGTATCGCCATCAGTCAGCAATCGCTTAATGAGAGCAGTAACGTCAGTGATGTCAACCTTCTTGTCAAGATTGACATCGGCGGCTTCACTATAGAATGAGCTCCATTTATCACCAAGCAGGTGGTAAATGATAGATCTGACATCCTCGCGGTCTATTCTACCGTCAACGTTAGCATCGCCCAGCCCATTATCCACTTTCTTCATCGTAGCAGTGAGCCGCTTGATTTCACGACAGGGAATATCCATTGTCCCCGACCCGTAATTAACCGTAAGGTAACGAATATGCTTGCCTGCAGCATTATTTTTACTAGTGGAATACCACATTTCGGGCTTTGTGTCCGTGATGGGTATCTCAGTCACTTCGCCATTCGTTTTCTCGACGCAGAGGAACGGCACGTCAATAGACTGGGCCTTGGCCCATGTGGACATCGCTGCCATAAGCAGCAGAAACAATCCTCTTGTAAACATTGTCTTCAAATTCATAGTTATTGTCTCCTTTTAGTTATTTCTGCTGCAAAGATACGAAAAATAACAATATGATGCAAACAAAACGACAAAGTATTTTCAATTTCATATCATTTTAAGAAAAAGACTTTTCATTTACCCTTCACTTTTCGCAGAAACTACTGATAATCAGCGATATACGGTGAACGGTTGGTTGGGCTGCAAAGAGAGCATGATAACAGGGTTATATGAGGCGGCGGTTTACGAACATGAGGCGTCGCCTCATGCGTTGCTGACCAAGGTCAGCAAATGGTATGGAGGCTCCAAACGGGCTGAATAGTGGCGCTTTTCGTGCCGAATAGCGCCGCTATTCGGATTGAATAGCGGCGCTATACACGACAAGAAACCGTTCACTGTAACAGGCTGAGTAACAGCACTTTGATGGAGACGTGAAAGGATATATTTCTATCGCAACAGCTTGATGAGTGCCGTCACGTCGGCGATGTTGACGGTATCGTCGTCGTTGATGTCGGCAGCCTCGGCGTTGAATTTGTCGGGCGTCAGGCCGATGATGTGCTGGGCGATGGCGCGGACGTCGGCAGCATTGATGAAGCCGTCGCTGTTGACGTCGCCCATAGTCAGTTCTGGCAGCTGGAGGCTTCCCTTCAGCAGTTGCAGGCTGGTAATGGTGCCGGGTTTGCTGCCCCATCCTAACTTGATGGCGTTCAGGTGTACGAACTCGTAGTCCTTGAGACTGACGACTGCCTTGCCGTCGGTGCCAATGATGGGGTTCAGTTCCGTCAGGGCGCCGCCGTGATCATCGCCGCCACCATTGCCCACTTCGAGGCGGTTTAGCAGCACGCGCAGGGTGACGCCCGGCGTGCCGTGGATGACGAGCTGGTCGTAGCCCGTGAGGTTGGCGTAACGGTTGTAGAAGACGCTGGGGTCGCCATAGACGGTGCTGCCGCCTTGTAGATCCTTGTTGAGGTCGTAAGCGCCGCCTCCGTTGGCATCGGTCACTTGCGACCATTCCGTACAGCCGTCCCAAACGTGGTAGTTGGCGGTCGTTAAGTCGCCATCTGCGTCAATGACTTTCAGGCGGCATTCCAAGAGCAGGAACTCGTGCCAGCCGCCCCACGTGCTTGCGTCTTTGAACCGGATGATGTAGTTGCCGGTTTCGGCGGTTGCGAATGTCAGCGTATTGCGCTCTGCTGAGCTGAGGTTGGCACCATTGTTGCCGTTAGCGTTGGGCGTGGCGTCAAACACTTCCGACGTGGCAACGACGTTGCCTGTGGCATCATCGAGAATAGAAACCTGATAGCTGGGCTTCTCTTTCCACGCGGCAACGGCGAAGGTCAACTCATAGCTGCCGCCCTGCAGAGTCAGCGGATAATCAGCCTGACGGCCATACTCTGCGCAGTCGTTGCGCCAGTAGAGAGCCTTGCCTTGGTAACCCTTGAAGCCGCTGAAGAGGCGGGCTCCAGACGAGTAGTTGTTGTTGTACTCGTGAACCTGACTGTCCTCCTGTACGCAGCGCCAGCCTTCGGGCATACTCGTTGAGGCGGAAGCAAGATTGAGGGTGTAGCCCGGGAGTGCGTCGGAGAGCTGCGCCCGAGTGTCGGTGAAGACGGGCTGGAGAACGGCGTTGTCGTTGATCATCTGGAAGGTTACCTCATCCTGACCGTTCACGGGGATGGACTTCTTGAGCGTGTAGAAGACGGAGTTCAGCAGGCGCAGCTCCTGCAGGGCGTAACCCTCGGGGGCGGTGACGGTAAGGGTGACGGTTTCGCCTTCGGCGGCTTCCTCGCGGTCGGCGGTGACGGAGAAGTCGCCCGATGATGAGCCGTCGGGTACGGTGGCTTCGCGGATGTCGATGGCGTACTTCAGTGGGTCGGCGTCAGCGGGCTGGTAGATGACCTGGTCGATGTAGAGTGACTTGCCGCCGCTGTTTGTGATGACGAGCGTGTTCTGGCCTTCGTTGAGGGTGGCGTTGATGGTGGCCAGTCGCCATTCGTTCTGGGCTGTGCGCGGGCAGGAAACAGTTTGTTGACTGCCGTTTACGGTGACGGAGAGACTGCCGTCGGCTGATGTGCCGGTGTAACGCACCTGTATTTTGTAGTCGCCAGTCTGGCCTTCCTTGAGGCGCAGGTAGTGGCGCAGGCTGCCAGAGGCGTTGGTGCCCATGTCAACGAAACCGTTGGCGGCGTGGCCGGTGACGCTGGGGTACTGGTTGAAGGGGTCGGTGCAGCAGGACTTGATGTTCTTGTAGTCCATATCCTCGGCCTCGATGATGATGGGGCCGCGGTAGAGGGCGGGTGCTTGTGGGAGGGGAAGGGGTTTGGGCTGCGGCAGCGCCGCAGCATAGCCGACAGAAGGACGGGCGGCGGCGCCGGTGCAGTTGACGGTGATGGAGACGGCGCCGCAGTGGTTGACGGTGAGGGTGTAGGTGCCGTCAGAGTATGCGGCAGAGGCATTGGCCTGGGCAGTTTCGTGGCGGTTGAGGGTGTAGGTTGGGGCGGTCGTGGCGCCCTTGATGGTGATGATGTCGATGCGCTGTTCGTTGGTGGAGTCGCTGCGGTAGTTGTTGAGGTAGAAGTCGATGTGATCTTCGTACTCGCGGATGAGACCGCTCGACAGCTTGTCGTACTTCAGTTCCAGCGTTTCGCAGGTGTTGTACTGTAGGGGGATGGTGGCCTGTGCCGTCGTCTTGGTATTAAGATAGGTGTAGGGCGTGTAGGTGACCAACTGGTTACGGAAACGGTTGACGTAGAGGTCGCCGGTTGACACTACTGGATACTGGTTGTTGAAGTCGTTGACCTTTGCTGACTGGGAGTTCCAGCGCTGCGATTTCTTCACTTTCACGGGAATCTGCTTGGCCACGGCGTCGTAAAGGTCGGTAACCATCGGGATGGCCCCGTAGCGGCCCGTCGACTTGAAGTAGCAAAAGTTGTCCATCCACTGGCCGTAGCCGCGGTTGAAGGGGTCGGTCTGCTTGTACAGGCCGTCATAGAGGTCGCCCCACGTGGCGTATTTGTTCTCATCGTTGCCGTTGTTGACGTCGTTGATGATGACCACCTTGGTCTTTTCGACCACCTCCTCGCGGGTGGGTATGTACATCGTACCGTTGATTATTTGGCGGAACATGTCGAGCCAGACGCCGTTGAAGTTGGGGAAGCGCTCCCACCGGCGGCGGGTGTAGCCGTTGTCAACACCTTGCGCCCACAGTTCATGGAAGCACTCCTCGCGCCACGTCAGCTCAGGGCCGTCCCAGACGGCGCCGCCATTGACGCAGGCCTGCTCCATCACCGTGCCGATGCCGGCAGCGGCAGGATACTTCTTGCCGTGTCCCTCGCCGAGCAGGGCGTCCATGGCGCCGTTCCAGCCGCAGTTGTCGTAGCGCACGCCGTAGTTCTTGGCCAGACCGCTGATGAACGGGCCGAACGTCACCGACTCGTTGTTGTAGAAGCACGACGACGTGGTGTACTTATAGAGCCAGAGGATGGCCTCAGGATATTTCCGGCAGGCCTCGAGCAGGGCCGGTGTGCGCTTCATCTCGCCGATGGGGTTCAGAGCGTGACTCCAGATGTTGCCGCAGAACGAGACCGTCAGGAAGCCGCCGTACTGGTGCGACATCTCGACCAGTCGGGCAAAGAGTGCCCAGCGCGAGGCCTGTGTCGACGATGACAGGTCGCCACTCTCATCGAAGCCCCAGAACTGCTCAGCGTAGTTCCAGCCGAGGAAGTTGGGGAACTGCTTGAAGAAGTACTCGAACGTCACCATGTCGTCGTCCTGGATATGGGTGTGGCCGCCCGAGGCGGGCTGGCATGAGAACCAGATGCCGTTCTGCTGGCAGACGGTGCCCCACGACTTGTAGGTCTGGAAGGCGTAGTGGGGCATCTTGTACTGGTTCTTCTCCTTGTCGTACTGGCACGACAGGCTCAGGTTCAGACAGATGTAGGGCCGCACGTCCTCGGGAATGAGGTCGATGATTTTCTGCGGGTCGGCATTGTACCACACGTCGCAATGGATAAACCACAGCGGATGCTGCGAGTCGATGGGGCGGCGCTCTTGCGCCTTCAGTCCTTGCATGGTGGCTGTCAGGGCCAGCAGCAGGACTACGAGTGCTTTCTTCATTCTTTTTGCAACAGTTATTTGATTACTGACTGCAAAGGTACGATGAATAAAGCACTTGCGCTATTAAAAACGTCTCACATTCCCCATAAAATTGGCTCAATAGCCGGAAAGCAGCCTGACATACAGCTCTATGGCCTGCCGGATTTCCGAGATACGGATGAATTCGTCGGCCGAGTGGCTGCGCGACGACTCGCCGGGGCCGAGCTTCAGCGAGGGGAAGGGCATCAGCGCCTGGTCGCTGAGCGTGGGCGAGCCGAAGGGCGTGCGCCCCATCGCCACGAGCCGCTTTACCAGCGGGTGGTCGTGGGGAATGCCCGACGAGTGAAGCCGGAAGGAGCGGGACTGCAACTCGCACTTCTTCATGTGCCTGCGCAGGAACTCAAAGACGTACTCGTTCTGGTAATATTCGTTGGTGCGCACGTCGATGACGAAGTGCAGCAGGTCGGGCACGACGTTGTGCTGCGTGCCGCTCTCGACGACGGTCACCGTCATCTTCGTCGGCCCCAGCAGCGGACTCTCCTTGCGAAAGCAGTAGTCGCGCAGCCACACGAGGTCGTCCAAGGCTTCGTAGATGGCGTTCACCCCCTCGTTGCGGGCGGCGTGTCCCGACTTGCCGTGGGCATAGCCGTCGATGACCATCAGGCCCTTCTCGGCGGTGGCGGGCTGCAGCCCCGTCGGCTCGCCGACGATGGCCACGTCGACCGGCGGCAGCAGCGGCAGCACGCGGCTGAAGCCGTCGCGGCCCGACACCTCCTCCTCGGCCGAGCACACCCACAGCAGATTGTAGCTGCGCGGATGGCGCAGCAGTATGCGGTAGGCCTGGAGCGTGGCCACCAGTCCGCCGCCGCAGTCGTTGGAGCCGAGGCCGTAGAGCACGTCGCCCTCGACGGCAGGGTCGAAGGGGTCGCGAGTCCACGTCGAGACGGGCTTCACCGTGTCGATGTGGGCATTAAGCATTACCGTCTTGCGGTTGTTGTCCCAGTCGGGACAGCCTACCCACAGGTTATTACCCTCGCGGCCGTTGGGCAGTCCCCATAGTCGCAGGTGTTCCTCCACCACGTCGGCGGCCGCCCGTTCGTCGCGGCTCACCGATGGTGTTGCTATCAGGCGCCTGAGCAGCCCTACCGCATCATTCACATATTGTTCCATTGTCTTCTGCAGTTGATGGTGCAAAGTTAGTCAATAATTCGGATATCTCCAAGGAATTACCGTAAAAAATGCTATGTAGTTGTCAATCGCAGGAAATATCCTACACTTCCTACACTTCTTACACCTAAACGGGGTGTTGGGAGTGTAGGAAGTGTAGGATAAAGAGTGCAAGTGACAATCAACGTGCGCGCGCACGCGAAAAACCCGTGAGGGGCTGTCTACTGTTAACATTCTTTAGGTTTGTCCCACGCCGTGGGACATTCATAACCCGCCGGGTTTTGCCTGAAAGGCGGCGCTTTTTGCGGAAAAGGCGCCGGGTTTTGGGTAAAAACGGTAAGAAAGTTTTGTGTTTTCGTCTTTTTTTCTTACTTTTGCAGAAAAATTGTGTAGCTATGCAGAATAACAGTCATCTGGCCGTGCTTATTCACGAGCAGGCCAAGACCTACGGTGACCGCGAAGTGCTCATCTACAAGGACTTCGGCGGCACTGAGTGGAAATCGTATTCGTGGAACCAGTTCTCGACGGCGGTGAAGCAGGTGTCGAACGCCTTGCTCAACCTCGGCGTGAAGGTGCAGGATAACGTGGGGGTTTTTTCGCAGAATTCGGCGCAGTACCTTTTCTGCGACTTCGGCGCCTGGGGCATTCGCGCCGTCACCATCCCGTTCTATGCCACCTCGTCGGAGCAGCAGATACAGTTTATGCTGAACGATGCGAAGATACGCATCCTCTTCGTCGGCGAGCAGGAGCAGTATGACAAGGCGCGCCGCGTGCAGGCCACGTGCCACACGCTGGAGCGCATCATCGTCTTCGACCGCGGCGTCCGCCTGAGCGAGGAGGACACGATGGCCATGTACTTCGACGACCTGCTGCAACAGGCCGAGGACCTGCCCCGGCAGTCGGAGGTGGAGGCCCTGCAGGCGCAGGCCTCGATGGACGACATTGCCAACGTGCTCTACACCAGTGGTACGACGGGCGACTCGAAGGGCGTCATCCTGACCTGCGGCCAGTACCACGCCGCCATGGAGGCCAACAACAAGTGCGTGCCCGTGGGCGAGGACGACCGCGTGCTGAACTTCCTGCCCTTCACCCACATCTTTGAGAAGGGATGGAAGATACTGTGCCTGACCGAGGGCGCACGGCTCGTCATCAACACCTACCCGCAGCAGGTGCAGCAGACGATGAAGGAGACCCACCCGACGTGCATGTCCAGCGTTCCCCGCTTTTGGGAGAAGGTCTACATGGGTGTGATGGAGAAGATCGAGTCGAGCGGCGGCGTGCAGCGCCGGCTGTTCGAGCATGCCATCGCCGTGGGCCGTAAGCACAACATCGACTACCTGTCGAAAGGCAAGAAGCCGCCCATGGCCCTGCATTTAGAGTACGAGATGCTGAACAAGACCATCTTCTCGCTCGTCCGCAAGGAGCTGGGCTTGGAGAACGCCCACTTCTTCCCCACGGCAGGCGCAACGGTGAATCCGAAGGTCGAGGAATTCGTCCATTCCATTGGTATCAATATGGTGGTGGGCTACGGACTGACAGAGAGCCTGGCCACCGTCTCGTGCAACCATCTTGGCGAACCGTGGACGGTAGGCTCGGTGGGCATACCCATTGAGGGCATCAGCATCCGCATCAGCGACGAGGGCGAGGTGCTGCTGAAAGGTCCCACCATCACCCGAGGCTACTACAACCGTGACGACCTGACCCGTCAGGCTTTCACCGACGACGGCTACTTCCGCACAGGCGACTCGGGCTACCTGGAGGGCGGCGAGCTGTTCCTCAAGGAGCGCATCAAGGACCTCTACAAGACGTCGAACGGCAAGTATATCGCCCCGCAGATGATTGAGTCGAAGATACTGGTCGACAAGTATGTCGACCAGATAGCCATCATCGCCGACCAGCGCAAGTTCGTGTCGGCACTCATCATACCGGTCTACCCGCTGCTTGAGGAGTACGCCCGCGAGCACGGCATCAAGTTCGAGAGCCGCGAGGACCTCTGCCAGAACCCACAAATCTACGCGATGATGAAAGAGCGCATCGACACACTGCAGCAGCAGCTGGCCCACTACGAGCAGATCAAGTGCTTCACGCTGCTGCCACACGCCTTCTCGATGGAGCGCGGCGAGTTGACCAACACGCTGAAAATCAAGCGCCGCGTGCTGAACGAGAACTACAAGCGAGAGATTGACAAGATGTATGAGGAATAAGAGACAGGAGAACAAATAGCGATATGAAGACTAAACGAACATTTGCAGCCGTGCTGTGCCTGATGGCAGCCGCTGCCGTGAACGGAGCATTTGCTCAGGGAAAGACTGACGTGACGGTGGAGTTCTTTTCGCCGACAATCGTCCACGTAGTGAAGGGAACGCCCACGAAGACGCTCGTGGTGACTGCCAAGCCCAACGATGCCGGGTGGCAGAAAGGCAAGGGAGTCTGGGAGAGCGGCAAGCTCACCGTGAAGCAGGACCCGCAGGGACGCCTGACGTTCCTGACCGCCAAGGGCAAGGTGCTGCTGCGCGAGAAGGACTGCGACGTGGCTGAGGCCCGCCAGACCTTCCTGCTCGACAAGGATGAGGCCATCTACGGACTGGGCACCATCCAGAACGGCAGGATGAACCGCCGGGGCGAGAAGAAGCGCATGGAGCAGTCGAACCTTGAGGACTTCCAGAACGTGCTGCAGAGCATCAAGGGCTGGGGCCTCTACTGGGAGAACTACTCGCCGACGCTGTTTGAGGACACGCCCCAGGGCATGACCTTCGACGCAGAGGCCGGCGAGGGCGTTGACTATTACTTCATGTACGGCGGCTCGGCCGACGGCGTCATAGCCCAGATGCGCCAGCTCACGGGCGACGTGCCGATGTTCCCGCTGTGGACCTACGGCTACTGGCAGTCGAAGGAGCGCTATAAGACGGCCCGCGAGACAGAGTCGATAGTCGACCAGTACCGTAAACTGCAGGTGCCCCTCGACGGCATCATCCAGGACTGGCAGTACTGGGGCTCGAACTACCTGTGGAACGCGATGGATTTCCTTTCCGAAGACTTCTCTAACGGCAAGCTGATGATTGACAACGTCCACAAGAAGCACGCCCACTTCATGATCAGCATCTGGGCCAGCTTCGGCCCACAGACGCAGCAGTTCCGTGAACTCAACGAGAAGGGACTGCTGCTGCCCATCGAGACGTGGCCACAGAGCGGCATCTCCCACGTCTGGCCCCCCGATATGAAGTACCCGTCGGGCGTGAAGGTCTACGATGCCTTTAGCCCCGTGGCCCGCGACATCTACTGGAAATACCTGAAGACGCTCTACGACTACGGCACCGACGCCTGGTGGATGGACTCTACCGATCCCGACTTTTTCAACCCGAAGGAGAGCGACTACGCACACCCCGTCACGGGCGGCACGTGGCGCTTGCTCCGCAACGCCTTCCCCTTGGAGACCGTGCGCGGCATCTACCAGTCGCAACGCAAGGACGACCGCGGCAAGCGCATCTTCATCATGACGCGCTCGTCGTTTGCCGGTCAGCAGCACTACGGCTCCAACATGTGGAGCGGCGACGTCAACTCGTCGTGGGACATGCTGCGCAAGCAGGTGCCTGCCGGACTGAGCTTCACGCTGACGGGCAACCCCAACTTCAACACCGACATCGGCGGCTTCTTCTGCGGTTCGTACAACAACCGCGCCGGATCGGCTCCGAAGAACCCGCAGTTCCAGGAGCTCTACGTGCGCTGGATGCAGTACGGACTGTTCTGCCCCGTGTTCCGCAGTCATGGTGCCGACGCGCCGCGCGAGATCTGGCAGTTCGGCCAGAAGGGCGAACCCGTCTACGACGCCATCGAGAAGCAGATTCGCCTGCGCTACCGCCTTATACCTTATTTATATAGTCTGGCCTGGCAGGTGACTTCGAACAACGGCAGCTACATGCGCCCGCTGTTCGCCGACTTCGCCCAGGACAAGAAGGTATGGAACATGACCGATGAGTTCCTCTTCGGCCATAACATCCTTGCTTGTCCCATCGTCGACGCGCAGTACACTGCAGAGAGAATCATCCGTACCAATGCCATGACCGGCTGGGACCGCCAGAACAACGCTAATGCTGACGATAACCTTAACGTTGACTGGAACGAGCCTAAGACCGCTACGAAATACCTGCCGAAGGGCACTGCGTGGTATGACTTCTGGACGGGCCAGCGCTATAGCGGTGGAAAGACCGTGACGCTACAGACCACGTTCGACCGCGTGCCGATGTTCGTCCGTGCCGGCAGCATCCTGCCCCTCGGCCCCGAGATGCAGTACGTCGGCGAGAAGCCGTGGGACAACCTAGAGATGCGCGTCTATCCCGGTGACGACGCCCAGTTCACGCTCTACGAGGACGAGGGCGATAGCTACAACTACGAGAAGGGCGCCTACACGACAATCCTCTTCAGCTGGAACGACCGCAGCCGCACACTGACCATCGGCGAGCGCGAGTTCAGCTATCCCGGAATGCTCCAGAAGCGCCAGTTTACCATCGTCCTGCCCGACGGTACGACCAAGACTGCCGACTACGAGGGCAAGGCTGTGACTGTCAAGTTCTGAAGTTTTCGGAATTGTTTGCACAATTCAATTAAAAGTCGTACCTTTGCACCCATGATTACGCAAGACCAACTGAAAGACGTGCTCGACAGGGCTGACAAGCTGAAGCACTACCTCCGCATAGACGAGAAGCATATAGAATGGGAGGAGGAAGACCTGCGCACCCAGGCCCCCGACTTCTGGGATGACCCAAAGCGGGCCGAGGCCCAGATGAAGAAGGTGAAGGGCATCAAGAAATGGATTGACGGCTACGACGAGGTGCGCACAATGGCCGACGAACTGCAGCTGGCCTTCGACTTCTACAAGGAGGAGATGGTGACGGAGCAGGAGGTTGACGAGGCCTACCAGAAGGCCATCAAGGCCATTGAGGACCTGGAACTGATGAACATGCTGCGCCAGGAGGAGGACCCGATGGATGCCGTGCTGAAGATCAACAGCGGCGCCGGCGGCACTGAGGCCCAGGACTGGGCACAGATGCTGATGCGTATGTATATGCGCTGGGCTGAGGCCCACGGCTATAAGGTGATCATCGCCAACCTGCTGGAGGCTGAGGATGCCGGCATCAAGAGTGTGACCATGCAGATAGAGGGCGGCGAATATGCCTACGGCTACCTGAAGTCGGAGAACGGCGTCCACCGTTTGGTGCGTGTCTCGCCGTTCAACGCCCAGGGAAAGCGTATGACGTCGTTTGCCTCGGTGTTTGTTACGCCGCTGGTCGACGACACCATCGAGGTCTATGTCGACCCCGCCAAACTCAGCTGGGACACGTTCCGCTCGTCAGGCGCCGGTGGTCAGAATGTCAACAAGGTGGAGTCAGGCGTCCGTCTGCGCTATTGGTACACCGACCCCGACACGGGCGAGGAAGAGGAAATCCTCATCGAGAACACAGAGACCCGCGACCAGCCGAAGAACAAAGAGCGTGCCCTGACGCTGCTGCGTTCACAGCTCTACGACCGCGCGATGAAGAAGCGCATGGAGGCGCAGGCCAAGATTGAAGCTGGTAAGAAGAAGATAGAGTGGGGCAGTCAGATACGCTCCTACGTCTTCGACGACAAGCGTGTGAAGGACCACCGCACCAACTTCGAGACCCGAGACGTGGAGAGCGTGATGAACGGCAAGCTCGACGGCTTCATCAAGGCCTACTTGATGGAGTTCGCCAGCGAGAACACGGAAGGATGAATAAAACGTAAATCGAAAATCGTTAAATAGAAAATTATCATTATGGCAAAGAATGTAGCAAAGCAGGCAAACCCGAAGCGGGTGGCCTACGAGAAGAAACAGCAGGAGAAGGGTGAGAAAGTCATTAAGTGGATTATCGGCGTGCTCATTGTGGTCGCCATCATCTACGCTGCCTATTCCATCTGGCTCGTGTCGTAATGAGCGGCATGGAGATTGAACGGAAGTTCCTGGTGCGTGGCTCGGACTACAAGCAGCGCGCCTATGCTTCCGACCGCATCAAGCAGGGCTATATCTGCAGCGGCCACGGGCGCACCGTCAGGGTGAGGCTTCGTGGCGGCCGCGGCTACCTGACTATCAAGGGCCCGTCGGTGGATGGCGGACTGAGCCGCTACGAGTTCGAGAAGGAGATAACGACTGATGAGGCAGAACACCTGTTCGCACTCTGCAAGCCGGGCATCATCGACAAGACGCGCTATCTCGTGAAGAGTGGGGATCACACTTTCGAGGTCGACGAGTTCTACGGCGAAAACGAGGGACTGGTGATGGCGGAGGTGGAATTGTCGGCACCCGACGAACCGTTCGAAAAGCCCGATTTCATCGGCAAAGAGGTGACGGGCGACAGCCGCTTCTACAACGGGCACCTGCGGAAGTTCCCCTTCAGCTTTTGGGGCAGCACTTTAACAGAAGAATACCGATAACGGCACCGATGCTTACGCCCACGGCGTTGGCTGCGAGGTCGAACCAGTCGCCACTGCGGTGGCCGCCGGTACAGTATTGTTGTAACAGCTCCAAGACACCGCTCATCACGATGGGTATGAGCCACGCCCAGAGGAACAGCTTCTCATAATCGGGGCGGAGGTGCTGTCGCCAGTACTCCCACCAGATGACCGCGCACGTGCCGCCGTACATGACGAAGTGTGTCCACTTGTCGGCAAATGCGACATTGTCCAGTGGCGTCTCGGGGAAGAAGGGCGTGAGCGACAATACCCATATCAGGGCGATGCAAAGTGTCGAAAAGGGGTACTTCCGGGCGTATTTTCTGACAATTTTTATCATTCTGTGAACTTTTGCCGTCGTTTTGGGTGCAAAAGTAAGAATATTTTTATATTTTTGCAAGCGAAAAGCGAAGAATGTTGAAATGGCAAAGTTAGAAAGAGCAAACTTCAGCAGCAAACTTGGGGTCATCTTAGCCACGGCAGGCTCAGCCGTCGGTTTGGGCAACGTATGGCGTTTCCCCTATATGACGGGTGAGAACGGCGGCGCCGTATTCATCTTGATTTACGTGGTCTGTGTGTTGCTGCTGGGTATTCCCTGTATGATCAGCGAGTTTATCATCGGTCGTCACGGCCAGGCCAATACGGCGCGGGCCTTCCACAAGCTGTCGGGCGGCATGCCGTGGTCGATTATCGGCTATATGGGCGTACTGACGGGCTTCCTCATCACGGGCTACTATGCCGTGGTGGCGGGCTGGTGCTTGGAGTACATCTGGGCATCGTTTATCGGTCAGATGCAAGGCGCCCCCGAATACTTCATGACCTACTTCGCCGAGTTCTCGGGCGACCCGGTGAAGCCCATCTTCTGGACGGTCATCATCCTCGGCATCACCTATCTTATTATAGAGCATGGCGTGCGCGACGGCATTGAGCGGGCCTCGAAGCTGCTGATGCCCACGCTGTTCCTGCTGCTGCTCATCATTGTCGGTGCCTCGTGCATGCTGCCCGGAGCCGACAAGGGCATTGAGTTCCTGTTCAAGCCTGACCTTACGGCCATCAACAGCAATGTATTCCTCGCCGCCCTCGGACAGGCGTTCTACTCGCTCTCCATCGCCATGGGCTGCATCTGCACCTACGCCAGCTACTTTTCGAAGCAGACCAACCTGACGAAGTCGGCCGTACAGATAGGCGTCATCGACTCCATCGTGGCCATCCTCGCCGGACTGATGATTTTCCCCGCAGCCTTCTCCGTGGGCGTCAACCCCGACTCAGGGCCCTCGCTCATCTTCATCACGCTGCCCAACGTCTTCCAGCAGGCCTTCTCGGCTATGCCGCTCGTGGGCTATGTCATTTCGCTGCTGTTTTTCCTGCTGCTGTCGCTTGCAGCCCTGACGTCGCTGATTTCGCTCCATGAGGTCAGCACAGCCTTCTTCCACGAGGAACTGGTCATTACGCGCAAGAAGGCGGCACTCTTAGTCACCGTCACGACCTGCATCATCGGCGTGTTTTGCTCGCTGTCGCTCGGAGCCGTCGGCCACTCGCTGGAGTTCTTCGGCCGCTCGCTGTTCGACTGGTTCGACTTCGTCACCGGTCAGATATTCCTGCCCGTCGTGGGCTTCCTGACGTGTATCTTCATCGGCTGGTTCGTCCCCCATAAGGTGGTACACGACGAGTTCACTAACTGGGGCACGCTGCGTGGGCGCTTTTTCCACTTCTACATCTTTCTCGTGAAGTACGTCTGCCCCATCTGCATCCTGTTTATTTTCCTCCACCAATTCGGACTGATATAAGATGGAACGCGGAAACTTCGGCACAAAGATAGGCATCATCCTGGCTACGGCAGGCTCGGCGGTCGGTCTGGGTAACGTGTGGCGCTTTCCCTATATGGCGGGCGAGAATGGCGGTGCGGCGTTTATCGTCCTCTACTTTGGCTGCATCCTGCTGTTGGGCATTCCCGGCATGGTCAGCGAGTTCATCGTCGGGCGTCATGCGCAGTCGAATGCTTACCGTGCCTACGGCAAGATGGGTGGTCGCCCGTGGCGACTGGTGGGCATTCTCGGCATCTTGACCTCGACCATCATCCTTGGCTTCTACGCCGTGGTGGCGGGCTGGTGCCTGCAGTACCTCTTTGCCTCGGTTGCCGGTCAGCTCAGCGGCGATGCCGCCTATGTCCAGAACTATTTCCAGACATTCTCTACCGACCCCGTGAAGCCCTGCCTCTGGGGCGTCGGCTTTGTGCTGCTCACCCATCTTGTCATTGTCCGAGGCGTGCAGCGGGGCATTGAGCGTGCGTCGAAAATCCTGATGCCGCTGCTGCTCATCCTGCTGGTCGTTATCGTCGTCGCCTCGTGCCTGTTGCCGGGAGCCATGGACGGTGTGCGCTTCCTGCTGTTGCCCGACTTCTCGAAGGTTACCCACAGTGTGCTCTTGGAGGCGCTTGGCCAGGCCTTCTTCTCGCTGTCGCTTGGCACGGCCTGCCTCTGCACCTACGCCAGCTATTTCTCGCGCAAGACCAACCTGCTGCGGTCGGCCACACAGATAGCCCTGCTCGACACCGTCATAGCCATCCTCGCCGGACTGATGATATTCCCGGCGGCCTTCTCCGTTGGTGTCAACCCCGACTCGGGCCCGTCGCTCATCTTCATCACCCTGCCAAACGTGTTCCAGCAGGCTTTCTCGGCTGTGCCCGTTGTGGGCTACGTCATCGGCATCCTGTTCTACGCCCTTTTGGTGTTTGCCGCCCTCACCTCGACCATCTCGATGCACGAGATAGGTACCGCCTTCTTTCACGAGGAGTTGCACCTGTCGCGCCCGAAGGCCGCCTGGATTCTGACCGCCGTCTGCTCCGTCCTCGCCGTCTTCTGTTCGCTCAGCGTCGGTGCCGTTGACGCCATCCGACTCTTCGGCCTGTCGCTGATGGATTTCTGCGACTTGCTGACGGCTCAGGTCATGCTGCCTGCCGGTGCCCTGCTGACAAGCCTTATGCTCGGCTGGTTCGTCCCCCGCCGTTTGCTCCATGATGAGTTTACCAACCAGGGCACCGTCAGTCTCCGCCTGTTCAGCGTCTGGCGCTTCTGCGTACGCGTCGTCGTGCCGCTCTGCATCCTGCTCATCTTCCTCCACCAGTTTGGCGTGATATGAAGTTCTTTTATCTGCAGAAGTCCGACCGCCACGTTATCACGCTATTGCTGTGTGTCATCGTGGCAGCTTTGGCCGTCATCTATTTCACCGACAGCCGCGAGGATGAGACTCCTGCCATGGAAGAAGTGAAGGCTCCCAAGGGCAGCAAGCACAAATACCCGAGGAAGAGCTACACCTACAATCAGGGCCAGCCCCGACAGTCAGAGTTGTTCCCTTTTGATCCCAACACCGCTGACTCAACCGAGTTACTCCGTCTCGGCCTGCAACCCTGGCAGGTGGTCAACATCTACAAGTACAGAGCCGCCGGGGGCGTCTACCGCAAGCCACGCGACTTCGCCCGCCTCTATGGGCTGACGCTGAAAGAGTATCGGCGCCTGGAGCCGTATATCCGCATCAGTGAGGAGAACCAGCCCGCCGAGAACTATTTCTACAAGTACGAACCCATCGAGGAAAGGGACACCGTGAAGTACCCGGTCAAGTTGCAGCCAGAAGAGCGCGTCGTGCTGAACCGCGCCGACACCGCCCAGTTGCGCAAGGTGCCCGGCATCGGCTCCTTCTTCGCCCGCAAGATTGTGGACTATCGTGAGCGTCTTGGCGGCTACTACCGTGTCCAGCAGCTCTTGGAGATTGAGGACTTCCCCGAGACCGCCGTCAGCTTCTTCATTATTCCCGACGGCACGGAGTTCCGCAAGATGAACCTCAACCGCCTCAGCCTCAACGAGCTGAAGCGCCATCCATACATCGGCTTCTACCGGGCCCGCGCCATCGTAGACTACCGCCGCCTGCACGGCCATATTGAGAGCCTGCAGCAGCTCAAGTTGCTGCCCGACTTCACGCCCGAGGCCATCGAGCGTCTGGAGCCCTACGTGGAGTATTGAAAAAGAAAAACGGGCTAATATTTTGTCGTTTCGCTTTTTTGCCGTACCTTTGCAGCTCGTATGGTACTGAATTACATTTGGATAGCTTTTTTCGTCATTGCGTTTGTCATCGCATTGGTGAAGTTAGTGTTCTTTGGCGACTTCGACGTGTTCCCGGCCATGATGGACTCCACGTTCTCGTCGTCGAAGACTGCGTTTGAGATTTCGCTCGGTCTGACGGGCGTGTTGGCTCTCTGGCTCGGCATCATGAAGATTGGCGAGCGGGGTGGCGTGGTCAACGTGCTGGCACGCTTGCTGAGCCCTGTTTTCACCAAGCTGTTTCCCGAGATACCCAAAGGGCATCCCGTGACGGGCAGCATCTTTATGAACGTTGCGGCCAACATGCTCGGCCTCGACAACGCTGCCACGCCCTTGGGCCTGAAGGCCATGGAGCAGATGCAGGAGTTGAACACGAAGAAGGACACCGCCTCGAACCCGATGATCATGTTCCTCGTGCTGAACACCTCGGGCCTGACGCTCATCCCCATCTCTATCATGGTCTACCGTGCCCAGTTAGGTGCCGCTCAGCCTACCGACATCTTCATACCGATACTCCTGGCCACGTTTTTCTCTACATTGGCGGGCATCATCGTCACCTCGCTCTACCAGCGCATCAACCTGCTGAACCGCACGCTCCTGCTCACGCTGGGCGGTGCCTGTGCCGTGATAGCAGGCATCATCTGGGGCTTCTCGCAGATGGACGGCGAACTGATGAACAAGGTGAGCACCTCCATTGCCAACATCCTGCTGATGACCATCATCATTGGCTTCATCCTGGCCGGCGTGCGCAAGAAGGTAAACGTCTACGACGCCTTCATCGAGGGCGCCAAGGACGGCTTCACCACGGCCGTGCGCATCATCCCCTATCTGGTGGCCATTCTCGTCGCCATCGGCGTGTTCCGTGCCTCCGGCGCTATGGACATGCTCATCGACGGCATAAAATGGGGCGTTGAGGCCACCGGCTGCAACAGCGACTTCGTTGCCGCCCTGCCCACGGCCCTGATGAAGCCCCTCTCGGGCAGCGGTGCCCGCGGCATGATGGTCGACGCCATGACCACCTTCGGCGCCGACTCCTTCGTGGGCCGTCTGTCGTGCATCTTCCAAGGCTCCACCGACACGACGTTCTACATCCTCGCCGTCTACTTCGGTTCGGTGAGCATCCGCTATACGCGCCACGCCGTGGCCTGCGGACTTCTGGCCGACCTGGCCGGCATCATCGCCGCCATCGCCATCTGTTACATGTTCTTCGGATAAACTATGGCAAATCTGAAATCCCTCGCCAAGGACACGGCCATCTACGGTCTCTCGAGCATCGTCGGCAGGTTCCTCAACTACCTGCTCGTGCCGCTCTATACCCACTACATGCCCAAGGAGTCGGGCGACTACGGCATCAGCACCAACGTCTATGCCTACACGGCGCTCATCCTCGTGCTGCTGACGTTCGGCATGGAGACAACGCTGTTCCGCTTTGCCAACGACGAGAAGGCCAAGCCCGACACCGTCTTCACGACCGTGATGGCCGTCGTCGGGGCGCTCACGGCACTGTTCCTGCTGTTGGTCTTCGGATTTATCACGCCCATCAGCACGGCTCTTGGCTACGCCGAACATCCTGACTACCTGACGATGATGGCCGTCGTCGTGGCCCTCGATGCACTGCAGGCCATACCCTTCAGCTACCTGCGCTTCCAGAAGCGGCCCATCCGCTTTGCCTCGCTGAAGCTGCTCTTCATCTTCCTGAACATCGGGCTTAACCTGCTCTACTTCGTCTGGTTGGGCAAGACCTCCGTGTTCTACGTCTTCTTCATCAACCTGCTGTGTACCGCCTTTATCACGTTGTTCTTCATCCCCGACCTCTTCCGCATCCGCTGGCGCTTCGACGGCCAGTTGCTGCGGCAGATGCTCAGCTATTCGTGGCCCATTCTCATCCTCGGCATTGCCGGCATCCTCAACCAGGTGGCCGACAAGATTCTGTTCCCGCTGGTCTATCCCGACGAGGCTGAGGCCAACGTGCAGCTGGGCGTCTATGGCGGCTGCGTGAAGATAGCCATGATCATGGCCATGATTACCCAGGCCTTCCGCTTTGCCTACGAGCCCATCGTCTTTGCCAAGAACAAGGATGCCGACAAGACCGAGTACTACGCCTCGGCCATGAAGTACTTCCTCATCTTCACGCTGCTGGCCTTCCTCTGCGTCGTCGGTTGGATGCCCCTGCTGCAGTATATCATAGGCGAGGACTATCGCGAGGGTCTTGGCGTGGTGCCCATCGTCATGGTGGCCGAGATTATGATGGGTGTCTACTTCAACCTGTCGTTCTGGTACAAGCTCATCGACAAGACCATCTACGGCGCATGGTTCTCGCTGGCCGGCTGCGCCGTGCTCTTCCTGGTCAACATCCTGTTCATCCCGGAGTACGGCTACTGGGCCTGCGCTTGGGGCGGTGTGGCTGGCTACGGCACGGCGATGGTGCTGAGCTACATCGTCGGTCAGCAGAAGAATCCCATTCCCTATCCCATGAAGGACATCGCGGTCTACGTGCTGGCTGCGGCCTGTGCCTTCTGCGTCATGTACTTCACGGGCAGCCGCCTCCCCGAATGGGGAGCACTCGCCGTCAATACCGTGCTCATCGTCGCCTTCCTCGCCGTGATTGTCAAGCGCGACCTGCCGCTCAGCAGCCTGCCCGTCGTCGGCCGTTACTTCCGGAAAAACAAGTAATCGCTTCTGCCGCCTATGTTGTCAAGCATCCTAAGCATCGCACTCGTCATTAACGAGCTGATGGCGTCGAACGCCGGCTCGGTGATGAGTCCGGCTTATAACTTCGACAGCTGGATAGAGCTGTATAATCCGACCAGCCAGGCCATCGACCTGTCGGGTATGTACCTCAGCGACGATGCCGACAACCTGAAGCGCTGGCAGATGCCCAATAACGTCGGCTCCGTTCCCGCCAAGGGTTTTCGCGTGGTGTGGTTAGGGTCCGACGAAATCCTCACCAACCAGGCGCCTTTCAAGCTCGACTGCGACGGCGGCATCATCTTCCTCAGCGACCGCAGCGGGCAGGTCGTCACCAGCGCGTCGTACCCCGAAGCCCTGAGCCGCACCGCCTGGGCCCGCAAGACAGACGGCGGCGACGACTGGGGCTGGACCGCCAATGCCACGCCCGGAGCCACCAACGCGACGTCGGTCTTTGCCGATAAGCGGCTCGATGCGCCCGAGGTCAGCGAGGGCAGTCGGCTCTTCACGGGCACGCTCACCGTCAAGGTCGACATCCCCAAGGGCACCACGCTGATGTACACCACCGACGGCAGCGTGCCGACGGCCACATCGGCAGGCACGGCCCGGAAGAGCTCTGACGGGAAGTTCACCGTCAGCGCTACGACGAACTACGTGTTCCGCCTGTTCCGCGACGGCTACATGCCCAGCGTGCCCGTCACCCGCTGCTATATCCGCACCACCAGTCAGTACACCATTCCCGTCATCTCCATCGTCGGCGACGAGCGCTACTTCACCGACCCGATGTGGGGCATCGACGTCGAGGGCCAGAACGGCATAGCCGGCAACGGCCGCGACGACCCCGTCAACTGGAACCAGCCGTGGGACCGCCCCGTGAACTTCAGCTATATCAGCCCGACCGACGGGATGCTGTTCAATCAGGACGTGAACATCAGCGTCTCTGGCGGCTGGTCGCGCATGAGCAGTCCCCGCTCGATGAAGCTGAAGTCTAACAAGATTTTCGACGGCCAGAACCACCTCGATTACGCCTTCTTCCCTCAGAAACCCAACATCCGCAGCAAGGCCTTGCTGGTGCGCAACGGCGGTAACGACTCCTACTCGCGCTTCATGGACCCGGCCCTGACCACCATTGTCCAGCGGTCGGGCATCGACCTCGACGTGCAGAGCACCGTCCAGGTGGCGGAGTACATCAACGGCCGTTTCAAGGGCGTGCTGAACCTGCGCGAGCCTAACAACGACAAGTTCGTCTATGCCAACTACGGCTACGACGACGAGGAAATCGACATGTTCGAGAACGACAAGTTCCGCAACGGCACCAGTGCCGCCTACAACCGCCTGTGCGACCTGGGCGAGAGAATCAATGACGAGGGCGTCTACGACGAGATCAAGACGCTGCTCGACATCGACGAGTTCACCAACTACATGGCCGCCGAGCTGTTCCTTGGCAACGACGACTGGCCCAACAATAATGTCAAGGCCTACCGCAGTCAGCAGAACGGGCGCTTCCGCTTCATTCTCTTTGACCTCGACCAGCCCTTCAACGCGTGGGGACACACCATCTCCTCAATCGACGACTACGATTGGGTCAAGATGGTCCACCTGTTCAAGAACCTACTCAAGCACGACGAGTATCGCCGTAAGTTCATCGACACGTTCTGCATCATGGCGGGCAGCGTCTTCGAGAAGAACCGCGCCTCGGCCATCGTCGACGAACTGGCCGATGCCATGCGCCCGATGCAACAGCTTGACAACAGAAATCCCGACGGCACCGCCAACAGCATCAAGAGCAAGCTGGCCACCCGCCTCGACGTGGCGCTTAGTCAGCTGCAGCAGTACAAGCCCATGCAGCTCAGCGGTGCTAAGAAGTTGAGTTTGCAGGCTGGTGCCGACACCGAGGGCGCCAACATCTTCATCAACGCCATCAACGTGCCATACGCTGCCTTCAACGGTAAGCTCTACGCCCCCGTCCGCTTAGAGGCCAAGGCGCCGGCGGGCTACACCTTCACGGGCTGGCGTAAGTCGTCAGGCGCTTTTGTCCAGGTGTTCGGCTACGGCGACAGCTGGCGCTACTACGCTGCCGGCGAGGGTGCCATCGGCTGGCAGACCATCGGTTTCAACGAGTCTTCGTGGGGCTCGGGGACTGCCCCCTTGGGCTATAAGATGAGTGGCGTGAAAACCACCGTCAGCTTCGGCTCCGACCCTGACCGCAAGCGTCCCACCACCTATTTCCGCAAGGCGTTCATCCTCGATGCCGCGCCGAAGAGCGGCGACCTCTTCCAGCTCAACTACCAGGTTGACGACGGCTGTGTCGTCTGGGTCAACAATCGTGAGGCAGGCCGCGTCAATATGCCAGGAGGCACCGTCCGCTACGATACCTTCTCCACCACATACGCCGGCGATGCGCCCATGACAGGCACGCTCGACCTGAATCCGGCGCTCTTCGTCAAAGGCACCAACATCATCGCCGTCGAGGTTCACAACACCAGCTACACCTCCAGCGACCTGTATTGGGATTGCGAGTTGCTGACGTCCATTGGCACCAACACCGACGACGACATCCTGACAGACCCGGTCGTCGACTTGGCCGACGAAGGCAAGTTTACACTGACGGCCTGCTTCACGCCGCTGACCGACGCTGAGCGCAGGGCCCAGGGCTTCAAGCCCGTGTGTATCAATGAGGTGAGTGCCGCCAACACTGTCTTTGTCAACGAGTTCTTCAAGCGCAGCGACTGGGTGGAACTCTTCAACACCACCGACAAGCCCGTCGACGTGAGGGGCATGTACCTGAGCGACGACCCGGAGAACCCCCAAAAGTACCAGATAACGGCTGCTGTAATTCCTGCCCACGGCTACCTCATCGTCTGGTGCGACAAGCTGGAACCGCAGTCACAGCAGCACGCACCGTTCAAGCTGGCTGCCGAGGGCGGCACCGTACTGCTCACGGCGGCCGACGGCAGCTGGACCGATCGCATCAGCTACTCGCCGATGAAGGGCGACGAGACCGTAGGCCGCTATCCTGACGGTAGCCGAGACGTGGTCACGATGAACGTGCCCACCATCGGCAAGCCCAACCTCGCGGGCAGCTATTCTGAGGCAGTTGGGCAGCCCGTTGTCGACGGTATCCGAGAGGTAATGGCCCGGCATGGCTCCACGCCGCAGATTTACAACCTGAAGGGCCAGGCCGTCGAGGGCAACCTGCGGCCCGGCATCTACATCCAGAACGGACGTAAGTTCATAAAGAAATAAACACATACCATCAATGAAAACAAAAAGCATTATTCTGACATTTGCCTGTATGGCAGTCCTTGGCGCCCGTGCCGACGAAGGCATGTGGACGCTCTACAACCTGCCCAACGCCGTCTACGAGAAGATGCGCTTGGAGGGTTACCAGCTCCCCTACGACAAACTCTACCAGGCCGACGACGCCATCATGAAGGCCGTCGTCAACTTTTCGGGCTACTGCTCGGGCGTGGTCGTCTCGCCCGACGGTCTCGTCTTCACCAACCACCACTGCGGCTTCGAGTCCATCCGCTCGCACTCCACCGTCGAGCACGACTATATGCTCAACGGCTTCATTGCCAAGAGCTACGACGAGGAGCTGCCCAACAAGGATATGTTCGTCTCGTTCATGGTCGAGCAGAAAGACGTCACCGACCAGCTCTTGGAGCAGGGTTTCGATAAGATGGCGAAGGACCGCCGTGCAGAGTTCCTCGACAGCATTGAGAACGCCATGTCGAAGGCCGTCCGAGAGCAGGACTCCACGCTGCACTTGGAGCTGAAGCCCTTCTACGAGGGCAACCGCTACTTCGCCACCACCTACCGCGACTTCCGCGACCTGCGCCTGGTCTTCGCCATCCCCAAGTCGATGGGTAAGTTCGGCGGCGAGACCGACAACTGGATGTGGCCGCGCCAGACGTGCGACTTCTCCGTCTTCCGCATCTATGCCGACCCGAAGACCAACGGTCCGGCAGCCTACTCAAAGGACAACGTGCCCTACCACCCGCAGCACTGGGCCCGCGTCTCGGCCGATGGCTACAAGGAGGGCGACTTCTCGATGACGATGGGCTACCCCGGCTCCACCTCGCGCTACCTCAGCAGCTACGGCATCCGCGAGCGCTATGAGGAGAACGCCATCCGCGCCCAGGTGCGCGGCGTGAAGCAGGAGGTGATGAAGCGCCACATGGACCAGTCGGAGGCCGTCCGCATCAAGTACGACTCGAAGTATGCCCAGTCCAGCAACTACTGGAAGAACTCCATCGGCATGAACAAGTGTATCGACTCCATCGGCCTCATCGGCCAGAAGGAGCAGTTCGAGGGGCTCATCCGCCAGTGGCAGGACTCCACCGGCCTGTTCAAGGGCCAGCTCGACTTCCCCCAGATGGAGCGCTTCTACGCCAAGCGGCTCGCCACCAGCAAGGCCTATATGTACTTCGGCGAGACCTTCGGCCGCACTGACGAGCTGTCGCGCCGCGCCATGCTCATTCATAACGGTGCCAACCCCGTGGGCCACGGCCGCCGGCAGCATATCAACATCAAGGACAACAGCGACACCTGGGACTACGACACCGACCGCGAGACGCTCGGCACACTGCTCCGCAACTACCGCGAGAAGGTGACCGACGAGCGCTACCTGCCCGAATTCTACAAGACCATCGACGAGCGCTTCGGCGGCGACTGCCAGAAGTATGCCGACTTCCTCTACTCGAAGTCGCGCCTGATGAAGAAGGGCAAGCGCCTCTACCCGAACAAGAAGTCGTTCTACAAGGACCCCGGCGTGAAGTTCGGCCTCGACCTGACGGAGCTCTATGCCGAACTGCGCAAGGAGTTCGGCACCGTGCGCGACACCATCAACCAGCAGGAGCGCTACCTCTGTGCCGCCAAGCTGCGCATGGAGGAGGACATGCCCCACTATAGCGATGCCAACTTCACCATGCGACTCTCGTACGGACAGGTCAAGGAGTACCGCCTCGGCAACTGGCGCTCCGGCTACCGCACCACAGCCCCGAGCATGGTGGCAAAGATGAAGACGGGCGACACCGTCGAAGACTATAAGGTAGAGCCCGAGATGATTGACCTCATGCAGCAGGCCGGCGACATGCCCCTCTGCTTCCTCACCACCAACGACATCACCGGCGGCAACAGCGGCTCGCCGATGTTCGACGGCAAGAACCGGCTCATCGGCCTCGCCTTCGACGGCAACTGGGACAGCCTCTCCAGCGACATCTTCTTCGACTCGCAGCTGGCACGCTGCATCGGCGTCGACATCCGCTACGTTCTCTATATGATGGACAAGTGGGGACACGCCGACCGCCTTATCCGCGAAATCAATGCGCAGTAGGCTGACCATACTCATGATGCTTATGCTCCTGGGCACCGCCGTTGGTGCCCAGGAGTACTATTACAACCTGAAATTCCGGCTGTCGCCCAAGAATTTCGCCGATACCGTCACCATCGAGGTCGCCGACGGCCGCATCTACCTCCCCGTCATCATTAACGGCCAGCCCCACCGCTTCCTCCTCGACACCGGCGCCTCCATGGGCGCCATTTTCACCGACTCCCCCCTCCTCGCCCCCTCTTCCGCCTCCGCCCCCTCTGTCGGCTATGCTGCGGCGGTGCCGCAGCCCGTCGGCACCATCACCTCCCACGACGCCACCGGCCAGGCCCGCTCCACCGAAGTCCTCCGCCTCCCCCCTCTCCAGATAGGCCGCCTCACCATCACCGGCTACCACGCCAACCGCCTCAGCCGCCTCTCGAAGGACAGCACTTGCGAAGGCATCATCGGCTTCGACATCTTCAACAAGGGCCTGCTGGCCAAGATCGACACGCGCAACCGCCGCCTCATCCTGACCGACCGCCGCCGCCACTTCAGCAGCGAGCCGGGCTTCGAGGCCCGCTACCGCCTCCGCCGCCACGTGCCCTTCGTCGCCCTTACGCCCTTCGGCATCTACAACGACGAGGCCCGTTTCGACACCGGCGACCGCTCGCTCTACGTCCTCTCGCGCCAAAGCTTCGAAGCCGCCATCGCCGATATCCCCGGCGAGATAGAGCCCCAGGTCGAGGCCCGCACCCACGGCAGCCAGCGCATCAGCCACTTCGGCACGGAGACCACCGACGAGGTAGCCGCCCTCTGTCTGCGCGCCTTGAAGTGGGCCGACTTTACCTTCCGCAATGTCCACACGCTGACAGCCCAGGGACCGTCGGCCATTGGCA
The DNA here is from genome assembly GCA_902800435.1 of uncultured Prevotellaceae bacterium. The sequence goes on along the minus strand of CADCEQ010000001.1, from coordinate 200,303 downwards.
GCGCTCTCCTCGACTACGGCGCCGTCATCATCAACCCGCGCCGACGCCGCCTGCTGTTCCAGCCCTACGACGACGGCGGCACCCAGTGCTGGGTCGACAACCGCCTGCCCGACATCTACTACATCCCCGACCGCCAGGGCCGCCCCACCGTCGGCCTCGTCTGGGAGCAGAGCGAGCCCTACCGTCAGGGCTTCCGTCAGGGCGACGTCATCACCGCCGTCGACGACACCCCCATCCGCTCCGTTGCCGACTTCACCCATTTCCCCTTCATTGCCAACCAGACCTACACCGTCACCGTCAGCGACAAGCACGGCAACACCCGCCAGATAAGCCTGACCAAATAGGGGGGGGGAGCTGGCCCGCAGGAAAAAAAGTTGGAAATCGTTTGGCTGTTTCATCCTTTTTCCCTATTTTTGCAGAATAAAACGACTGGAATGAAGAAACTGTATATTGAGACCTACGGCTGCCAGATGAACGTAGCCGACTCCGAGGTGGTTGCCTCGGTCATGAAGATGGCAGGCTACGAGACGACCGACGACCTCGCACAGGCCGACGCCGTCTTCCTGAACACCTGCTCGGTGCGCGACAATGCCGAGCAGAAAATCTACCGCCGCCTCGAGGCGCTGAACGCCCTGCGGCGCCAACGCCCCATAATTATCGGAGTGTTGGGCTGCATGGCCGAGCGCGTGAAGGAACAGCTGCTCGAGCAGCACGGTGTCGACCTCGTGGCAGGTCCCGATGCATATGTCTCGCTGCCCGACCTCATAGCGCAGGCCGAGACCGGCCATAAGGCCATCAACATTGAACTGTCGACCACCGAGACCTATCGCGATGTGGTGCCCCAGCGCATCGGTCTGGGCCACAAGATCGGGGGCTTCGTCAGCATCATGCGCGGCTGCAACAATTTCTGCCACTACTGCATTGTGCCTTACACCCGTGGCCGAGAGCGCAGCCGCGACGTGGAGAGCATATTGAGAGAGGTGCGCGACCTGCGCGACCGCGGTTTCCGCGAGGTGACGCTGCTCGGACAGAACGTCAATTCGTATAGCAGCCCGCTGGGGGATTTCCCCTACCTGCTGCGCCGCGTAGCTGAGGAAGCGCCCGACATGCGCATCCGCTTCACCACCTCGCACCCCAAGGACATGAGCGACGAGACGCTGCAGGTGATTGCCGACATGCCCAACGTCTGCCGGCATATCCACCTGCCCGTGCAGTCGGGCTCCGACCGCATTCTGAAGCTGATGAACCGCAAGTATACCCGCGAGTGGTACCTCGACCGCGTCAGCGCCATACGCCGCATCATTCCCGACTGCGGCCTGTCGACCGACATCTTCGTAGGCTACTGCTCCGAGACCGAGGAAGACCACCAACTGTCGCTCTCGCTGATGAGCGAGGTGGGCTACGACTCCGCCTTCATGTTCAAGTACTCTGAGCGCCCCGGCACCTACGCCTCGAAGCACCTGCCCGACGACGTGCCCGAGGAGGTGAAGCTGCGCCGCCTGAACGAGCTGATACAGCTGCAGACGGAAATCTCGGCCCAGCAGAACCGCAAGGACGAGGGCCGCGAGTTCGACGTCCTGGTAGAGGGTTTCTCCAAGCGCTCGCGCCAGCAGCTCTGCGGCCGCACCGAGCAGAACAAGATGGTGGTCTTCGACCGTGGCGACCACCACATCGGCGAGACCGTCCGCGTCCGCATCACGGGCAGCACCAGTGCCACGCTGATGGGCGCCTTATGCCCATAACCCGGTGCCTTTTGACAAAAACCCGGCGCCTTTTGCCTGAAACCCGGTGCCTTTTGCCAGAGTGTCGGTTCAGGTGTCGGTTCCAGCCTCCGAAGGCAGGCAAAGAGGGCTGATTAGCCGATTATTCCAGCCGTTTTTGCTAATATAGTTGTCATTCGCACTTTATATCCTACACTTCCGACACTCCCTACACCTAAGAAATTTCAACAGGTGTAGGGAGTGTCGGAAGTGTAGGGTAATTCCTGCGAATAACAATTATGTGAGTGTTTTTTGAGAAAAGAGAGGTGACTTTTGCACCGATGTTTGGCCGTATGGAGAAAAATGTGTAACTTTGCAGGCAACTGAATAGCCTTTATGATGTACAACAAACTACTGACTACTATCACCATTGCCACACTGGCACTGACAGCATCGGCTCAAACGGCTCAGATTCCCGCCTTCCCCGGAGCCGAGGGACACGGACGCTACACCGACGGCGGACGCGGCGGCAAAGTTATCCACGTCACCAACCTCAATGACTCAGGCACCGGTTCGCTGCGCGCAGCCGTGAGCGGCAAAGAAAAGAAAATCGTGGTCTTCGACGTCGGCGGCGTCATCCCGTTGGAATCAAACCTAACCATCGGTCCTAATACCACCATCGCCGGACAAACGGCTCCCGAGCCGGGCATCACGCTGCGCTACTACACCGTGCAACCATCGGAAAACAATGTCATCCGCTTCATCCGTATCCGACGGGGACAGGAAAAGGACGTGAACGACGGTGCCGACGCCATCTGGCAGCGCAACAAAACCGGCATCCTGCTGGACCACTGCTCGTTCTCGTGGTCGATTGACGAGGTGGCTTCGTTCTACGACAACAACAACTTCACCATGCAGTGGTGTACCATTGGCGAGAGCCTCAACAATGCCGGTCATGGCAAGGGTGCCCACGGCTACGGTGGCATCTGGGGCGGCAAGCTCGCCTCGTTCCACCACAACCTCATCTGCCACGTCAACAACCGTTCACCCCGCTTCAACGGCGCCCGCTACAACTGGACTGGCTACACGGGCAACAAGCTCTACGACCAGTACAAATGGCAGAACGCCGTGCAGGCCGAGAACGTAGACTTCCGCAACTGCGTCATCTATAACTGTGGCGACGGCTGCTACGGCGGTCCCGGCGGCGGCAAGGTCAACATGGAAGGCAACTACTACAAGACAGGCCCTGGCGCTACTACCAGCCGCCTGACCACCGTCACCGTCGGAGCCAACAGTAACTCAGAGGGGCACCCTGAATACTGGACGATGACCAGCCGCTACTACCTCAGTGGCAACCAGATTAACAATAACGACGCAGGCTGGTCGCAGATGTCGTACGATAACGGTACATACACCATCGATGGCAAACGCTATAGCCCCGACCCCAATCACTACAACGGCAACGACGTGGACTACGTCAAGAACTCGGCAGGCACCGACTGCGTCTGCATCCAGCTCGACGAGCCCGCACCTGTCGGAGAAGTGACCACCCATAGCGCCGCCACGGCCTTCGACAAGGTGCTCGGCCTGGCCGGTGCCTCGCTTGTTCGCGACACGGTTGATGAGCGATACATGACAGAGGCGAAAAACGGTACCGCCACATACAAAGGCTCTGTGACGAAAAAGGCTGGCCGCATCGACCTAGTCAGCGACGTCAACGGCTACACCGAAGCGAACTTCGGGACAGGCAGCCGCCCCGATGGTTTCGATACCGACCGTGACGGCATTCCTGACGCGTGGGAGACGGCTAACGGCCTGAACCCCAACGATGCTTCGGACGCCGCCCTCAAGACCATTGACACCGAGCGGGGATGGTACACGAACCTGGAGGTCTACCTGAACTCACTGGTTGAGGACATCATGAAAGCCTGCCAGGCCGACGGCGAAAATGCCGTCAGCGAGTACTACCCAGTGTGGAAGAAACCTGGCGAAGGGCAGACAGAGCCTGACGATCCTGATGACCCAGGGAGCAATGACGACCCTCAAGAGCAAACGGTTTCCTACACCGTGTCCTTCAACAACTCTGACAGCGAGAATCCCGAAGGGGTATTCTCCTACGAAGGCAAACACAACTTCAATTCAAAGTTTGCCGGGAAATATGACGGTCAGGAATATAAGGCGGGGCTGAAGATGGAGACCTCCACAGTCATCAACTTCACCACCACGGCAACGGCCACCGTCACCATCGTGCAGTCAACCTGGAGCAACCACACCATCAAATTAGACGGCACAGCGTTGGACACATTGATGACCACGAAACCAGAAGGCTCAGCAGGCGTGCGTGTCTATACCGTCAGCGGCGTACCCGCCGGCAGCCATCAGATTACCCGTGGCTCGGGTGAGAGCGGTGTGCTCTACATTGCGGTTGTCACAGAAAGTGTCACCAATCCCAAACCAGATCCCGACCCCGATCCCGACCCTGACCACGACCCAGATCCCGATCCTGACCCGGTCATCACGCCTGGCAATGTTGACGGAAACGAAACGGTTGACAGTGGCGACGTGACGGTTCTCGTCAGCCATCTGTTTGGGCAGACGCCCGATGACTTCGTCAGCGAGGCTGCCGACGTGAACGGCGACGGCGAGGTAAACATTGCCGATGTCACCGCTCTTATAGCCAAGATAATAAAAGGAAACGATAACAATAACGAAAACGGAGATGAATAAGAAACTAATCCTGCTCCTGCTATTGGGGGCAATGTCAACAACACTGATGGCCCAGCGCCATACCGATAAGTTGGACCGCGGGCTGGTGGTGTCAAAAGTAGCAAACGCAAACTACCTGTCGTGGCGAAGACTATCTGATGAATATTTTGATGTAACTTATAATGTCTATAGGGGTAATAGTAAAGTAGCTACCGAGCTAACCACCACAAACTTTCAAGACAACAACAGTTCTGAGGCTAATACATATACGATAAGAGCTGTTATAAATGGTATTGAGCAGTCTCCATATACTGCCCAGGGACAATGGAAATACGATTATCTCGGAAACAATAAGTACACCTCCTATCTCTCTATTACTTTAGCCCCAGTATATAGCCGCAATTTGAAAGAAGATATTACATCACACTATCAACCAAATGACATCGAAATGGCCGATCTCGATGGTGACGGGCAGTTGGAAATTATCATTAAGCGTATTAATACAGTTGATGAAGCTGGCTATGACAGCGGTCTGATAGATGCTAATGGCAAACCGCGCTACATCATTTATCCGAAGAATTCGACGGAGTTCGTCGTGCTCGATGCTTACGACGTGAACTGGAATACAGGATCTGCCAGTCTTCTTTGGCGTATCGACTGCGGTCCGAACATGGTCAGCCATATGTCTACGGAGATAAACATTATAGCCTTCGACTGGGACGAGGATGGCAAGGCTGAAGTCGTGCTGCGCGGTGCCGACAATATGATTATCTACGGTCCTGACGGTAAGACCGTAAAGAGCAATATCGGCAACATGTCGTTGAATACCCGAGACACATGGTATACGACCAACGAAAAAGGTTCTTCGACAGGCAGCATGGCCTATACCCACTCAGGAGCGGAGTACCTATTGTATTTGAAGGGTGAGACAGGTGATATCTACCAACAGATGGAATATCCGCTGAAGCGGTTGGAGAGTAACGAGACAGACCTTGATAAAGCTTGGGGCGACGGCTATGGACACCGCTCGTCGAAGTATTTCTTTGGCGCGCCTTTCCTCGATGGACGCAAGGCCAGCCTGTTCCTTGGACGAGGTATCTATACCCGGCATAAGATGATTACTATGAACCTCGATCGAGGCTCGCACCAGTGGACGGAACGCTGGCGTTGGGATTGCAATAGCAGTAGTAGCCCTTGGTATGGCAACGGCTATCATAACTACATCATAGCCGATGTCGATGAGGATGGGCGCGACGAGATTGTCTATGGTTCGATGGTCATTGACGACAACGGTTACGGTCTCTCCACCACGGGTCTTGGGCATGGCGATGCCCAACATGTGAGTGACTTTGACCCCTACCGAAAGGGATTGGAGTTCTATGGTTGTAATGAAGACAACCCTGGCAGCAACTACCGCAATGCTACCACTAGCAAAGTATATTATAGGAAAACTTCCACAAATGATGATGGCCGTGCTTTGATGGGTAACTTCTACAACCTTTACCCTGGTTCTATTGGACGTTCAGCAAGTATGGGACTATGGTTAAGTAGCGTATGCGACCGAGAGATAAACGGTACAGAATCAATCAGCGATGATAAGGGCGATGGCAATAATCATTTGAATAGCCGTATTTTCTGGGATGGTGACCTCTGTTCCGAGATACTCGACAGCCCTGGCACGGCAAGCTATGCATGTATAGTAAAACCAGGAACGGGCAGGATATTCACTTCGGCTAACAGGAATCAAACCGATGGTGGCGTGATGAATAACGGTTCGAAAAACAATCCCTGCTTCTTAGGGGATATTATAGGTGATTGGCGCGAAGAAATCATCGTGCGGCGAGGAACTGACATTCGAGTCTACACATCAAATGTCAGCACATGTTACAGTCCCCCCACTCTTTGGAATGACCACCAGTACCGCCAAGCGATGGTGTGGCAGATGATGGCCTATAACCAGCCGCCCCACCTGAGCTACTTCCTTGGTGAGATGGAAGGCATCACCGTGGCTCCGCCGACGCTGACCAACGAAGGACGAACGGAAATAGAAAACGGTGGAACCATCAGCAGCGGTTCGAGCAACGACCACCTGCTGATATGCGAGACCAACGATATGACTGTCAGCGTCAGCGACGGGGCTGCCCCAGCCGTGCTTGTGGTCAATACACCGACCTGGGTTCAGGGTAACGATAACAATAATAACATAACCACCACCACCTTTACCCATACGCTGACGGGCGGTGCCTTCACGGGCAAGATGCGGCTGGTGAAGCAGGGCGACGGTGTGCTCGAATTGCCCAGCGTGGAGGAGACGTATACGGGCAACACCGATGTCTGGGCCGGCACGCTGCGCTTCAACGGCACGATGACGAGCAGTCCCGTCTGGCTGAACCGCCACACGACGCTCGAGACAAACGGCGGTACGTTCAGCGGTGGCATTACAGCCGATTACGGCTCGACCATCGCAGTGGGCAGCGAAGGCATCACCGTTGGTACACTGACGCTGAACTACGGTGCGCGGCTCGTCATTACGCTCAACAACAACATAACAGCAAGCCAGGTGAACGTAAGCCAGCTTGTGCTCAACAGCAAGACCGGCGACGCTTGGGAGAATTACGGTCCGAAGTACCTGAAGCCCGTCGTCGAGTTCCGTGCTGAGAGTGGCTCTATAGCCGATGGCACCTACGACTTGGGCACCATCAGCAACTTTGAGGGCGAAGCCATCATTGAGGGTTTGGATGGCGTCAGCCAGTACAGTTTTGAGAGCAGCAATGGTCACCTCTTCCTTGTCGTGGGTACGGGCGAGGCCGTAATCTGCCCTGAGGCCACGTTTGCCGTCAGCGGGTACCATTCGACCACCGACGGTGTTCTGCCCATCGTCAGCATCAATCCCGGTACGTTCAGCTATAGCGGCAGTGAAGTCACCCCAACAGTTGAGACCACGTTCAACGGCGAACCGGTAGATCTGCTGATGCTCTACAGTGAGGACTATGAAAAGGCAAATAGTGTAATTGGATGGACTAGTGGTGGCGCAAATATGAGCATTGGTGTGGGTGATACCGACCATGGGAAGTTCTTCTTTGTCAACACAGGCACCACTAACACGCGTTACGCTTATACGCGTCTAAGCGACATTGACCTAGCGAATGCCTGCAGCTACACCATAGAGTTTGACTTGGCCATTAAGTCAGGTAATACTGATGGTGTGGAGTTCTGCGTGATGAGTAAAGGCGGTAAAAACCCCACTAATAATTGGGACAATTATGCCGCAATCAACAGCAACGCCAATATGCTATTTGATATAACTGCCACAAAGAACTCTACCTCTTATAATGTCAACGGAACAGAGAAAACAACCAATCTTGCGTCGGAGACGTGGTATCATTACACACTTGATGTCGACCGCATGGCTGGGATTGTAACGTGGGCCATTTCGAACGGGGATAAAGGAATATTCACATTACCAGAGGGTACAAGTAGCGAATTTGACGGATTCTATTTAGTGGCAGGCCGTTATTATTCTACCTTCAAATTCGACAATATCCGCATCTACCGTACTGACGTCGCGATGTTTGCCTTCCCAAGCGTGGGTACGCTGACGGTGACGACGAGCTATCCCGGCTGTCAGTCGGCCACGGCTACATACGAGGTTACGGAGGCAATCACGCCGGGCGACGTCAATAAGGATGGCAAGGTGAACATTGTCGACGTGGCTGTAACCATCAGCTATATGACTATTGGGCAAGAGCCCGAAGGCTTCGAGAAGGCTGCAGCCGATATCGACTGCAACGGCACTGTCGACAAGGCCGACTTGGATGCGATTGTCGCTCGCATCGGCTGGTAAATAACGACAATAAAAAGACAACTTTGACAATTCTTCTCTCTTTGAGCGGTTGTCAAAGTTGTCTTTTTTGTTGGTGTAATATTACAGGCTGAAGAAGCCGAAGAAGTAGGCGGCGGCAACCCAGCTGCGGTTGCTCATGTTGCGGGCCTCGCCTACGCGCGAACCATTTTTATATACATCGCCGTTGGAGCGGACCTCGCCTACGCGGCGGCCGTCCTCGTAGATGTCGCCGTTAGAGCGGATTTCACCAACGCGGCGGCCGTCCTTGTAGACATCGCCGTTGGAGCGCAGCTCACCCTTGCGTGAGCCGTTGACATAGATGTCGCCGTTGGAGCGGAACTCGCCTTTGCGGGTGCCACCGATATAGACATCGCCATTGGAGCGGATTTCGCCTTTGCGCGAGCCGCTGACATAGAGGTCCATGCCGCTGCTGCTCGATGGTGCTGCTGAGCGCGAGAGGCTGGTGGATATGTTGGTGCTCGATGTAACGGTTGTTGTAGACCTCGTAGCCGTCATGGCGCCGTCGGTAACGCGGGTGGTAGTCGTGGCCGGACGTGCTACTGCGGTGGTAGTTGCAGGTTGCGTCCGGGGCTGCTGTGTGGTGCTGGAATTGCTGTTATTACTGTTGTTGCCAGCGCCGGTGATGGCGCCAACGGTGGAGGCCACGTGGCCGATGGTGTATTGTGCGCTGTTGATGTCGTACATGGCGCTGTTGATGCTCGACAACGTGTTGCCACAGGCTGTCAGTGCTGTGGCCGTAATGATGGTTAGGAATGTCTTTTTCATATTGTTTTAGTTTTATTGGTTAATGATTGTTACACGATGCTTTCCCCTTCGATGTACTGAGACATGAACAGGTGCTCGCCATCGTAGACGACGTATGTGAACTGGCTGATCCAGTCGCCCAGGATAATCATGCGCGCCTTTTTAGTGAGCTGCAGGTCGACCTCAATGTGGCGATGACCGTAGATGAAGTAGTCGACGTTGGAGTGGTACTGTATATAGCGCTTGGTGTAGAGCACCAGATGTTCGCGGTCCTCGCCCATATAGGCAGGCGGACCGTCGGCTTCATGCTTGCGGCGCGAGTGCTTGGCCCAGGTCAGTCCGAACCACATGCCCCAACGGGGGTGAAGAGATGAGAAGAGCCACTGACACGTGCGGTTGTGGAAAATCCATCGGATAAGCTTGAACGAGCGGTTGGGGTCGCCCAGCCCGTCGCCGTGGGCCAGGAAGAAAATCTTGCCGTAAAGCTCGGTGGTGAGAGGCTGCTTATGGAGAATGACGCCACATTCGCGCTCGAGGTAGTTGTAGGCCCAGATGTCGTGGTTGCCGGTAAAAAAGTGAACCTCAACGCCCATGTCGGTAAGCTCAGACAGCTTGCCGAGGAAGCGGGTATAGCCTCTGGGAACTACGTAGCGGTATTCGTACCAGAAGTCGAACATGTCGCCTAACAGGTAGACGGCGGCCGCCTTCGTTTTAATGCTGTCGAGGAATCGCACGAGCCGTCGCTCCTGCATCCGTTTGTGATCGATGGCCCATGAACCGAGGTGGGCGTCGGAAAGGAAATAAATCGGTTTCATGCTTATCACTTTTCACTCTTCACTTCTCACTCTTCACTTTTCACTTCCCATTTAGTCGAACCCCAGCTCGACCCGCGCTTCTTCTGTCATCATAGACTGGTCCCATGCGGGTTCGAAGACCAGGTTGACGTTGGCGGCACGAATGCCCTCGACGCTCTCTATCTTGGTGCGCACGTCCTCGAGGATGAAGTCGGCGGCAGGGCAGTTGGGAGCAGTAAACGTCATGTCCAACTCGACGGTAGCGTCGTCCTTGACGTCAATCTTATAGATCATACCGAGGTCAAAGATGTTGACGGGTATCTCAGGGTCGTAGACGGTCTTCAGCACGTCGACGATACGCTCTTCTAACGTTGTCTTTTCTTGTTGTGTCATATTTTTCCCTGTTCGTGGTAAGAATAATAATTTCCGTCGGTCACGATGACGTGGTCGAGGAAGTGTAGGCGCATCACCTCGCTGGCCCGTTTGATTGCCTGCGTCAGTTGATCGTCGGCCCTGCTTGGGCTGATGTTGCCCGAGGGGTGGTTGTGGCAGACGGCGAGGATGGTAGCATTCGACAGGACTGCCTCGCGCATGATGATGCGGACATCGACGCTGACCTCCGAGATGCCGCCGTGGGAGATGAGCACTTTCTTGATGAGGCGGTAGTTCTGGTTCATGAGCAGCAGCCAGAACTCCTCAACGTCGAGGTCCTGAAGCTTAGGGTGCATGTGGTTATAGATGCGGGTGGCAGTGCCCAGATCGGGCCGCTCCTCAGCCTTTTCCTGCTGGCGGCGCCTGCCCAGTTCGCAGGCGGCAAGTATGGTTATGGCCTTGGCCTCGCCCACGCCTTTGTAATCGCACAGGTCGCGGATGGACATCTTCCCTAAAGTGTTGAGGTTGTTGCGGCAGTCGGTCAGAATCTTCTGCATGAGTTCCACAGCCGACACGCCAGGGCTGCCCGATCCCACGAGGATGGCCAGCAGCTCAGCATCGGTGAGCGTCTGTGCCCCGCGGTCGCGTAGCTTCTCGCGCGGCTGGTCGTCGGGCGACCAGTTGGCTATGGTCAGTCGTTGGCTCATTTGTAGAAGTTCTTTTCGAAGGCCGTAAATTCGTCTTTCTTCAGTACGCAGCGCTTCCACCACGACTCGATGAAACCGAAGCCGTAGCCCATCAGTTGAGTGAAGGCAGCGGGTACAGAGAGCAGCCCCACCTTCAGACTCCTGTTTTTGATGGTGGAATCAATGAAGATGACGGCGCTGTATAATAGAATAGGTATCCACGGGGCGAAGCACATCCAGTAGAACTGGTCGCGGTCGACGTAGTGCATCAGGGCACGACCGACGGCAGAAATCAGAATGAGGCCGATGACACCGACAGTGAAGACCGTAGGCAGCAGGTGAACGAGCTTCAGCGTGCCGGGGTGACGCTTCATGAGATTGATGCGTGCAATGCCGCTGTTGTAGACTTGGCGGAAGAACTTCTTCAGGTCGGTGCGGCGCTTGTGCCATACCCAGGCATCGGGGATGAGAGCAGTCTTGTAGCCGGCCTCGACAATGCGGTACGAGAAGTCGATGTCCTCGCCGAAACGCATCTTCGAGAAGCCGCCAAGTTGCTGGTAGACATCGCGGCGGATTCCCATGTTGAAAGAGCGAGGATAGAACTTGTCGAGCTTTGCCTTTCCGCCGCGGATGCCGCCTGTGGTAAAGAACGACGTCATCGAGTAGCTGATGGCCTTCTGTACCGGCGTGAACGACTCATGGGCAGCGTCGGGACCTCCCCAGGCAGAAAGGCCGTCCCCCGTTCCGTCGGCAACAGCCTGCATATACCCTTCGGGCAGCACCACGTCGGAGTCGAGCACGATGAGCCACTCGCCGCGGGCCCGCTCGGCGCCATAGTTACGACTCTGACCTGGACCGCTATTGTCTTTGTAGTAATAATGCAAATCAAGGATGTCTGTGTAGTTGTCACAGACATCCTTGCATGGTTTCTCAGAACCGTCTTCCACGATAAGAACCTCGAAGTCCTTCAGCGTCTGCTTGGTCAGACTGTCAAGCAACTCGCAAACTTCGTCAGGACGGTTGAAGACGGGAACGATGATTGAATACTTCAATTCTTCAACACTTCAATTTTTCAATTCTTCAATTACTCCTTGGCACGTGCCAGGTAGCTGCCGTCGCGGGTGTCGACCTGAATGAGGTCGCCCTCGTTGATGAACAGGGGAACGCGAACCTCAACACCAGTCTCCAGTGTGGCAGGCTTCAGCGTGTTGGTGGCGGTGTCGCCCTTGATGCCCGGCTCTGAGTGGGTGACACGCAGAACGGTCTTCACTGGCATCTCAGCGTAGAGGATGGTGCCGTCGGTGGTGTCGCTGACCACGGAAACGGTGTCGCCCTCCTTCATGAACTCATGGCCGATGACGAGGTCGTTGGCAATGGGAATCTGCTCGAAGGTCTCGTTGTTCATGAAGATGCGGCCCGACTGGTCCTCGTAGAGGTACTGATAGTCGCGGTGCTCGATGATGACGTCCTCCAGCTTCTCGCCGATGTTGTAGCGGCGCTCCAGTACGCGGCCGTCGCTGACGTTCTTCACCTTGATGTTCATGATAGTGTTACCCTTACCCGGCTTGCGGTGCTGGAAGTCGATGCAAACCCAAATACCACCGTCCATGCGAATGGCGGTTCCTTTCTTGATGTCTTGTGAGTTAATCATATAAATAATAATGTAAATGTTGGAATTTGGGTGCAAAGGTACGAAAAAAAGTGAAAAGTCAGAAGTGAAAAGTAAAAAATTTCTCGGATAATTTGCGTAATTCAAAAGAAATGAGTACTTTTGCACCCCAAAACGATAATAAACAGTAAAAAATAAGGAATTAGAGCAATGAAAAGAACGTTTCAGCCGCACAACCGCCGTCGCGTCAATAAGCACGGCTTCCGTGAGAGAATGGCCACGAAGAATGGTCGCCGCGTGTTGGCTTCACGCCGCGCAAAGGGCCGCAAGAAGTTAACTGTTTCTGACGAGCATCACGGAAAGTAAACTACCCGTCTCGGAAAGAAAATGAAGAAAAACAGAAAGAAGTAGAGAGAATTCTTTGCTTCTTTCTGTTTTTTCATTATCTTTGCAATCGAAAAGTGAATCGTCGATGAAAACAAAGGAATTCTTCGGTAAGTTTTTGAGTACCTATCTGTGGGGAAATCTTCTGGCTATGGTGCTCGTCATTATAGCTCTTGGCTTTGGAGTGAAGTATGGGCTGGAATTGTATACCCGTCATGGTAAGGAGGTTACGGTGCCTAAACTCGTCAACATGTCGAGCAAGGATGCCCGTTTGATTCTTGATGAGAACAAACTCGAGATGATGGTTACCGACTCAGGCTACAATAAGCGTCTGCCTGCCGGGTGTATCCTGACACAGACGCCGTCGCCCGGCATGAAAGTCAAGCCGGGACACATTATCTATGTGACTGTCAACTCACCGTCTTCACCGACATTTGCTATCCCCGACGTTATCGACAATAGTAGTTATCGTGAGGCAGAGGCAAAACTGAGAGCTATGGGCTTCAAACTGCTGCCGCCGAAGCGCGTTGTCGGCGAGCGCGACTGGGTGTACGGCATCATGAGCCGTGGCCGTCGTGTCAGCACGGGTGACCGTATTTCGATTGAAACCCCGCTGACTTTGCTGATTGGTAACGGCCAATACAGCAATGATGATGACATTAACTACACCGAGCCTGAACCAGAATTTACTGACGAAGAAATGGACGGCCCAGACGAGTTCGAGGAGGTAGAAGAAACAGAGCCGGTCATCGAAGAGGTTGAACAGACTGAAGAGGAAGGTGAGGTAGTAGAGTAGGGTATGGATAGTGAAGAGCTGATACTTAGCGACCAGGAACTGGACGATGACGACCAGCAACTCTACGAGCACTTCCGTCTGGAGGTGGACCGTGGGCAGGAGCCGTTGCGCATTGACAAGTTCCTGAACGAGCATATGCAGCACACCACTCGCAACCGCATTCAGCAGGCTGCCGATGCGGGTTTCATCCACGTAAACGACCGTCCTGTAAAGAGCAATTACAAGGTGCGCCCGGGCGATGTTATCACATTGATGCTCGACCGACCGCACTACGACACCACCATCGAACCTGAAGACCTGCCGTTAGACGTTGTGTATGAGGACGACCAACTGATGGTTGTCGACAAGCCCGCCGGACTGGTTGTGCATCCCGGCGTGGGCAACTTCCACGGCACGCTGGTCAACGCCATAGCCTGGCATCTGCGCAAACTGCCCACATACGATCCCAACGACCCCTCAGTGGGACTGGTCCACCGCATCGACAAGGACACCAGCGGACTGCTCGTCGTAGCTAAAACGCCCGAGGCGAAGACGCATTTGGGCAAGCAGTTCTTTGACCACGACACCCATCGCTCGTACAACGCTTTGGTGTGGGGACACTTCACCGAGGATGAAGGACGCATTGAGGGGAACATAGGCCGCGACCCGCGCGACCGCCAGCGCATGGCCGTCTTCCCGCCCGACTCCGACACGGGTAAGCCCGCCATAACACATTGGCGCGTCATGGAGCGGTTTGGCTACACTACGCTCGTGGAATGCCGCCTGGAGACGGGACGCACCCACCAGATACGTGCCCACATGAAGCATATCGGCCACCCGCTGTTCTGCGACGAGCGCTACGGTGGTACAGAGATTCTGCGCGGCGAGCGGTCGTCCACATACAAGGCGTTCATCCAGAACTGCTTCAGGCTGTGTCCGCGTCAGGTGCTCCACGCCCGAACGCTCGGCTTCGTCCATCCCGTGACTGGTCAGCAGATGGACTTCACCTCAGACTGGCCGGAGGACATGGCCGCCGTCATCGACAAATGGCGCAACTATTTTCGTAACATCGCAATAACGTAATAACGCAATAAAATGAAGAATTTGAAACGCAACATTGCCATCGTCTGTGGTGGCGACTCCTCCGAGCACGACGTCTCGCTGCGCTCGGCACAGGGACTTTACTCCTTTTTCGATAAGGAACGCTATAACGTTTACATCGTCGACATCAAGGGACAGGACTGGCATGTAGAGCTGCACGACGGCACGACGGCACGCATCGACCGCAACGACTTTTCGTTTGTTGAGAACGGCAAGGCCTGTCTCTTCGACTATGCCTACATTACCATTCACGGCACACCCGGTGAGAACGGGCTGCTGCAGGGTTACTTCGACCTTATCGGACTGCCTTACAGCACCAGTGGCGTGCTTGTCGAGGCCATGACCTTCGACAAGTTCGTGCTCAACCAGTACCTGCGCGGCTATGGCGTCAGCGTGGCTGAGTCGCTGCTCATCCGCAAGGGCTATGAGGAGCTGGTCAGCGACGAGGAGATAGAGCGCCAGATCGGGATGCCCTGCTTCGTGAAGCCTGCCGCCGACGGCTCCAGTTTTGGCGTTACCAAGGTGAAGAACGTCGACCAGCTGGCTCCGGCCATCCGCAAGGCCATGATGGAGAGCCCGGAGATTATGGTGGAATCGTTCCTTGAGGGCACCGAGATTACGCAGGGCTGCTACAAGACCCGCCAGAAGAGCGTCCTGCTGCCCATTACCGAGGTCGTCACGTCGAACGAGTTCTTCGACTACGATGCCAAGTATAACGGTCAGGTGCAGGAGATTACCCCTGCCCGCATCAGTCCTGAGGTTGCCGAGCGTGTCGGTAAGATTACCAGCCACATCTACGACATTCTCCACTGCAACGGCATCATCCGCATCGACTACATCATCTCGCCCGAGGGCAAGATCAATATGCTCGAGGTGAATACGACGCCAGGCATGACCGCCACCAGCTTTATTCCCCAGCAGGTGCGTGCGGCTGGTCTGACGATGGCCGACGTGCTGACAGACATTGTTGAAAACCAATTTGTATGAGTGAGTTCGACGAGATACGGCCTTACGAGCCGGAGGAGATGAAGCAGGCGTTCGAGGACCTGATTAACGACCGCCAGTTTAATGTCGTCATGAAGGGCTTTGCCCCGTGGCTGCCGAAAGGCATCCGTAACGGACTGCTGCGGCTGGCCTTCACTGGCGTAAAGACGCCCCTCGACTTTCAGAAGCGTTTCATGAAGCCCGTGGTAAAGTACATCATCCGCAAGCATACCGACGGCTGCTCGTTCGACGACGCCCTGCTCCCGCAGGACAAGTCGCAGCGCTACACGTTCATTTCGAACCACCGTGACATTGTCCTCGACTCCGCCTTTCTCGACGTGATGCTTGTCGACAAGGATTATCCCACCACCGTCGAGATCGGCATCGGCGACAACCTGCTCATCTATCCGTGGATTAAGCGACTGGTACGCATGAACAAGGCTTTCACCGTGCGCCGTGGCCTCTCGCTGCGCGAGACGCTTGCCGCCTCACAGCTGATGAGCCGCTACATACACTACGCTGTCACCCAGAAGCACGAGAACATCTGGATAGCCCAGCGCGAGGGGCGCGCCAAGGACAGCGACGACCGCACACAGGATGCCGTGCTGAAGATGCTCTCCATGGGCGGAACTTTAAACGAATTGAACATCGTTCCGCTGACCATCAGCTACGAGTACGACCCATGCGACTACCTCAAGGCGCAGGAGATGCAGCAGAAGCGCGATAACCCCGCCTTCAAGAAAAGCCGACAGGACGACCTTGATAACATGAAAACCGGTATTCTCGGCTACAAGGGTCGCGTCACCTACCGTGCTGCAGCACCCGTGAATACGTGGATAGCCGACCTTGACAGCCTTCCCCGTCAGGAGTTCTTCGCTGAGGTGGCACATCGCATGGACCACGAACTGCATAGAGGCTATGAGCTGTATCCTTGCAACTACATCGCCGCCGACCTCCTCAGCGGCAGCCGTGAGCATGCCGCTCACTACACAAATGAAGACGAGCAGCGATTCTCCCGCTACCTCGACAGTCAGTTGGCCAAGGTTACTATCGCAGACCCTGACCTGCCTTTCCTTCGTGAGCGCATCCTTACGATGTATGCCAATCCCTTGAAAAACCATCAGGCTGCCTTATGAGAAAATTGTTGGTGAGTGTTCCTGTGTTTCTCTTGGCGCTGCTTGCTGCTTGCGAGCAGGAGGTCTATGAGAAAGGCGACGGAGAATTGTCCTATTTGCGGGCTGACTTCGTCGAGGCCTTTGTCAATGCCGATAAGAAAGTAAGCCGTGTGCTGACCGACAACGATGACGAACTGACGCTTACCACACCCTATACAGCCGACTGGATTAAAAGGCCCGACACCACGTACCGCGCTGTTCTTTATTATAATAAGGTGGAGAATCGGGCAGAGGCTTTAAGTCTTGCGCGCGTAACAACGCTTACCCTGCGTAATGACTCGAGCGCCGTCAGCAAATGGAACCCCGACCCGATTGGCATGGAGACCGTCTGGGTTGGCCAAAACCTTCTGTATCTTAACTTAGGACTGGTTCTGAAAACAGGGGCAACAGATAAAGATGCTAAACCACAGTCTATTGGCATGCTTCATGGTGGCATTACCGTAAATGAAGACAGCACGCGCACCCTACAGTTGTTGTTCAACCACCATCAGGGCGATGCTCCCGAATACTATTCCCAGCGTGCCTACGTGAGCCTGCCCCTCAGTGGACTGACCGTTGATTCGGTACGTCTCACCGTCGTTACCTATAAAGGCACGGTCGTCCGTACCTTCTCCATCCAAGAGGAGAGTGACTATTAGCCCATCACCAACTTGTTATAATCCGCGTTCTGCCCAGTCGCCACGGTCGAGGTTTCGGTAGCCGATGGCTTCGGCTATGTGTATGGATTGTACTTTCTCCGAGTTGGCAAGGTCGGCAATAGTGCGTGCAACCTTGAGAATGCGACTGTAAGCACGGGCAGATAGTTTCAGTCGCTCCATGGCCATGCGAAGCATCTCGAGCGAAGCTGCATCAGGCTCAGCAAACTGGTGGAGCATCTTCTCAGTCATCATGGCATTGCAGTGGACGCCCTTATAGGGACGGAATCGGTCTTCCTGAATTTTGCGGGCGGCAATGACGCGCTCGCGAACCTTCTCGCTGGGCTCACCCGGTTGCATCTGCGAAAGCTGTGCAAATGGCACTGCCTGTATCTCGCAATGGATGTCGATGCGGTCAAGCAGTGGACCGGAGATTTTGTTCATGTAGCGCTGAATCTGACCGGGCGTGCAGACACAGTGGTGAGTGGGGTCGCCGTAGTAACCGCAGGGGCAGGGGTTCATCGAGGCAATCATCATGAACGAGCAGGGATACTCAACGTTGTACTTGGCTCGGCTGATGGTTATCTTGCGGTCTTCAAGTGGCTGGCGCAGCACTTCGAGGACAGAGCGTGACAGTTCAGGAAGTTCGTCGAGAAAGAGGACGCCATTATGAGCCAGACTGATTTCACCGGGCTGAGGATTCTGTCCACCGCCGACGAGGGCGACCTGCGAGATGGTATGATGAGGGGCGCGGAAGGGGCGTTGCGAGATGAGGCTGGTGTCGCGGCTCAGTTTGCCGGCCACAGAGTGAATCTGCGTGGTCTCAAGGCTTTCAGCCAGTGACAGCGGGGGCAAGATGGAAGGCAGGCGCTTGGCCAGCATGGACTTACCGCTACCTGGCGGGCCTATCATGATGAGGTTATGTCCACCGGCAGCGGCAACTTCCAAAGCGCGCTTGACGTTTTCCTGTCCGCGAACGTCGCTGAAGTCGAGGTCGAACTGGTTCTGCTGCTCGTAGAACTCGCGGCGGGTGTCGATGATGGTAGGCTGGTAGGAGGTGTCGCCGTTGAAGAAATTGACAACGTCGGTCAGGTTCTCCATGCCATAGATGTTGATATTGTTGACAACGGCGGCCTCGCGGATGTTCTGCTGCGGCACGATGAGTCCCTGATAGTGCTCGGCACGGGCACGGATGGCGATGGGCAGCGCACCGCGGACAGGCTGTAACCGACCGTCGAGTCCCAGTTCGCCCACCAGCATGACGCTGGCCAGGCGCGTGCTGTCGACCTTGCCATTAGCGGCGAGAATGCCCACTGCGAGCGGAAGGTCATAGCCCGACCCTTCCTTCTTGATGTCGGCAGGAGCCATATTGGCGGTTATCTCTGCCGTCGGGAACTTAAAACCTGTGTTCTGAAGTGCGGCTTTGATGCGGTCAATACTCTCGCGGACAGCCACATCGGCCATTCCCGTTAGGTGGAACATCGTGCCACGGGAGATGTTTACCTCGACAGTGACCGTCTGAGCTTCCAAGCCCATAACGGCCGCGCTATAGGTCTTGACAAGCATAGGCGGTTATTTCTTTAGCTTTTTCTCTATTTCCTTCTGAAGTTCTACCGCAGGCAGTCCACGCGCAATGATTTTTCCGTTCTTGTCGGTAACGATATTATCAGGAACGGCATTGATGCCCAACTGGCTGATAATGGGCGTCTGCCACATCTTGCCATCACAGATAATGGCCCACGAAATGGAGTCGCGCTTTGCCGTCTGCTTGTGCTCGTTGGTGTTGGCGTCAAGACAAATACTCACCAGCTGCAGGCGCGAACCGAACTCCTTGCGCAATCTTCGCAACTGCCGCTGAATGTTCTGCGAATCGTAGCTCCATGTGGCCCAGGTGCTGATAACGTTGACATCACCCCAGAGGTCGGCCTTCGTTATACGGCTGCCTGTAGTGGTAACGGCTGTGAAGTCGGGCAGCACGCTGCCGACCTTCAGTGATTTCAAGCCCTGAACCTGCTTCTTCAACTGGGTGAACTGTGGGTTCCCGGGATTCTCCTTCAGCATGACGTCCAACAGTCCCGAGACCTTCTTGTAGTCGGGGTAGGTCTTCAGGAGGAAGTAGCGGTTTAATAGATACAGACAACCAGGCGATGCAGGGTTTTCTTTTATAAAATCAGCTGCCTCCTTCTCAGCTTCAGGCGGGGTCTTGTCGGCAACGCGCAACCTGAAGTCGGTAAGCCGGTCGTTGTCCTTGGTGCCTGTGACGGTAACCTCACGCAGATGTGTGGCATCGCCAGCCATCATGAGATTGGCACCAGGCGTGGCAATAACGGGAATTTCGGAGAAGTTAGGGAATACAACCGAGAGAAGAGCGGTGTCTTCCTGCAGGATATCGTAGGTGAATTTTCCTTCGGACAGCCTGACGGTGTCGATAACCCCGCGGCCCATCAGGTTATAGACATACAACTCGCCCTGATTAAAGTTCTTGAACTTTCCCTTCAACACGAAAATGTCGCTGGAATTAGAACAAGATGCTGCAATCAGGGCGAGCAGTATGTATCCGAATGATTTCTTCATCAGGCGTTTACTTTGCCACGTTCTTCAGCTCAAGGTCGTTGGCAGCATACTTGGAGTAGCTGGGGTCCTTGGCAATGGCTGCACGGAGTGCCTGTGTGGCATCGGCAGTGTTACCCATACGGGCACCGAGAATGGCCTTCAGGTAGTCGGTCGTGGCATCGGGATTCTTGATGTACTTCAGCGTGACGGCAGCCGAAGCGTAGTTCTTGTTCAGAATCTGAGCCAGGGCGGCGCTGTTGGAGTAGACATCCTTGAAGTCCTGCTCAGCCTGGGCGTAGTTGCCCTTGGCGAGGTTCAGGTTGCCAAGCACCTCGGCCAGTCCGTTGGCACCGGTAGCCTTTGCGATGTAGTTCTCGGCCGTCTGGAGGTCGCCCTGCTGCAGAGCGATGAGTCCTAAGTTGGCAGCTGCCTCGGGCAGGTTGGCGCTCACCTTCTGAGCCTGCTCAATGTACCTCTTGGCAGCGTCGATATTGCCAGCGGCGTACTCGAGGGTGGCAAGGTTGTTGTAAGCACGGGCATCCTGAGGATAGACCTGTGTGGTCTGCTTGTAGATATCCTGCTTGGACTTGTTGTCGTTAACCAGCGTAGCGGCGTAGAGCATCTCCTCGACATTCAGCTTCGAGGGGTCGGCCTTCAGCTGCTGCTGAATCTGCTCGTCGCTGCGGCCAACGGTCTCGTAGTTGATGATCATGCGCGAACGGCGCAGCTGGGGCAGGATGCCGTCAGCCAGCTCGCGGAAAGCGCTCGAAATATTCTTAATCTGCTGTTCGCGCTCCTGCGGGTCCTTATACATAGAGAGCACACGCAGAATGACGTCCTTATCCTGAATGTTCGAGGCCTTCACCAGCTCCTGGAAACCATCCCAGTCCTCAGCGGTGTACTTGGCATCAACGGCAGCGCCAGAAAGGTTTGACTTGCGCAACTGCTGCTCGACATACTGCTGAGTGTTCTTCTGACGCTCCAGAGCCAGACGGTCGTTCAGCTCGAAACCACCGTCGGGCGATGCATATGCCGACACTTCAACATCGTTGAGTTTCAATCCCTCACGGTCTTTGTTAATCTGGCTGAGCAGCTTGACAAACTCCTGCACAGAGTTGTTCTTCAGCTCGCTCTGACGCAGCTGGGCCTGCTGGATGAGGAACTTGATGGCAGCCTCCTGCTTCTTGGCATTGATACGCTGGAAACCGTCAGGACTGATGGCAGCCTGAGCCGACTTCAGGGTATTCTTATACAGTTCGCTGGTGGCGATGATACCGGTAGCCACTTTCACGTCAGGAACTTTCACTGTCTTGGAACCAACACGTGCACCAAAGGTAAGATACATATCGGCCTTGTTGCAATTCAGATAGTCGAACGCCGTCTTGATGTTGTAACGGCCACCGACCTGATAGAGAATGGTCTGGGCGTTGCCCTGCACCTTCTCACCCTGGAACGTGGCACTCTGACCCTTGGCCACCTGACCGTCGGCATAGCGCAGTTCGGGTGTGACCGTCACTACGGCCTTCTTCTTCATATACTTCTCGGGGAACGTGCCGTTGACGGTGGCTGGCACCTTGCCGGCATGAGTCTCTAAGGGATTGGGCGTCACTGTGAAGTTGTCGGCTGAGAGCGCACCAAGTTTGCCTGAACATGATGTCAGGAGCAGAAGTGATGCGGCTGACAAAAGAACAAAATAATTTTTCTGCATTTTGAAAAAGTACATTTAGGATTATAATCTTAGTGTGCCGCGAGCGGGACTCGAACCCGCACAACCATTACTGGTCAAGGGATTTTAAGTCCCTCGTGTCTACCAATTCCACCATTGCGGCTGACCTGCTTTCGTAAAAGCAGTGCAAAGATACTGCTAAATCTGCAAACCACCAAAACTTTTACACTATTTTAAGATTACCAGTCGAAAAACCTGTGATTGTCGGCATCCTTCGGCTATAGATGCTAAACGCAGAATTTACCTGCACTTCCTGCACCTGTCCACCAACTCGCTGAGGATGAATTTGATGCGGTTTACGTTGCCCGCCAGAACCTGCACTTGAAGTTGCACCTCGCGGCTGCCAGCTCCTGAGGATGTATATTTATGCATCAGCCACGGGGCCTGCAAAAGGCGGCGGGTTTTGGGCAAAAGGCGGCGGGTTTTGCATAAACATTCAGAGTGCAAGTCTCGGGTGTAGGTTCAAGTGCAGGTTGCTCTCTTGTCCTATCACAAAATGCACCTGACACTCAGGTAGTTAGGTGTCAGGTGCAGGAAGTGCAGGTTCTTTCCGGCTTATACTATATACGCTGTGTTTACGGTTCTTTGGAGTTCAGAATCAGCTCTATGAGCTTGGTAACATCGGCGATGTTGATGGCTCCGTTTCCGTCTACGTCGGCGTTGGCACCTTCAGGCAGCGATCCTCCGTTCAGCAGGTAGTTCACCAGCACAGTCACGTCGTCAGCATCTAAATCGTCGTCGCCGTCAAGGTTGCCGGGAATGGGGTCTGGGTCAGGCTCAATGACGGTGGGGGCGGTGTAGGTGAACCGCGTTTCATACCAATCCGAATAGAGGGCAATCATATTGTTGCTGCTATATGACTCAGGATAAAATGGTTCAATGCAATATTGGCCACCTTCGGTCAAACCAGTAAATGTCAGCGTTACCTTCACTTCCTCGCCAGGCTCAATCACGATGTTTTCAGTGTATACATCATTTGCGCTGGAACATCCCCAACCTCCTTCTTGTGATACCCAAAGATGGGACCAAAAGTTTCTGTAGAAAGGCACGTCGCCAATATTCTTTACCGTTAATTCGTAGTCGACAACGCCATCAGGCTTGTTGATGGGGGTGCCCTCAACTATTTCCAACGTGACTGTTCCTGTGGGCTCTGCCTTGATTTCAACCGAACCTTTGCCTATGACATTATTGCCACTTTCATCGGTGGCCACCCAAAGATTCCATGTGCCAGGAGCGTCAGGTGTGAAATAGAAACGTACATCCTCGCTACCACCACCAGGAATGGCTGTTCCCGCAATGTATGTGCAATTGCTGAGGTCACTTTGGCTGGCGAAGAAGTAGAGTGGGGAAATGTAGTCATCTTCTTTACTGACTACTGTAACATCTACAGGAATTGCTGTGTTTGGGAAATTCATTCCAAAGATTTCGAAATGAGTAGCGTCCAATTCTATGGTAGGATGCTGGGTGATGGTCAGCTCCCCTTCTGAAACGATAACCTTATAATAAAGAGAAGCAGGCTTACAACGTTTCCATTCTGTTTCGCCACCAAGCAGGCTGACTGGAACAAGCTTGTGAACACCTTCTGTCAGTTCATACCCAGAAAGGTCAAACTCGAAAGAGTATTGCCACCAAGATCCTTGAGGCAAAGGTGATTCACTCCAATTGCTATATTTATTATCATCAAGGATGTTGAGTGAACCGTCGTCGTTTAGTTCGGCCATACCAAGTCCAAAACCATATTCACCGTTATTTCCATTCTGCAGCATCATTTTTACTATTGTGTTTTCCAAAGTGGGGTTGAGAGCTGTTGCAACTAATACTTCGTTAACAGGCTCAGGCGTAGAGCCCTTGTTGGGCTGCAGACCAATGATGGCAGTATTTCCGAAGATGTAGCCAGGATAGCCATAGGCTCCGTCAGGGTTGGTAGCCTGGAGCTTGAAGTATCCATCCTTGAATCCTCCCCAGCCCCAGTTGAAGTGGTAGAAGCCTTGTCCGTCGTAGCCGTCACAAATGAAGGCATGGCCGCCTCTGCCGGAACCGTCGTAGATAACGGGCCGCCTACAGGCCAGTTCGTTATAGATGAGTTCATCCCAGTCGGTTACGGAGTAGCTATTGCGACTCACATGTTTCCAATTGGGGGCGTAGCCAAAGTATTCGACCATATTGCCAGCCAGTGTGACCTGGCTCGACGATGAGCCGTCGACACCATAGTCCATATGCGCTGCCCAGCCAGCGTAGAGCATCAGGTCTGCTACGGCCTTGGCGGCTTCAGTATTGGCATCAGCATAGGTGTAGCTAGTCTTCATTTTGTCCCACTCAAACACCTTGACAGGCAGGTATTCTTTAGTGTCGGGCAGACTGGACTCATATCCAGGTATTTCTTTGGTGCTTTCCGGCCATGTGTAGTAATACATAATCTGGGCACCGGCAGTAGCAACGCAGCCCGTACAGGTGTAGAGACTGCCTATCATGGGCAGGCTGATGTTGTAGATGCCATCAGTGTTGTTGTTCACGTATATTCCATTTTGGTCCTTATAAGTGTTTCCTTGGTTCCAAGTGGTGATGATCAGCGGT
Organism: uncultured Prevotellaceae bacterium; assembly: GCA_902800435.1. Next base: position 175,920 of record CADCEQ010000001.1, on the reverse strand, counting down.
TCGATGGCCGCGTGGATGGCCACCTGCTGCGGCTCTGCCTTTGGAGTATTGGCGGCGGTGCGGGCCTCGGCGGGCTGTAGGTTGAGAGCCTCTATCTCACCTGTCATTTGGTCGAGCCACTCCTGCAGGGCAGGCGGCACGGTGGTGTCATCGTAGCTGCCCTGAGTGGTGTAGCCGAGTATGGCGTCGGTGCGGTCGTCACCCGATACAACAATGAAGCCCTGTCCGCTGATAGTGTTGAAGATGTAAAGAGGCTGGTCGGCAGCCTGAACGCGGCGACCTCTGACGGTGGTGGGGTCGGCGCCTAACTGTGCACCCTTTTTGAGGGCAAACTGTGCGGCTGCCTCGCGTGCTTGCTGTCGGTTAACTGATGCTGCCGATGCTGTTGTGGCAACAGTTAGCGTAATTAATAAAAGGAATAGTTTTTTCATAATAATATAGGTTATTGTTATCGTTCTCGTCAGTTCCATGCTCGGAGCACTGCTCCGTCGAAGGTGGCGTTGTAGGTGTAGAGCTGTCTGCCGCCCTCGCCCTGAGCCACCACGCCGTTGTTCACGTCGTAACTGCGGTGGCAGCGGGCGCATTGCAGCTGCTGGCCGTTCGGGCTCCACGTCAGCGGGTAGTTCGTGCCGCCGTACTGGTCGAGGCAGTTGGCGCACTGGCCCTCGTAGCAGACGAACATCCCCGTGTAGCTGCTGCGCCCGATGATGATGGCGTTGTTCGCCCCGAGCAGGCAGCGCGTGTCGGCCTCCTTCTTGGTGGTCAGGGGTATGTCCTCCACGCTATGGTCGTAGTTTCGGGTGACTTTGATGTGGCGTATGCCGCCCGACATTGTGGCGCTGATGGTGTGAAAGTGGCCGGGATTGCCTAGCGCCATCGTCAGCTGACAAGGCATGGGATGGAGCGTCGTGTCGAAGATGAAGAAACACGAGTAGCCTCTGTAGATGCTGTTTTCAACATCGTCGCAGGCGCACAGCAGCATGCCCGCCACCACCATCAGCAGTTGCCACAGTCGTCTCATCGGCCTAAGAGTTTACGTTCGGCATCCTCGACCCTCTCGAAGGCAAAACCGTCAAGCACTTGCTGCATCAGACCTTGAATGCGGTCGTTGCAGAGGTTGCCGATGCTGCCCTCGTGGGTGTGGTGGATGTCCTTGTCGGGCGTGAACTGTCCGGCTTCGATGTCGAGTCCCACCTTCTTGTAGGCATCGCGGAAGGGCATGCCGTTGGCAGCGAGGCGGTTGACCTCCTCGACCGAGAACATCGGGTCGTACATCGGGTTGTCGAGTATATGCTCGTTCACCTCTATCTTATTGATGATGTAGGCCGTCATCTGCAGGCAGTCCTTCAGCTCGTCGAAGGCGGGCAGGAACACCTCTTTTATAATCTGCAGGTCGCGGAAGTAGCCCACGGGCAGGTTGTTCTTGATGAGCGTTATCTGGTAGGGCAGGCCCTGCAGCTTGTTCGACTTGGCACGGATCAGCTCGAAGACGTCGGGGTTCTTCTTGTGCGGCATAATCGACGAGCCGGTGGTACACTCCTTCGGCAGCTTGACGAAGGAGAAGTTCTGCGAGTTGAACAGGCAGGCGTCGAAGGCCAGCTTGGCCAGCGTGCCGGCGATGGCGGCGATGGCAAAGGCCACGCCCACCTCCATCTTGCCGCGCCCCATCTGGGCATAGACCACGTTGTAGTCCATCGAGTCGAAGCCCAGCAGCTCGGTGGTCATCGTGCGGTTCAGGGGGAACGAGCTTCCGTAGCCGGCCGCCGAACCGAGCGGGTTGCGGTTGGTCATGCGGTAGGCGGCCTGCAGGAAGAGCATATCGTCGCAGAGACTCTCGGCGTAGGCGCCGAACCACAGTCCGAACGACGACGGCATGGCCACCTGCAGGTGGGTATAGCCCGGCATGAGCACCTGCTTGTACTGCTCCGACTTCTGTATCAGTTCGTCGAAGAGCGTCTTCACCTCGTCGGCGATGTCCATCAGCTGGTGGCGCGTGAAGAGCTTCAGGTCGACCAGCACCTGGTCGTTGCGCGAGCGGCCGGAGTGAATCTTCTTGCCCATGTCGCCGAGGCGGCGCGTCAGCAGCATCTCCACCTGCGAGTGGACGTCCTCGACGTCGTCCTCGATGGTGAACTCGCCGCGCTCGCACAGCTCGTAGATGTTCTTCAGCTCGGCGAGCAGCACGGGCAGCTCGTCCTTGCCAATCAGTCCGATGCTCTCGAGCATCGTGATGTGGGCCATCGAGCCCAGTACGTCGTACTTCGCCAGATAGAGGTCCATCTCGCGGTCGCGGCCCACGGTGAACCGGTCAATCTCCTTGTTTACCTCAAAGTTCTTTTCCCAGAGCTTCATAGTTCTTATTTACGATTTACGAATTTTCTATTTTCGATTTGTCAGACCTGCGAGAAACGATTATAGGCAATCGTAAATCGAAAATCTGTAAATCGAAAATTACACATATTCTATTTTGGCCAGCGCATCGGCAATCTTCTCAACGCCGTCCTGCAGCGGTCCGGAGACCATGCCCTTGATGAACGGGTTCAGCTCGGCCTTCACCGTCACCTTCATCTTGCTCGACTGCTCGTCGACGGGCAGCATCTGCACCCAGACGTTGAAGGGCACGGGCGACTGTGCCGTCTCAAACTTCACGCACTTGGGCTCCTCGCGCTCGATGATGCGCAGCTTCAGCTCGCCCACGGGGGGCACATTGATGCTGATGGTGTCGGCATCGAATGAGAAGTCCTTCACTTTGTCCTCAGGTATGCGGTCGCGCACCTTCTCCAGGTTGCGCAGGTCGCTGATGTTGCGGTAGACCGCCTCCTGCGAGTAGGGTATCTGCTTCACGCTACTCTCAAACTTTGATGTGTTGTCAAATAATCCCACCTTAATGTTATTTACGATTTACGGATTTGAGATTTTCGATTGATTACTGCTTCCACGTCGAGGGCGACTGGCGCCATTCGGCCAGCACAGCCTTTTCCTCTTCCTTGATATAGCCCGTCTTGGCAGCCTCCTCGACGACGGCGTCGTAGTTGCTCAGCGTGATGAGCTTCACACCGGCAGCCTTGAAAGCCTCCTCGGCAACGGGGAATCCGTAGGTGAACGATGCCACCATGCCGACAACCTCGACACCATACTGGCGCAGGGCCTCGACGGCCTTCAGCGACGAGCCGCCGGTGGAGATGAGGTCCTCGACCACCACCACCTTCGTGCCCTTCTCAATCTCGCCTTCCACCTGGTTGCCCATGCCGTGGTCCTTCGGCTTCGGGCGCACGTAGCAGTAGGGCAGACCCAGCTCCTCGGCCACCAGTGCCCCCTGGGCAATGGCGCCCGTAGCCACGCCGGCCACGGCCTCGGCCTCGGGGAAGTGCTCCTGGATGGCGTGGCACAGGGCCAGCTTCACGAAGGAGCGCAGACGGGGGAATCCGAGCGTCTTGCGGTTGTCGGTATAGATAGGTGACTTCCAGCCGCTGGCCCACGTGAAAGGCTCCTGCGGCTGCAGCTTGATGGCCTTGATGTCCATCAGCTTGCGTGCGAATTGACTTTTTATACTTTCCATATTCCTTTTGGTTTGAGCGTGCAAAGGTACGAAAAAAATGAGAAATGAGGTATGGGAAATGAGAAATTTTGCTTCCGCCATTCTTTTTACGCCGTTACTCGTCGTCGGCCAGGGTGAAGTCGAGCTGGCGCTTCTCCAGGTTGGCCCGTGCCACCTTGATGCGGATGGGGTCGCCCAGCTGGTACTTCGAGTGGTGGCGGCGGCCGATGAGACAGTAGTGGGCCTCGTCGAACTCGTAGTAGTCGCCGCTGAGGTCGTGCATGGGCACCATACCCTCGCAGTGGTTCTCGTCGATCTCGACATAGATGCCGTAGGACTGTATGCCGGAGATGTGGCCGTCGAAGCACTCGCCGATCTTGTCGCCCATGAACTCCACCATCTTGTACTTGATGCTGTCGCGCTCGGCGTTGGCTGCGGTCTGCTCCATGTCGCTTGAGTGCTCGCACAACTCCTCGTAGTGCTCCTGGTTGGCCGAGCGTCCGCCAGCCTGATAGCGCGTCAGCAGGCGGTGGACCATCGTGTCGGGGTAGCGGCGGATGGGCGACGTGAAGTGGGTGTAGTAGTCGAAGGCCAGTCCGTAGTGACCGATGTTGTGGGTCGAGTATTTGGCCTTCATCATGGCGCGCAGGGCGACGGTCTCAATGAGCTTCTGCTCCTTGCTGCCCGCAGCCTCGTCCATCAGGGCGTTTAGCGACTTCGAGATGGCGCCCTTCGTGCCGCTGGTCTTCAGCTTATAGCCGAAGGGGGCGACGACCTGGCGCAGCGACTCCAGCTTCTGCGGGTCGGGCTGGTCGTGGACGCGATAGACGAAGGTCTTGGCTTTTGTGCCGGGCTTTTTGGCGGCCCCGATGCTCTCGGCAACGGTGCGGTTAGCCAGAAGCATGAATTCCTCGATAAGTTTGTTGGCATCTTTCGACGTCTTGAAATAGGCGCGGACGGGTTTGCCGTCAGCGTCGATGTCGAAGTGCAGCTCCTCGCGGTCGAACTTCACGGCACCGTTCTTGAAGCGGCGCTCACGCAGTTTCTTGGCCAGCGCGTCGAGCTTGATGAGCTCGGCAGCGTACTCGCCCTTGTAGGGGTTTTTCTTCGTGGCGGGCGGTGCGGGCTGGCCGGTGCCGTCCTTGACGCCGTTGTCCTCTAACAGCTGCTGCACCTCCTCATAGGCATAGCGTCGGTTGCTGCGGATGACGGTGTGGGTCAGATGCCACGACTTAATGTTGACATCGTCGTCCAAGACGAAGATGACGCTGTAGCAGAGCTTATCCTCGTCGGGACGCAGCGAGCAGATGAAGTTGCAGAGCCGCTCGGGCAGCATCGGGATGGTGCGGTCGACGAGATAGACGCTCGTGGCACGCTTCTGTGCCTCCTTGTCGATGATGCTGCCCTCCTTGACATAGTGAGTGACATCGGCAATGTGGACGCCAACTTCCCATAAAGTCCCTTTCTTCCTGATTGACAGCGCATCGTCGAAGTCCTTGGCATCCTTCGGGTCGATGGTGCAGGTCCACACGTCGCGGAAGTCCTCGCGGCGGGCTATCTCCTCAGGAGTGATGCCCGGATCAATCTTCTTCGCGGCATCCTCCACGGCCTTCGGGTATTTATAGGGCAGACCATACTGTGCTAAGATGGCGTGCATCTCGACGTTGTTGTCGCCCTCCTTGCCGAGTACGTCGATGACCTCGCCGACAATGTTCTTCGACTCCTTCGACGGCCACTGCGTAATCTTCACCACGGCCTTCTCGCCGTCCTTGCCGCCCTTCAGCTTTTTCTTCGGGATGAGGATGTCGTGGACGAAGATATTTCCCTCGGTAATGAGGAAGGCAAAGTCCTTCTCTACCTTCAGCTTACCCACGGCCTGGTCGGTCTTGTGGCTCAGGATGTCGGTCACCATCGCCTCCTTGATGTGGTTCTGGCGGCGGGCCATCATCGCCACGCGGACGCGGTCGCCATTGAGGGCGAACATCGAGTTGCGCTCCGACACAAAGATCGGCTTGCCGCCGTCGTCGGGCAGGAATGAGTTCTTGCCGTTGGCCTTGCGGATGAACGTGCCCTCCTGCACCTGTCCCTTCTGGTTCAGGCGGTACTGGTTGTCGCCTACCTTCGAGAGGTAGTCGTCCCAGCACATCTCGTCGAGTGTGTCGATGGCCAGCATCTTCGCCGGATGTGTGGTGAGCTTAAGCTCCTTGAAAATGTACTTCAGTGAAAAAGTCTCGTTCGGACTACCCATGAACAGCCCCTGCAGGGCCTCGGCTACGGCCTTCTTCGAAAGCCGTTTTCCTCCATTCTTCTTTCCCATAGTCTTCTGCTTTTTGGTTTTCTGAGGGCAAAGATAGGAAAAAAATGTGAATAACACGTCATGATTTATGAATTATTTTGTAACTTTGCCCACAAAATAGCCATAACACAGAGAAACTATGAGGAAAAAACTACTGACAACGGTGCTCTCGGCACTCTGCGCTATAAATGCATGGGCTCAGACCGACAGCCTTCAAAGAATATTCGTCTACTCTCCAGGCGAGACGCGCGGACTGCACATCGCCATACAGGAAAACGACGCCTGGCGCGAGGCCGGCCAGCTCTGCTCGTCGGACTACGGCACATGGGGCGCAGAGAAAAAGATGTACCACCCGTCGGTCTGCCGGGCCAGCGACGGCACGTGGCGCCTGGTGTTTCAGGTCAACGACCGCGCACCGCTGTTTGCTGCCGCCTACAGCCGCGACCTCGTCAACTGGCGTCCCCAGGATTATCCCATCATGTCGACCACGAAATGCTTGGAGCCGGTGGTGTTCTCCAATCCCGACGGTACGTTCGACATCTATTATAAGTCACCCCAGGGCAAGCGGTGGACATCGGCAACGCCGAACTTCCGCGACTTCACCCCCGACCGTGCCAGTGAAATCAGCGACGATGCGTGGATACCCGACACTGCCACCGTCGGCGGCAAACTATATGAGGGCAACAGCTTCGAGATTTCCCTGATGGAATGGGCCGCGATTGAGCAGCACTTCCGGCAGCAGGCCGCCGACGGGCACCTGTCGGCTGAGCGCATGCACGACGACGCCAAGAACCCCACATTGCCCACATCGCCCATAAAAGCCACCCTCACCATCGACCCCTCGAAGCAAAAGGCCATCAGCCCTAACCTTATCGGTATCTTCTTCGAGGACATCAGCTATGCAGCCGATGGCGGCCTCTATGCCGAACTCATCCAGAACCGCGACTTCGAATACAACAGCAAGGACCGCCGCGAATGGAGCGCAACTACGGCCTGGCACTCGACGCGCCCCATAGAGATTGCCACCGAGAACCCGCTCAGCAAGAACAATCCGCACTACGCCCTGTTGTGGCCGAAAGACACCCTCTGGAACGAGGGCTGGGACGGCATCGCCGTGGAGAAGGGTAAGAAGTACGACTTCTCGATGTACGTACTGGGCGGCGGTCAGAAGCAGGACTTTATGATTCAGCTCGTCGGCGAGGATGGTACTGTGCTGGCCAAGAGTAAACTGAAGACGGCGGCCAGTGCTTGGACACGGTATGCCACCGTGCTCACCGCCAAAGGCAGCAATGCCAAGGCCCGGCTGGCCATCGTGCCGCTGAAGGCTGCCCATGTGGGTGTCGACATGATTTCGCTCTTCCCGCAGGAGACCTTTATGAACCGCAAGAACGGCTTGCGCCACGATCTGGCACAGGTCATTGCCGACCTGAAGCCGAAGTTCGTGCGATTCCCCGGCGGCTGCATGACTCACGGTCAGGGACTGGAGAACATCTACCACTGGAATGAGACCGTCGGTCCGCTGCAGGACCGCAAGCCCGACTTCAACATCTGGGGCTATCACCAGACTCGCGGACTGGGCTTCTATGAGTACTTCCAGTTCTGCGAGGACATCGGAGCCGAACCCTTGCCCGTGTTGGCTGCCGGCGTGCCCTGCCAGAACTCGGCCGCCAACGCCAAGGGTATCGGCGGACAGCAGGGCGGCATCCCGATGGACGATATGCCCGCCTACATCCAGGAGTTGCTTAACCTTATCGACTGGGCCAACGGCAACCCCGCCACGTCGAAGTGGGCCAAGATGCGCGCCGATGCCGGCCACCCCGCGCCCTTCAACCTTAAATATATAGGTATAGGCAACGAGGACATCATCGGAACGGTTTTCGAGGAGCGCTACACGATGATTGCCCGCGCCATCCGCGCCAAATATCCCGACATCAAAATCTGCGGTACCGTCGGCCCGTTCCATACGCCGAGTGCCGACTACAAGGAGGGCTGGGACTTTACCCGTCGCAACCCCGACCTGCAGTATATGGTCGACGAGCACTACTACGAATCGACAGGTTGGTTCATGCACCACCGCGACTATTATGACAACTACGACCGACAGGGCGCCAAGGTGTACCTCGGCGAGTGGGCCGCCTCGACCAACGTGAAGCGTCCCAATGTGGAAACGGCACTGGCCGAAGCCCTTTATCTGACCGACATCGAGCGTAATGGCGACGTGGTCGAGATGACCAGCTACGCCCCGATGCTCTGCAAGGATGGCCACTCCAACTGGAACCCTGACATGATTTACTTCTCGAACACCGAGGTGCGCCCAACCCCGGCTTACCACGTGCAGCGTCTCTTCTCTGTCTACGGCGGCGACACCTATGTCAATTCAAGATTGACAATTGACAATTCACAATTAGGGCACCGCCTCGGTGCCAGCGTTGTTCGCAACAGCAAGACCGGCAAGACCTACGTCAAATTGGTCAACGCCCTCCCCGTCTCGTTAGAACTGACCGTCAACGGCCTCGACATCCCCGCCTCCGCCCGTACCGAAGGCTTCGAGGGCAAGCCCGAAGACCGCCGCCTCGACATCAAGACCGGCGAGGCCGGCACCGCCATCGTCCTCCCGCCCTATTCCTTCCGCGCCATCGAACTCTAAAACCCCATAACAATGAAAAAGAACAAAATCCTCCTCATCGCCTGTTGGCTGTGCTGCGGCGCCGCCGCAGCCCAAGTCACCATCGACATCGACGCCAACCAGCGCGGCCCCAGAATCAGCCCCACCCACTACGGCATCTTCTTCGAGGACATCAACCACGCCGCCGACGGCGGCCTCTACGCCGAGCTCATCCGCAACCGCTCCTTCGAGGACGGCCCCAGCTACGGCGCCCCAGCCGACATGCAGGCCTGGTCAACCTATGCTGCTACCCCGTCGCAGCTCACCGCCCGCCTCGTCCAGCCGTCGAAAAAGGCGCCCCTGCTGAACAGCGTCCAGCAGAACGCCCTCGAGCTGACCATCAATGCCACGGCGTCACAGCCCGTCTGCCTCGTCAACGAGGGCTTCTGGGGCATCAACACCGTACAGGGCCGCACCTACCGCCTCAGTTTCTGGGCAAAGGGAAAGTACAAGGGAAATATCAAGGCAACCCTCTGCGATAAGGATGGAAGCAACGTCTATGCAGAAACGAGAATCGACGGTTCCATCGGGAAAAACTGGACGAAGTACACCGCCGAGCTGACCGCCACCGGCAACGACGCCAAGGCGCAGTTTGCCCTCGTCTTCGACGGCAAGGGCACGCTGACGATAGACGTGGTGAGTCTGTTCCCGCCGACGTTCAAGAATCGCGAGAACGGCCTGCGCCCCGACTTGGCACAGATGCTCTATGAGATGCATCCGAAGTTCATGCGCTTCCCCGGCGGCTGCTTCGTCGAGGGACAGATCTCGCCTGAGAACGCCTTCCGCTGGGAACGCACCATCGGTCCCATTGAGGAGCGTCCAGGCCACTGGAACGTGAACTGGGGCTACCGCACCACCGACGGCATTGGCTTCCATGAGTATCTGCAGATGGCCGAGGACCTCGGTGCCAAGCCGCTCTACGTGGTGAACGTTGGCATCTGGCACGGTGGACAGACGGCCGTCGACTCGCTGCAGCCGTGGATTGACGAGACGCTGGCCGCCCTGGAGTATGCCAATGGCGACGTGACCACGAAGTACGGCGCCCTGCGCGCCAAGAACGGCCATCCCGCTCCGTTCAACATCGAGTACTTAGAGATTGGCAACGAGAACAACCAGCCCGACCCCCGCCAGCAGAGCGACCACTACTACGACCGCTTCCGCCTGTTCAAGGAGCAGATACTGAAGAAGTACCCGAAGATGCACCTTATTGGCAATGTTGCCGCCTGGGGCACCGACACGCCGACGTGGGACAGCCGGGAGAGTGTCGAGCTGCTTGACGAGCACTACTACCGCAATCCGGCATGGTTTGCCGACAACTTCCATAAGTACGACACCTACGACCGCCGTGGCCCGAAAATCTACGTCGGCGAGTATGCCGTGACCGACGGCTTCGGCGACTTGGGCAACATGAACGCCGCCCTCGGCGAGGCTGTCTACATGATGGGCATGGAGAACAATTCCGACATCGTACCCCTGAACTCCTACGCCCCCATCTTCGTCAACGAGAACGACGCCCGGTGGCGCCCCGACATGATTCGCTTCAACTCCAGCCGCGTCATGGGTACACCTTCTTATTATGTACAGATGCTCATGCCCCGCAACGTGGGCACACAGGTGGTGAAGGTCAGTCAGACGAATCCCTACGAGGGAGCCGCCTTCAGGAAGCCTGTCACGCCGCAGAAGAGCCGCGTGGGTTATGCCACCTGGGGCACCAAGGCATCGTACACCCACATGGACCCGCTGCCTAAGACCGGCAAGCCAGAATACGTGTTCGGCGACTGGCAGGTCACCGACGGCGTGCTGAGTCAGACGAGCCTGCGTGAGCAGTGCGTGGCGCTGTGTACCGCCGAGGTGGGCGACCACTATACCGTGAAGTGCCGCGCCCGCAAGGACGACGGCCGTGAGGGCTTCATGATTGTGTTCAACTACGTCGATCCGCAGCACTACTGCTGGGTGAACTTCGGCGGCTGGGGCAACACGCAGCACGGTCTGGAGCAGATTAACGGCAGCGGTAAGTCGCAGACGGCCACCAAGCGGGGCCGCGTAGAGGCTGGCCGTTGGTACGACGTGACGCTGACCGTCAGCGGCGACTCGGTGAAGGCGTGGCTCGACAACGACCTGGTGTTCGACACTGTGCTGAAGCACGACACGTCGACGGGTGTCTTCTCGAGTGCCACCATCTACGACCAGACGGGCGAGCTTATCGTCAAGGTTGTCAACTCGCAGGCCGAGGGCACCACCGCACGCCTGAACATCAGCAACTTCGCGGTAAAGAGTGCCAAACTCATCCAGCTGCGCGCCAACACAGGTTACGACGAGAATACCCTGCAGCAGCCCACCAACATCAGTGCCGTCGACGTGGAGCTGCCCGCCTATTCGCTTAACATTATCAGAATCAAGAAATAAGCTATGAGAAAACTACTCTTATCTTTATGCCTGCTCGCCGCAGCCGCTGTGCAGGCGAAACAGTGGACACCCAATCAGGTGAAGGACGTCATCCGCAAAGTGAACACCTACTGGCAACAGAACAACAAGGCAGAGGTGCGCTCCTTCTGGGACAACGCCGCCTACCACACCGGTAACATGGAAGTATGGAAACTGCTCGGTGACCAGCAGATGCTCGACTACAGCATACGCTGGGCAGAACACAACGAGTGGAAGGGCGCCAAGGAGGCCGACCCTGCCAAGTGGAAGTACAAGAACTACGGCGAGGGCCAGGACTACGTGCTCTTCGGCGACTGGCAGATCTGCTTCCAGACCTACATCGACCTTTACAACATCCAGAAGGACGAGAAGCGTGTAGCCCGTGCCAAGGAGGTGATGGGCTACGAGGCCGACTCTGAGGCCAACGACTACTGGTGGTGGGCCGACGCCCTCTATATGGTGATGCCCGTGATGACGAAGATGTACAAGTTGACGGGTAACAAGAAGTACCTCGACAAGCTCTATGAGAACCTGCTCTACTCCGACGGCATCATGCTCGACTCGGAGACGGGCATCTACTTCCGCGACGGCAAGTACGTCTACCCCAAGCACAAGTCGGCCAACGGCAAGAAGGACTTCTGGGCACGCGGCGACGGCTGGGTGCTCGCCGGCCTGGCCAAGGTGCTGCAGGACATGCCCGAGGAGTATGTGCGCCAGCCGTTCTTCGTCAATAAGTACGTGACGCTGGCACGCGCCGTGGCCAAGCTGCAGCAGAAGGAGGGCTACTGGACGCGCTCGATGGCCGACCCAGACCATGCCCCCGGTCCCGAGACCTCGGGCACGGCCTTCTTCACCTACGGTATGCTGTGGGGCGTCAACCACGGCTACCTGCCGAAGAAGGAGTTCGCCCCCGTCATTGCCCGCGCCTGGAAGTACCTGACGGAGACGGCCCTGCAGCCTTCAGGCAAGGTAGGCTATGTACAGCCCATCGGCGAGCGCGCCATCCCCGGACAGACCGTTGACCAGAACTCCGAAGCCAACTTCGGCGTCGGTGCCTTCCTGTTAGCCGCTTGCGAATACGTAAGATATCTGCAAGGTCTTTAATATTACCTGTCAAGATGCTGGAAGCGCTTCCTTGCTGTCATCGCTTTTGTCAGCAAGGAAGCGATGCTTTTACTACGGGGAAAACATGAGAAAGGTGCCATCAAAAGCCTAAAGTAGACCGGGCAAAAGTTAAAACGGCGACAATGGATGATAAAACAATGCCAATGGATAATAAAACAGCGACAATGGATAATAAAACGGTGACGCCGTTTTATCTTTTTGAGTAAATAGTGCAATGTTTTTCCATCTTGTGTGTATATATAGGTAGAAGACAAAGTCAAAATGGAACAAGATTCAACCATCCTGATCAGCAACCTGCGACAGCGCAAGCCTGCCGCCTGCCAACAGTTGCTCACGGAGTATGGTCCGGCGGTGTTTCGCATGGTACAGCGCATCGTAACGCGCCGTGAGGATGCCGAAGAGGTCTATCAGGATGTGTTTGTCAAAGCCCTGCGCGGCATCGAGGGCTATAATCCCCGTCAGGCGTCGCTCGCCACATGGCTGGGCCGCATAGCCTACCACGAGTCGCTTAACTTCGTACGCGGCAAGAAGCCCGACATCGTTTATATGGACGACAGCGAGCTGGGCATCGACACGCTGGAGGCCCCCGACGATGCCCCGCCTGACGAACAGACCATCCGTCAGCTGGAACAGGCCCTGGCAATGCTGCCGTCCCACGAGCAGGCCATCGTCAGCATGTTCTACTACGACAACCAGAGCCTCGCCGACATTGCCTATGTCACAGGCTCCATTCCCTCTACCGTCGGCTCGCAGTTGAGCCGTATCCGCAAGAAACTCTACCGAATCATCAAAACGCTCTGAACAATGAACGACATCAAAAACGACAAGAACCTGCGCGAGGCTGTCAGCCATCGGGAGCAACAGTTGCCGCTCATACCTGATGACCTGAATGAAAGGGTGATGAAGAGCCTCGTGGAGCCCGAGACGGCTCCAAAGTCTCGCCGGCTGTGGGTCTATGCAGCCGTAGCCGCTGCCGCCAGCATCGCCCTGCTGATAGTTTTTAACTGGGACAAGCAGCAGAGCCCGCAGGAACCTCTCGTGGCACAGCAGAGTCCGCGACATCTAGCCAGCCCAGTCAGCCCAACCATCGTCCAACCAAAGGTCGTGCCCGACGAGCAGCCAAAAGAAAAGCCCGTATCGGCACTCAGCGAGGATGCGCCTCAGCAGGCTGAGCCGGCATCGACGGAGAATGTCAGACCCATCCAATCTCCCCTCGAAGGAGAGACATCCCCTCTTTGGGAGGGGACAGGAGGTGAGGCTGAACCCTTTTTCATTGCCTCCACATCCTATATGGTCACGCATAGGAGCCACAGAGACGGCCTTGCCACGTCGGAATCTGAGGACGGTTCCGCTATCCAATTATCGACGAAAATGGTATCACAGAACCGCCCCCAGAGGCCCCAGATTCCCCTTCGTAAGCTGACGAAGAAGGAACGGAAACAGGTGGCTGTGCTCGGTGCCATTGCCACGAAGCGGTGGCATATCGACATCACTTCGATGAACACCCTGCGCTATGGGTCGAGATCGGTGACGTCTGACTTCTATCTGGAACTGCGAGGCGACACACTGCGTAGCTACCTGCCCTATCTCGGTGATGCCCATATGCCGACGATGTCGCCGTCGATAGGCCTGAACTTCGAGGAGCCTGTGCTGACCTATAAGGAGAGCAAGCCGAAGAAGTTCACGCAGATTGACATCGACGTGAGGACCCGTGAGGACTCCTACCACTATGTGATTGAAATGTACGACAATGGTCAGGCGTATATCCGTGTACGCTCGATGAACCGCGACCCCATCAGCTTTGACGGCACATTGGAAATCGAATAACTAAATACCAACCGACCTATGAAGAAAATACTGACCACCATCGCGCTGGCACTCATCGCCAGTCTCGCCACAGCCCAGACGGGCGTCACCTTTGTGGTCGACGAGAATCTCTCGCCTGTTGAAGATGATGCTATCGTGAAATACCAAAACAGTGGCGCTCAGGCGCTCAACGGGATTTTTCATGACGAAGGCGTTCCCGGTGACACCCACGCCATGATTGCCTGGAGCTTTGCTGACGACGAGAAGTTTTACACCTTTACCGGGAAGGACGTCTTTTTCAAGACGGTTGTGCGGGCATACGCCGAGCACCGTCCGCTCGTGCTCTCGCCCGACATGATCTGGGTGCTTATCAGTCAGGGGTTCGCCCGCTATGTAAATGCCCACCCCGAGCAGCTGCGCGACCAGCTGGTGAACCACTCGGGGAAGATGGACCTGGTGGTGCAGTCCGACAAGGACTTGCTCTCCGGGGATGCCGATTGGCAGAAGATGATGGCCGACTTCACGGCACAGATCAACGATGCCACCAAAGGCGACATCGCCAAGACCATCACCGCCGACTTCACTACCACTGGTATCGCCGAGCGCATCACCTCGCAGATTACGCTGATGGAGACCATGAAGAGCTATTTCGACTATGTGGTCCATTATATAGCCTGCGGCATCCCTTCCGTTACGCTCACTGGTACACCTGAAGATTGGCAGAAGGTGCTTGAGAAGACGCAGCAGCTGCAGAAGTATGCCGTCGGCCCGTGGACAAAGCGTCTCGTGCCTATCCTCACCGAGTTTGTCAAAGCCTCCGAGGGGAAGGCCGACCAGGCTTTCTGGCAGAACATGGTCAAGAAGGGGCGCCTTGACAAGCTGGTAGGTGGCGGGTGCGACTTCCGCCAGCCGACGGTACTGGATGGCTGGATACTCAAGTTCTTTCCCGACGAGAACGGGCAGACGCTCGACCAAGTGCCCCACACCCATAAGATGCCGTCGGAGCGGGTGTATGTGGACTTCAAATATAAGGTCATCAGCCCTGCCGACGGTACGGTCCTCACCGATATCCCGATGCAGCTCGTGGCCGGCTTCATCGGAACCGAAGTGGACACCCTGACACATGCCCTCACGCCCAAGATGGGGTGGGTGGTCAGACAGATGGAGGGCAGCGACAGCATCGTGAAGCGACTCGAACGCATGGACTCAGAGGATTCCTTCTACGGCATCGAGTTGCGCGTGAACAAAGTGCCCGAACACCTTGCCCAGTTGCCGCACATCAAGAAGCTGAGGCTCTACTTTACCGACAAAGTGGAACTGCCCGAGTGGTTCTACCGTCTGCAGATTGACAACCTGCGCATCGATGGCGAGATGACCGACGAGCAGGAAGCCGCCATCTGGGAGATTTTCCCCAATGCCATTCTCAATTCAAAGGGAGTCGCATCAAGGAGCGACATGCCTACCGTTCCTTCCGTCGAACAGATTCTGCAGCGGCAGGGTTTAAGCACCCTGCCGATACCTACACGCGAGGTAACCAAGGCTAAAAAAGCGAATAAGAAAAGAGTGAAGGCCGGCAAGAAGATCTCAGGCGTAGTGAAAGACGAGTTCGACCCCGTTTTCGGCGCTATCGTCTGCGAGGTCAACGAAAACGGCCAAGTCGTGGCTTCAACTATTACTGACGTCAACGGCAACTTCACGCTCAAAGTAGTTGACCCCCAGGACCGCCTCCGCTTCAGTTATGTGGGCATGGTAACCGTCATACATGCCATCAACCGGACAAAATTCAATATAGTGATGCAATCAGCTACACAGATAAAAGATGTGCCCGTCATGCCACGGCGTAGTTCCACCGATAAAGGACTGCTTATCCCGATACGAGAGGTGGTCAATGCCACTGAGCGCATCTCAATGCCGGAATATGAGGGACTAGGAATAGTGGAAGGTGAAGAAGGGGTGTCAAATGAGAACAACCCGCGTGTCCATATCAACCTGACAGATGAAGAGCAGACCTTGGTGACGTCAGTCAATGACCTCGGTTTCAACATGTTCCGCAAAGTCGGAACCAACGAGAGCATCCTGCTGTCGCCCTTGGGCATGACCTACGCCCTCGGACTGATTAACAACGGCGCTGGCGGCGAGACAAGGCGACAGGTCAACAAGGTGCTGGGCTGCGATGACTCGAAAGCAGCCAGCATCAATAAATTCTGTCACAAGATGCTCACGGAGTCATCGAAACTCGACAGACTGATCCAAATGGATATAACAAACGAATTCTTCTCGCCCCAAGCCCTCAAACTTAAGTCAACTTTCGCGAAAGTGGCTGCTGACTATTATGACACGACATTCAAGAACACCTCGTTGTTAAACTTTGCCTTAGTGAACACCATCCACTTCAAGGGTATCTGGACAGATAAGTTCCGCAAGGCCAACACGCATGATGAGGTGTTCAAGGATGAGGACGGCAAGGAGACGACGGTGCCGATGATGAACCAGACATGCCAGTTCTTCTATACCGAGAACGACCTTTGTCAGACGCTCTGTCTGCCATATAGTAATGGCGCCTATCAGATGTTTGTCCTGTTACCGAAGGAGGGTAAGACCGTCGGAGACGTGGTCCAGTCGCTGACGGCCGACGGTTGGGAAAAGTGTTATGACCAGATGAGAAGAGTCCTGGTGGAGGTGAAATTGCCACGCTTTGAGTCGAAGTCCGAAGTGATTCTCACTGACGTCATGAAGAAACTCGGTATGCCCGATGCCTTCAGCATGACGAAGGCAGACTTCTCCAATCTCTTCGACATGAAATCCTGGATTGACAAGGTGAAGCAGTTTGGCCGCATAGAGGTCGACGAAACGGGTACTGAGGCAACGGTTGTCACTGCCTTGCAAGGGCGTATTGTAGGGTTGGACCTTGTGCAACCTGATACGATTCGCTTCCACGCCACACATCCATTCCTCTACTTCGTCAGGGAGTGGTCAACAGGCACCATCTTCTTTATCGGACAGTATATGGGGTCATAGTAACATCAAATCAAAACCTACCAACCTATGAAGAAAAGTCTAACCATCATCATGCTGGCACTCCTCGCCAGCCTCGCGTGTGCCCAGGAAGCCGTGAAGGCAGGCGACAAGACCTATAGCAATCTGCCTATTCCCAAGAGAGAAATTACCAGGCAGACAACCGATCAGTTAATCGAGGAACTCGGATTGGTGAAAGCGGAAGAAGGGGACCCGGTGATATCGAATGAGAACAACCCGCGTGTCCTGGTCAGCCTGACGGATGAAGAACAGGCTTTGGTGATGCCCGTCAACGACCTTGGTTTCAACCTGTTCCGCAAAGTCGGGGCCAACGAGAGCATCCTTTTGTCGCCCTTGGGCATGACCTTCGCTCTCGGACTGATCGTCAACGGGGCTGCCGGCAAGACGAGGACGCAAATCAACCAGGTGTTGGGCTGCGACGATAAGAAAGCCGCCAACATTAATGAATTCTGTCGTAAGATGCTCACTGAGGCACCCAGAATCGACAGGCTTTCCACGATAGAGATTACTAACGATTTCTTCTCGCCTAAGAGTTTCACCCTCAAGCCAGCCTTCAAGGAGGTGGCCATAGACAACTATGACACGAAGTTCAAGGAGTCGGAGTCAGACCTGTTGAAATATATCCTGGTGAACACCATCTACTTCAAGGGCGTCTGGACGGATAAGTTCCGTAAGGTCAACACATACGACGAGGTGTTCAGAGGTGAGGACGGCAAAGAGCGGGCGGTGCCGATGATGAATCAGTTAAACCAATTCTTCTATACCGAGAACGACCTCTGTCAGACGCTTTGTCTGCCTTATAGCAATGGTGCCTACCAGATGGTCGTCCTGTTGCCGAAGGGGGGTAAGACCGTTCGAGAGGTGGCACAGTCGCTGACGGCAGACAGTTGGAAGAAGATGTATGATCAGATGAGAAGAATCGATGTCGATGTGAAGTTGCCACGCTTTGAGTCGTCGTCGGAGGTGAATCTCACTGGCGTCATGTCTGCTCTCATGCCCAACGCTTTCAATATGAAAAAGGCGGATTTCAGAAATCTCTTCGATATAGAATCCTGCATCGACAAGATCAAGCAGAAAGGCCGCATCAAGGTTGACGAAACAGGTGCCGTGGCGACAGTCGCCACTTTTTTGCAAGGGGATCTTGGGTCAGTGAAAATTGTAAAGCCTGAAACAATCCGCTTCCACGCCACACATCCATTCCTCTATTTCATCAGGGAGTGGTCAACAGGCACCATCTTCTTTATCGGACAGTATATGGGAACATCTAATTGAGCTTGCTATCTCAAATATTTGAGCCGAAAGTTTTGCACTTTCGGCTTTTTTGTTTACTTTTGCATTCTGAACAGCCAAGAAATACTAAAACAAATACCTATGAAGAAAGCAATTATTCTACTGATGGCGCTGATAGCGCTGACACCCGTTGAGGCCAAGAAGGTGAAGAAAGCGGTGCAGACCGACCGCGAGTATTGGTGCGAGCTGACTTACAAGATGGCACAGCCCGTA
Organism: uncultured Prevotellaceae bacterium; assembly: GCA_902800435.1. The sequence goes on along the minus strand of CADCEQ010000001.1, from coordinate 157,527 downwards.
TTGGAGAACATGGCCAAGGGCGAACTGCAGAAGAACATGAAGACAGAGTTCTCGCCATCGTTCGACAACCGCAATCGTAAAGTGGTCTACATGGAGACTTTCGGACGCTTGATGGCGGGCGTAGCTCCGTGGCTGGCTTTGCCCGACGACGACACCGCAGAAGGACAACAGCGCCGGCAGTTGCGGGAGTGGGCGCTGGCCTCCTACAAGAACTCCGTTGATCCGCAGTCGCCCGACTACCTCGTCTGGGGCGCCTCAGGCCAGAACCTCGTCGATGCAGCCTATATCGCTGAGTCGTTTATCCGTGCCTACGATGCCCTGTGGGTACCGCTCGACCAGACCACCAAGGACCGCTACATCGCGGAGTTCAAGAAGCTGCGCTCCATTGAGCCGCCCTACACCAACTGGTTCCTCTTCTCCAGCGTCATCGAGAGTTTCATTGCTAAGGCCGTGGGGTTGAAGGAGTACGACGACTTCCGCGTGATGATGACAATCCGCAAGGTGGAGGAGTGGTACGTCGGCGACGGCTGGTATGCCGATGGCCCGGTCTTCGCGTTCGACTACTACTCGAGCTACGTGTTCCACGCTATGTACTTGGAGACGCTGCAGAACATGATTGACGCCAAGGCCAATACCCGCTTGGAATACAAGAAGTACTACGACCGTGCCCTGAAGCGCGCGCAGAAGTTCAGTATTATCCTCGAGCGCTTCATCTCGCCCGAGGGCACCTTCCCCGTCATCGGCCGGAGCACGCCCTACCGTTTGGCCGCCATGCAGCCTTTGGCACTGATGGCGTGGTACCAGAAGCTGCCGAAGGATTTGTCGAACGGACAGGTGCGCGCCGCCCTGACCGCTGTGATGCACAGGATGTTCGACCAACAGCAGAACTATAACGATGCTGGTTTCCTGACCATCGGCTTCTGCGGTCACCAGCCTGAGACGGCCGACTGGTACACCAACAATGGCTCGCTCTACATGACCAGCCTCTCGTTCATGCCCCTTGGTCTGCCCGCCGACCATCCGTTCTGGACCGACAAGGCCGAGCCGTGGACGCAGGTCAAGGCATGGGGCGGCCAGCCCTTCCCGAAGGACCACCGTTGGGCCGATGATATCCAGACAAAGGATCGCTGGTAAGAATAATCAGAGGTAGAAGATAGCCTCCGGTCCCATATTGAACAGCAGGTCTACGATGCTGAGGTTCGGCTGAAAGCCGTGCTTCGCCTCGTAGACCTGATAGTATCTGCGTGGGGTGAAGTCAGGGTCGGGTGCCGGGTGCTTGGGGTTGATGGCAGAACGGAAGTCGCCTGCTACTTCAACTGCAAAATGGTCAGTAAGATTTACATGAGGCTGGATGTCAATCAGCTCGCATATCTTTTCGCGGATAGCCTCGTTGAAGTCGAAAAGGAAATTCCAGCGCTGCTCAAAGAACGGGCGCAGGTCGTCTTCATAATACATGAAGAATGGCGAGTCGCCGTAGGCCGACTTCAGGGCGTTCCAGTGCAGGTGGCGCCAGTTGCCGTGGTCGCTGATGCGGATATCCTTGATAAGTTGAGAGTTGCCCCGTTCCACGGGAACGGTCAGCGCCTGCGTGCCCTGTGTGGTGGCAATGACGCAGCGGTTGCGGTAAGTCTGCTTCTGGAATGTCTCGTGGCGCTCTATCCACGCCTCGTCGGCGCGGTAGAGCTTCTGGTACCACTGTATGGGCCCGAAGTAGGTCGTTGAGAGCAGCACGTTCATCTTATCGTGACAGCAGCAGTCGGTCGGTATCGTAGCCATTCCAGAAGAAGCTGCCTGGGGCGTGGTTATATACAATAAGGAACACGCGCCCGATAATCTGCTCCTCGCGAATCAGTCCGAAGCGGTCGATCATGTAGTAGTCGTGCTTGGCGCAACTGGCTTTCCCCGGCACGACGAAGGTACGCCCCTGCCACTTGACGGTGTCGCCGGGCAAGCCCGTACACTGGCCTACAGAAACATTGCCGACAGTGTCGTCGACGGCGACATAGTCGCCTTTATCAACGGCCTGCCAGCACAGCCGTCCGTAGGAGAAGAGTCCCTCGCCCCCCGTGCGCAGGCCATACGACCAACGGTTCACCATCACCCTGTCGCCCGCCTTGAACGCCGGCTCCAACTGAGAGCCGGGCACGGTATAGATGGTAAAGACCAGCGCGCGGAACGCCATCATCACGACGAACGCCACCGCCAGCGCCAAGAGGAACTTCAGCGTACTGCGCATTGTTGTCTATGCTGCAACAGTGTTGCAGCAAAGAGAAACTACTTGATGTTGTCGACGAAGCGGAACAGGCGGCTCCAGCGGATGCCGTTCATGCCACGGCGGTCGGGGTCGCTCGACCACCAGATGAAGATGGGCTTGCCGACGATGTGGTCCTCGGGCACAAAGCCCCAGTAGCGCGAGTCGGCGGAGTTGTGGCGGTTGTCGCCCTGCATCCAGTAGTAGTCCAGCTTGAACGTATATTCATTAGATTCTTTGCCGTTGATATAGATTTTCCCGTCCTTCACCTCAAGCTGGTTGCCCTCGTAGGCACGGATGGGCCGCTCGTAAATGGGCAGGTTGTCGAGCGTCAGCTTGATGCTCTCGCCCTTCTTCGGAATCCAGATGGGACCGTAGTTGTCGCGCGTCCAGTGCATGTTGCCGTTCTGCGGGTAGATGTCGCGCTCCTCGGCCTCGGTGTTCAGCGTGATGCTCTCCACCAGGTCCTTGCGGGCACCGAGCACGTCGACGGCGTGCTTCGTCAGCGGCATGTAGCCCAGCTGGTTCAGCTGCATAAGGTCCTCCATCGAGATGCCCAGCTCCTGCATCAGTTCGTCGGGCAGTCCCTGCTTCAGCTTGACGTGGTAGGTGTACTGTACGTTGTCGGGCTCTTTATTGGCCTTGCCGTCGAGGTAGACAATGCGGTTCTTAATCTGCAGCGTCTGACCGGGCAGACCGACGCAGCGCTTCACGTAGTTCTCGCGACGGTCGGTGGGGCGCGTTGACACGCCGCCGAAGTCGCCGAAGTGGTCGAGGATGACCTGCCGTCCCGTGTTATAGACGGTCTGGAAGAATTTCAGCCGCTGCTCGGCGCTGAGCGAGTCAGGGTCGGGATGGTTGGGCAGGGCCTGATAGCCCAGCATATAGCATAGGTGGTAATACTCCGTCTGGTACTGCTGGTTGTTGCAGATGGTGTCGCCGGCGGGATAGTTGAACACGACGATATCGTTCAGCTCGACGTTGCCGAAGCCCTTCACGCGGCGATAGTCCCAGTGGGGCCATTCGATGTACGACTTGCACTCGAAGACGGGCAGCGTGTGCTGCGTCAGCGGCATAGTCAGCGGCGTCTCGGGGATGCGGGGGCCGTAGCTCACCTTCGACACAAACAGGTAGTCGCCCGTCAGCAGCGACTTCTCCAACGAACTCGACGGTATCACGTAGTTCTGGAAGAAGAACAGGTTAATGAAGTAGACGGCCACCAAGGCAAACACCAGGGCGTCGACCCACGACATGATCCACTTGGTGGGGCCTTCCGACTCCTTCCACCACTGCCACTTGATTTTCTTCGAGATATATGCGTCGTAGATGAACGGCACTACCAACAGTCCCCACCACGACTTTACCCAGTAGAGGAACAGCAGGTAGAGCACCAGCACAACGATGAACTTCGCCCACTGTTTCCGGGGGTCCAGCTTTTCTTTCTTCTTTGTTTTCATTTGTCTTGAACTCCTTGTTTACTTGTCTACCTGTCTCCTAAAAGGAAAACATATCCGAGATTGTCAGCAGGCCCTCGTGGTCCTTGGTGTACTCAGCAGCCAGCACGGCACCCAGCGCAAAGCCCTTGCGCGAGTGGGCGTCGTGGCTGATGGTAATGAGGTCGGCATCCGAGTCATAGCGGATGGTGTGGATGCCAGGCACCTCGCCCCTGCGTATGTGGTCTACGCGCAGCAGCTTCGGGTCGGTGGTGTCCTCGGCCCAAGCGTCCTTGCGGTCAATCTCGGCCACAATTTCCTCGGCCAGCGTGATGGCCGTGCCGCTGGGGTGGTCGAGCTTGTGCACGTGGTGCGTCTCCTCCATCTCCACATCGTACTGCGGGAACTGGTTCATGATTTTGGCTAAGTAGCGGTTCACGGCCGAGAAGATGGCTACGCCAATAGAGAAGTTCGAGGCCCAGAACAGCGTCTTGCCGTTCTCGGCACACGCCTTGCGTACGTCGTCGCCGTGCTCCTTCATCCAGCCCGTCGAGCCCGATACCACCTTCACGCCCTTGGCCCACGCCTTCAGGTAGTTGCCGTAGGCCACCTGCGGGGCGGTGAACTCAATGGCCACGTCGGCCGATGCAAACTCAGGACTGTCGAAGTCCTGCTGGTTGTCAATGTCGATGATGCTCACAATCTCGTGGCCACGCTCCAGGGCAATCTGCTCAATCATCTTGCCCATCTTGCCGTAGCCTATCAATGCTATTTTCATACCTTTATCTTATTACTTTCTTACCGTTTACTATATAGACGCCCCTGTGCCCAGGCTCACCGACGCGCCGTCCCTGCAGGTCGAACATCGCCGCCTTCCTCGTTTGTTGCGATTCCATCGCAACCCCGCTTATGCCCGTCAGGTCGTCGCCCGTGCGGTATCCCCACACCGTGACGCCGCTGTTGGCCAGCGCCGTGAAGGCCACCGTCTTCTTCGTCTGGCTCGGCTCCATCGTCTGCTCCACCATCACGCCCTTATAAGTGGTCGTGCCTATCTTGATGTTCACATACGATGTGCCCTCCTCGGCGATGCTCCATGTGCCCGTGCGGCTGCCGCTGATGGTGCCGTCGGCGTGCAGGATAATCTCCTCGGGTGTCGCCAGTTCCATTTTGGCATGGTCCAGTCCGTACCTATGTATCAGCAGCTGGTAGGTGCCCGCTATCAGTGGCGTGGCCACCTGCTGCGTCGTGGCGATGTCGGCGCTCTTCACCTTCTCGCCCGTGTACTCGAACGGCGCGGCCACGAGCCAGCCGTTCTGGTTCTGGAACACCTGGTGGACGCGCACCTGATGGCCTTCGCCGCCGTTCTGGAAACGGCTGTGATAGACCAGGTACGTGCGCCCGTCCTCGGCGGCGATGATGGAGTTGTGGCCCTGAGCCCGCTCACCGTCGGTGGCAATCATGTCGCCCCACTTCCCGTAGGCGCCGAAGATGTTCACGCCCCGCGTGTCGGCATTGGGGCCGAAGTTCAGCGCGTAGTTCTGGAAGATGGCATTCTTGCCCATCGCATCGACGTAGGGCCCGTCGGGCTTCCTCGAGCGGAACACGCGCATCTGGTAGCCGCCCTTCTGTTCCAGTCCGCCGTAGGTGACAAACAGGAAGTAGTAGTCGCCGATATGTTCGATATACGATGCCTCGCCCGACACGTAGTAGCCGCCCGCCACCTTCTTGCCGAAGTAGGGGTCGCTGGTCACGCCGTCGGTCGAGCCGCCCGTCGATGGATATTTCACATCGTAATCGCGCAGGCCGGTGTTCTCGTCGAGCTCCAGCATCCAGATGCCGCCGCTCCATGAGCCGTACGACAGCCAGAGCCGTCCGTCCTCGTCGTAGAACACGCAGGGGTCGATGGCGTGCGGCCAGCGGCGGCCCCAGTTGCCGCCGGTGTTATAGCGGCCGGGCAGACTGTTCTGCGTGCCGATGACCAGCTCAAGGTCGGTATTCTTGTAGCTGAGGCTTGCGGGTGCGCCAGCCACGTTGAAGCCGCTGATGACGACCGGTGCCTGATAGACGTAAGGGCCCGCAATGTTCTTCGACGTCAGCAGGATAATGCTTGAGTTCCAGTGAGGCCCGTTGATGCTCAGGTACATGCACCATAGCTGCAGCACGGGGTTGTAGATGACGTCGGGCGCCCACATGTTGCCGTTGACGCTATAGTCGCCGTAGGCAGCCGACCATGCCTGAGCGTCGAACTTCAGCTCGCGCTCCTCGCCGCCCACGGTTATGGTCTTCGTCATGTTCGTCACGAAGGCTTTCTCGTTGGCCACGTTGCTCACCGTCGTGCCCGCACTGTTCACCGTGCCCCACAGCGAATTGACAGCCGACCAGTTCATCAGGTCCTTCGAGCGGGCTGTGGCGCGGTGCGATCCGAAGATGTAGTAGAATTGCGAGTTTGGCACCCACACCACCGACGGGTCGTGGACACTCACGCGGTTCAGCTTATAGCCGCTGGCAGGCACACTCCCTACCAGCGCCAACACCGACACAAACAAGAGGAAAGAATACTTCATCTGCTTCATTTTGTTCTGTCGTTCGACGACTCTTAAAGATATTTGGTTGCAAAATTACACATATTTTTCGAAAAACCTTGCAGAATTACCTTTTTTTAGTATCTTTGCCGACAAAAACGAGGGATTCTGGCTTATGGAGATACTCCTGCACTACACTTGGAAGCACAAGATGCTGCCGCTGAAAGAGTTGACGACAACCGACGGCCGCGAGGTGGAAATCATCGACCCGGGACTGCACAACCGCAACGCCGGGCCCGACTTCTTCAATGCCAAGGTGCGCATTGGCGGCACCCTCTGGGTGGGCAACGTCGAGATTCACGACCGCGCCAGCGACTGGTACCAGCACGGCCACGACAGCGACCCGCGCTACGACAACGTCGTGCTCCACGTCTGCGAGGTGGCTGATACCGACGTGCGCACCTCCGACGGCCACTACATCCCCCAGCTGCAGCTCAGCGTGCCCCAGCAGGTGCGCGAGAATTACGACGAGCTGCTGCGCACCGACCAGTATCCGCCCTGCTACAAGATCATCCCCGACCTCAGCGCGCTCACCGTCCACGCCTGGATGGCGGCGTTGCAGACCGAGCGCTTAGAGCGCAAGACCGACGACATCCGCCGTCGTGCCGAGCAGTGCGACGGCTCGTGGGAGGATGCCTACTTCGTCACGCTGGCCCGTAACTACGGCTTCGGCATCAATAGCGAAGCCTTCGAGCAGTGGGCGCTCAACGTGCCCATGAACGCCGTGGCCCACCACCGCGACGACCTTTTCCAGATAGAGGCCATCTTCCTCGGACAGGCCGGACTCCTCGAGCTCGACACCGTGCCCAAACACTGCCAGCAGGACGCCCTCAGCGACGGCTACCTGGCCCGTCTGCGCAACGAGTATCAGTATCTGGCCCATAAGTTCTCGATGCAGCCGATGGATGCCCGCCAGTGGAACTTCCTCCGCCTGCGGCCCCAGAACTTCCCCCACATCCGTCTGGCCCAGCTGGCCAATCTCTACTACGAGGGGCGGGCCGGTCTGAGCCAGCTCATCGACTGCAAGACCGTCGACCAGCTGAAGGCGCTGCTCGCCACCCACGTCACGCCCTACTGGGAGACCCACTACGCCTTTGGCTCGCTCAGCACGAAGAACGCCAAGCGCCTCAGTGCCAGCTCCATCAACGTGCTCATTATCAATACGGCCATCCCTGTGCTTTTCGCCGTGGGCCGCCACCGCCAGAAGGAGGAACTCTGCGACCGCGCCTTCGACCTGCTCGAACAGCTGCGCCCCGAGCAGAATCACATCATCCGCCTTTGGCAGGAGTGCGGACTCCCCGTCGAGTCGGCCGGCGACTCACAGGCTCTCATACAACTAAAGAATGAATACTGTAACCGACGCGACTGCCTGCGCTGTCGCATCGGTTACGAATATCTGAAAAAGGGAAATCTCCGTTAATTCCTCAACTCCTCACTTTACCTCACTACCTGTGTGAACTCCGGCTTCGCACCCTGCTGCTTGCCCACCGTCACGTAGATGACGGATGAAGACTCGGTACCGTCGAAGCCGCGGCTCTTTACCGTGAATTTATAGTCCGTGCTCTCGGCGGTCTGGCGCTTGCCAACCGTCGAAGGTGTACCAAGCGGGAACTGATAGCTTGAGCAGGCGGCATCGAATATGGCCTTGTCGGCATCCGTCACAGGCACCTGTGCCGAGTATTCGGGCAGCTTCTCAACTTTGCCCTTCTTGTAGCCGTTCTCCTTCAGAAATCGGTCTAGCTCCTTCGCGGCAGCAGCCACACGTGCCGTACGCAGGCCATAGCCCTCCTTAATCGTAGCCTTCGGCAGCGCTTTCTTCAGCGCATCGGCCGACGTGTTCAGGCCGCCGCTGCCGAATGTGCAGAACGGCACAATCGTCTTGCCAGCGAAGTCGTTCTCCTTCACCAGCGTTGCAATGGGCACGGCATAAGTGCCAAACCAGATGGGATAGCCGAGGAAGATGACGTCGTAGTCAGCCAACTTCGACTTCAGCGGTTTCAGTTCAGGCAGCTCGCCGTTCTGCATCTCCCGCTGTCCGCGCTGCATCGTCTCCTGGAAGTTTCCCGAGTAGGGCTTCACGGCCTCGATACATTCGATGTCGGCACCCGTCTGTTTCTGCAACTCCTCTGCAACGGTCTTCGTCGTTCCCGTCTCCGAATAGTAGAGCACCAGCATTTTCTGTGCATAGCCCATTGTCGCCATAGCTGCAACGGCAATCAATAATAATAGTTTCTTCATAATCAATTGTCTTTTTCTTTTGACAGTCGGTCACTCCAACTCCCAACTCTCGTCACTGTCCTCGAAACGGTCGTTGTCGTGCTCGCGCGAAAGTTCGTCGGTACCCTGGCTTCCCGTTCCAAAGTAACCGTCAGTATTAAGAACTGCACCAAAGAGCTTAACGACAACGATGTGCGCCTCTGGCTGTATATATTGCTTTTTCATCTTTTTTACTCTTCATTCCGTTATATTAAGTTCCAACAAGATTACTCGCCGCTAATTTTCTTAATCATCAGCGTCAGATCAATGATGTCAACGCGGCTGTCGTCGTTCATGTCGGCAAGGCCCTTGAAGATACCAGCCGGGCGGCCAGCCAAATAGTCAGCCGTAGTATTGACATCCAGTTTGTTGAACCTGCCGTCGCCATTGACGTCACCCTTTAACGACTCTATGTTGTCCCATTCTTGGAACAATATGTCGTAGTATTCAGCAGACTGGCTTGTTGACGCAACAAGAGCTCGTGATGGTGCTCCTCCTTCTTCTTGTTCTGGTTCTTGTGTTTGAGTTTGTGTTTGTACAGGAATTGACAGATAAGCCTGATGTCCGCCGCTCTTTGCACCATAGGATACAATGCGATAGAAAGCTTGAACACCCTCTTCTGCGTCGGTTTCTGGGTTTTCAATTACATTACCGTCTTCGTCTACCACACTACCCGCACCGTTTACTTTCCTGAACTTATAGGTGAAGCCATAGTTCTTGGCGGTGATTATGGTTTCACCATTCTCAATTTTTGTTTCATTGCGTGGCACTGTGTAAGCGCCGTTAGTATTTGTGACCTGGGCCTTCAGCAAGTTGGTGGCTGGCATTGTGTTGGCAGCGTCGTGCATATCGGGCACAAACAGGTGGAAACCCTTATTCGCTTCGAAAATATCCACTGCTTTCGCATCTTCTGCAACGGTGTTATCGACATAACGGATGATGTAGGCATTTCTGCTGCCGTTATCAGGGACAACTTCCTCTTCTTCGACTTTTGTAGCACCAGGTACGATGAGTTTCATGTTAGGATTTGTTGTAGTATTATCACCGTCAACTCCGTTTCCACCATCAATACGTGCCAGCAAAACCGTATTTGTTGCCTCGTTAGCCGCAGTCACGATATAAGTGCGGAAATCCTTACCTGTCAAATAGGGCAGCAACGACGGGTCGATGGCACGCTCGCGGCTCTCAGTGTTCCATCCAAACTTGTTCACCGTCTTCGGGTCAGTAGAAATCGACAACTTCTTCAAGATCCAGCCGTTCAGCGTGAAGGTCAGATTGCTTGTTTCGCCAGAGTTCTTGATTGCCACGATATAGTCACCCGTACCGTCAGAAGCCTGATAATACTTGCAGATTTCTGTTTGCTCAGCACCAATCTCGGCTTTAGTGCTCATCCATTCAAATTGGAATTTCTTGTAGAAGAAAGGCTCAGTAACGTCGACAAATGCGTTGTTAGTTGGACTCCAGGGGCGGAAAGTGACGTCACCCTCTCTGACGCTCATGTCTCTTGCCATACGCAGATAGACTGCTGCACCGGCGGGTACGTCAGGCACCACCATCTTGTAGTTCCACCAGCCTCGGCGCATGGACACCCCTTCCTCGCATGTCGCTCCGTTTTCATAACTTGCGTTTGCCAGATGCAGGCCGTCGGCTGCTATCTGCATGGAGCCGTTGTAGGTTGGGTCGTTGTTATCGAAGTAGAACCAGAGGCCCTTCGTCTCGGGGATGACCGCTCCGTTGGCGTACAGCTGGTTGCCGTTGATGCCCTTGGCATTCTCAAAGATCATGTTCTGATTCTGATAGTAACTGCCATCCGAGCAGTAAATCACCATCTTACCGTTTGCATCCCACATGGAAAGTTCACGTCCCTTCGGCTCAAATTCGTAGTCTTCGTCACCGCTCTGCAACTCATTATAATTATTGTATTCGCCAGTGATAGCGCTGCTGGAGAAACCATTGATGTCGGTGAAGTCCCAAGTGTAGGGGTATCCGGGCGCCTTCTCATGATACGCAAATGTCAGGTTTCGGTCGGCGAAGTCAGTCACGTATTTTTGGTTATATTCCATACACTTGGCACGTACACGAGCCATGCCGATTACGCCGTTGTTGGTGCATGAGATAGTGTTGCTATTAGTAGTAAGTGGAGTATTCTCTTTCGTAATGGTTCCAGAGTAGGCTATAAATTCATTCTTGATGGTCTTTCCATTTCTCTCAATTCCGTCAGCAAGGGTTTCGCCTTTTCCGCGGTAATGAAGGTTCCACGTCTTTGTCTCGCCAGCTCCTCCGTCCTTTGTGGCTAACAGGGTGTAACCGCTACCCTTTGCCCCTTCTTGTACACCATTTGTGTTAATGCGTTCGCCATGGTAAATCTGAATGCTGTACAGTTTGCACATCGAACCGCCCACCAGCTTGAACTTCATGTCGCCATCAGCTTCAGCAAAGAAATGGTAGCAACCACGGTAGTAAGGATCATCATGATTATCTATGGTGTTCCACTGCGAGCCGCCTGCATAGTAATCATCAGTTTCAACTATTTTGTTATGGACAGCATCAAGAGCATTGGTGATGTTAAAGTGCATGGTCTGCGAACCGCTGCCATATCCGCTGCCCATGTAGATAATCACCCGGTCATCGGCCTTCAGCCGTGGAATGATAAACTCGCCGCCAGGCAGTATGCCCACGTAGCGGTCGGGGTCAGCTTGCGTCTTGTCGCTATGGTCGATAGCAGCGCCGTGCTCATTGTTGATGCAGCTTTGGTTCGACGAGGTGTTGATGATCAGTCCCTCGGTGTCCCACATCATGTCGGCATTGTCGCCCTCCATGTCGTACTTGTTCAGGAACATCAGGTCGTACTTTGTGTCGCCTTTCTTTACACGGTACGTCATCGTCCAGTCAGAGTGGCCGTTGGCCTCGTGCATCTCATCATGGAGCAGGCCAGGACCGGCTTCTGTACCGAAATCAACCACATCGGCTTCTGTGTTCTTATTCGTCCACTTCAAGCCTTTCAGCGGATTTTCTGAGAAGTTCCAAGTATGTCCTTGGCCATTATTCCAACTTGCATCGTATGCAATGGTGTAGGCGAATACGGGGTTGGCATCGTTGCTCGGGCTGCCAAGTTTAATCAGGATGGTGCCGCCAGGATTTGCTCCATCGGCAAAAGTGATATTCCTGATGCCAAGTTTCTTGACAGTTTGGCCATTGACTGTAGTTTCATGAATGTATGGCTCGCAATTGGTGATGTTGTTAGACATCTTCTTAATATGAAGATCGCTTGTCGTATATCCAGTAACGTCAGCCAAATCATCATCTTCTTCTGTGCCACTTTCTACCCACTTGGCCAACGGAGTAACCATATTATCGGGAATGAAGGTAACGTCGATGAGCTGGGCAACGCCACAGTAGGTGTTCTGATTGCCAATATCACCATTATTCCACCAGCCATATACATAATAAGTATTACCTGCTGTAACACGGATATTCTGGAACGAACCGTCTTGTCCATTACTACGGTCAAGACCCCATTGTGTGTCCCCATTGGGATGGACATATCGGCTGAACTGGTTAGATGAATTCTTAACCATCAGATAATAAGGACAAGTTCCACTTGTCATCACAACTTCGTTTCCTTGTGATGTACCATTACCATTCCAATAATTGTTATATCTTATATTGTTAGCCTTAAAATTCACGGTCATGTATCCGTCCACCTCAGGCATAAACTTATAGAAAGTACCGGTTGCAGGAGGTGCATCCGTGATATTTGTACTGTTGCCCTCTTGTCTGGCCATCTTATAATGCTCTTGGTCGTAAACGAAAGAAACAGGGCCTCTGTCAGAACTTACCACAATAGCATGCTGGGTATTGTCTTCATTACCAATATGTACCTCAAGACCGCCGGGAACAATGTGCTCCTTGGCAATCAACTGACCTGTCTGGGAGAAATAAGCCGTATAGCCTGTAGCGGCAGAACCATTATAACGGTCTTCCATTGTGGCCTGATGGTCGCCATAGATTTCAATCTTTGTGATAATTACATTTGCAGCAATGGCAAAATCAAGATGGCCATCGGCAGTCATTGTATAGACGGCACCACTCTCTACAGCTACGCCTGGTCCTTCAATAACAGTCTCACCATCATTCAATTCGCCATCATTATTATCATCTTTAAAGACATTCCCGGCAGCATAGAATACTCTATCAAACCTGTCATGTCTGCTTGTGAATGTAGCATTACCACCGGAAAAAGTAATGACAACACGGTCATCAGCTTTTAGATTGTTGATACCAACAAGGCGGGTACCATTTATGTCTTTTAACCCATTTGCCCAAGAAAAATCTCCTGGTAACATAACAGAAATACGATTATTAAGCGGATAACCAGAAGGACTGTCAACAATATAAGCTGTTTGACCATAAAAACTGTAGTCTGCCTGTGTTGAAGCACTTAAGCTTCCAGAAATGCCCGACAAGTTGTAAATCTCTATGGCAGGGTCATAAGAATAAGAAGGTTGATCAACATGAACAATTCTGATAGATTCTAGGTATGCTCCTCTAGGGATAGTAACAACCAAAGATCCTTTAGCTGTCATTGTAAAAGTGTTTCCATTTTTTGACGCATTATTATTCGATATTAATGCAGCATCAGTTCCATAAGTTTGGCTAGAAGATATAGTAAATGTTACAACATCCCCATTATATAATTTTGAAACTAAGAATTTAGATGGTGAGGGTCTTCCATTATATAGGCCTGGTTTTTCGGAAAGGTTAATTCTGTTCCCAGGGTCCTTTTCCATAGCAAATCTTTCAGGACTTTCTGTACTTCCAATTTTTGTAAAATAAGTACATCCTTCTTCAGTTGTAGATGACCATACAAGTTCTGTGTCATTGCCTTGATTATTAAAATAGTATGTTTTATCATAATCCTCAGCATTCACCGCTTGCGGCATGAGCATCGTCACGGCAAGGAGCATCAATAAATAGTTAAATTTTGTTCTCATTATTGTAATCTTTATTGTTAATACGAAAAAGTGAAACTATTAGGCTATGGCCATACAACATAGGCTCGCCAACAGGGGGCAAACTGCATATCGGCTGCAAAGGTACGAAGATTTTTCGAACCAAGCAAGGAAATCACAAAATATAATCAGAAAACGTTTATGTTTTTAACGATTTAACGGGCGCCCGCCCCAGGTCGCTTCGCTTACGAAGAACGAAAACGACAAAGTTTTTGTGCCCACAACTGCTTACACTCAACCCCCATTCTTAGAACATTCCCATTGTTTGGGACGTTCGTCCCACGGGCTGGGACAAACGTCCCAAGCGGTGGGACCGCTAAAATCGACAAACCCGCCACCTCGTGAAAAACAGGCTTAATCTCACTCCAGTCTCCTGAAACCCCGATTCCCAAAGCGTTCCACGATTCTGCTACCTCACTCCTAATCTCACCCCCAACCTCACCTCAACCTCACTGGAGGGTTCGAATGAGGTTGAAGTGAGGTTAAAACAGTCAACCTCATTCGCCGCTTCCCCTTTGTACATCGGCATTTCGAGGAAGTAGATGAGGTTTACGCACTTTTTAAAATAATTCAGAAAAAAAGCACCGCTTACTTGCCGGTTTAGTCCGACTCGCTCGGCATCCCGAAGGGTGACGCTTGCGTTTGGTCGCAAGAAATTGCCGGTTTACTCCGACTAAATTGCCGGTTTACTCCGACCAAAAAACAACCTGCCACTGTTCCCCTCCTGTTTGTAGGGGTCAGTGGCAGGTATCTGGAGGTTTATGGTTGTAAGGTTAATTTTTCAACCGTTGCTCGGGAGGGCTTTATTCCCAGTCCCAATCTTCTTCGTCGCTGGCGTCCTCGAAACGGTTGTTGTACTGATCTTCGCGCGACAGCTCGTCAGCGCCCTGACTGGCCGTTCCGAAGCCAACGTTTGTATTAAGAACTGCATCAAAGAGCTTAACGACTACAACGTGAGACTCGGGCTGTATATATTGCTTTTTCATTTTCATATTCTCCTTTCCTTACTTACTCTTAACATACACCTTCTTACCATTCACGATGTACAGACCGCTGCGGTTCGGCTTGCCGCTAAGCTGCTGACCGTTCAGGTTGTAGAAGCGGGCGTTCTCGCCGCCGACGCTGTTCTCCACCGTAGCTATGCCCGTAGCCTCGCCGTCGTATTCCTCATCTTCGATGAAGATGGCTAAGCGGGCGGCATCCGTACCTTCTATTGACAGATAGGCCTGATTGCCATTTGCACTCGTGGCACCATCTTTCATAATCCGATAGAATGCCTGATCGCCTACCTTTTGGCCGCCGCGACCCGTAAGCTCATTACCCTCTGAGTCTACATACTTCCATTTATTGGTGAAAGCATAGTTGTTGTAAGTTGTTCCTTCAATGGTTTCATTGCGTAAAACTGTGCCAGATTTTACTTGGGCCTTCAACAGGTTATCACTTAAAACGCTTGGACCATCGTGCATGTCAGGCACAAAGATATGGAAGCCCTCGCCTTCGTCGAAGATGTCTTCCCCACCTTTAGTTCCAACATACCGGACAATGCAGGCATTGGGACTACCGTTTTCTTCGGCGGCTCCTATTATCATACTCATGCCTATACCAGTAGCATCACCGTCTTTCGATCCACCGTCAATTCTGGTCAGCGTAACCGGCTTATCAACAGAGATTGGTTCTTCTCCCTCATCTTCATTTGGCTTTAACACGACATACGTGCGGAAGTCTTTACCAGTCATATAAGACAGCAACGACGGGTCAGTAGTATAGCCGCGGCTCTCAGTGTTCCAACCTAAATCGTTCACCGTCTTCAAGTCTGTGGCAACGGCAATCTTCTTAATAGACATACCGTCCAACCAGAGTTCCACATCCTGCTCCGCAGTATTTCTTACCACATATATCTTATCGCCGTCATCTGCCGTAAGTGTCTTGGCATTTTTTCCGCTAAATATATTGCCAGTCGTTCCGTCTGTCGAGTATTGGGCTATAAGTGTTGCATTCTTAACAGGAGTTGCTCTTACGTAAATAGCTGCATCTTTATCCACCTTTGGAATCACTAACTTATAGAACACACCGTCTTTGCCGCTGTTCAACTCAATGGCACCACTCTTAATACCAAGACTTTCGTTCAGCAGTTTGGCTTCTTCTGGCGTTTCGGTCGAACGCTTGAAGCCGATACCGGCAATCTCTTTGAACATACCATCAGACTTAGGTAACGCAGCACCATACAATTGTCCACCATTAGCAAACAGGACACCAGATGCATTTTCAGGAGCATTGCGCAAGCTATGAGTACCACCGACATCTTTCCAACCTTTATAGTCAGGTAGGAGAGAGGTGGCATCCCTTTCAGTGGAAATTGAGTTGTCAATGTATGTATCACCAGTGTTTTTTATTTGTAATAAGTCGGTGAAGTCCCAAGTGTAAGGATATCCATCCTTTACTTTCTTAAGATAATCGACTGCTAAGCTTCCAGGCACATAGTCGGTAACGTAGGTGTTGCCATCATCCTTGGTCAGCACTTCCATCTTGGCGCGGAACGAACCGAAGTCGCCATTATTCACTGTGGTGGAAATCGTGCAATATGGCTCATCCGTTGATGTGGTAACGGTAAAATCATTCTTGGTATAGGAAATGTTTCCGCGCAGTTGGTCAACATTATCGAACTTCGATGTCTCCTGGTATCCATGATAGCGCACATGGGCATCAATGGTCTTAGTAGCGTTCGCTGCATCATCGTCCGTGAAAGTCACTTCGGTTAAATCTCCAACCAGTTGGTTTTCCGTCAATATTTCATTATTTTTATAGATATCGATGGAGTATATCTTTAGCATCTGACCGCTTGTTACCTCAAAGGTAGCATCGCCTCCCTTAGCAACAAAGTGGTATTCGCCACGGGGGTAATACTTGTCGTCAGCTCCTGTAACATCGTCTGAAACGGGGATGGAGCCACCGATGATATAATCACTGCTGATACCAGTGTTAATAGCATCGTTAGCACCTGTAATATTGAGTGTAACATCTTCGTTATTGTAGGTACCCATCTTCAGCACGATGCGGTCGCCAGCGTCGAGAAGGGGTATCGTGAATTTACTACCCTTCATCAAACCGATGTAGCGGTCTTGGAACTGTGCGGTAGGCTCATCGTTCTCATTCATAATACCCAACTGATTAGCGTGGGTCAAGAAGATCAGGCCGGCTGTCTCGTGAATCATGTCGGCGTTGTCACCCTCCATGTCGTACACACTCTTGAAGAAACGCTCGTTTTTACCGTCTGTAAGATTAACATAAGTGTCTACCCAGTCGGCAGTTAGACCACCATACTTGTTAACCTCTTTGAAAAGCTTGGATTTCTGCTTCCAACTGTCAAAGTCAGTTTCCCATAGATCCTTGTCAGCATCTCCAACTGATTGGGTGCCGTATTTCCCGAGATCCCAGCCTTGACCAGTGCCCAATTCGTCCTTCTCACCCTTGCCGGAATAGAAGTCCCAGCGTTTCACCTGTGTGCCGTCTTCGGTAGCTGCTACGCGCAGAGTCCCGTCAGCGTTCCATTTGGCATCGGCGGCATCATAAGCCACAGTTAGAACAAAACCGGCCTCACCAGCAGGGCATTCTAAGTTCACAATAATAGCACCACCCTTATTTATGTTATTTCCATCCTTAAATGCGATATTCTGAAAATCGAGCTTGATGTCATTGCCATCTTGACGTAGTTTGATAACAGTCCCATCTTTCTTCACATTTCCAAGGAATTTGATCATTGGGGCTGATTCTCCGTTAATAGTGACGGTAGCATCGTTGTTAAATACATATTCACCATTAACATTACTTGTTCCTTCAAATTTGTCTATTGTTACGCCTTTTATTGTTGCAGCACCTGAAACGCTGGTGGTTCCGTAACCAACGACTTTGTAAAGTGGATCTACGCGGAAGGTTGGAACAAACTTGTAAGAGATTAGACGTACAACAGGATGCTCGCGAGCAACAATCGTAGGGTTGGAACAAAGATAATAGACTCCACCCTTTTCCACTTCTAGGTCATTATATTCGTAGTAATTACCGTCGTTTGTATTTTGTCCATACTTGAGATCATCGACAACAACTCCATCCTTGCTCTTATACCATAATGGCATGTATTCACCATTTCCTTCGCAATAAAAACGGAGACTCAGCTTACCATTCACTTCTGGGAAGAAATAATAATAAGTACCATAAAGAGGAAGAATGCTTTCGAAAATGTCTTCCCATTTGTATTGTCTCCTATAATGCGCGGGTTCACTCCAGGCAACTCCGTCATTCCAGTTGTTGTCAGCCTCAAAGACAGTCCATTCGCGTCCTTTCAGCATATTTGCTTCGTTTTGAGCCCTTGTCTTGAGTGCTGCTTGCTGCTGCTGAGAGTTATTCGTCCATTCCACATCATCCATATTGGTAGAATACTGATTCTGGTGGTTCATATATCTTTTCTTATAGACGGCAGACAATCTGACATTAGGGTCATCAAGATTAAGATTGTCCGACTCGTCAACAATACATGAAGCGCCATAGCTGCCATTACCCAAATCACGAACGAAGGTCATATCGTTGTCATGTCCGAAACGCATGGTAATGTAAGGAACAGCGCCACGTTTATCTTCCAGCACACCAGCACCTGTAAGCGTATATTTGTATCCTTTGTTCCCGTTGTCTGTTACTTCATCTATCCGATAAGTAGCTTTTTTATAATTGGCATGAATGATAGTCAAGGAGCGAATCACCACCTTTCCTGGCATTCCGAAGCAGACATCACCGCCAGAAGTACAGGTGTATTCCTCAGTTCCTGCAATGCCTGTACCGTTTGATAAGCCTGTAACCGTACCACTATTGTGACCGTTATTGGATGATACATATTTAGGTAAATCGCCACTTGAGTTGTTACGATAATATTCCAGAATAAACTTATCACCTGGATCCAAATTCCTAATCCAGATATTCGTAGTGGCTCCTGTGTGGTTGTACAGACCTGGGCCTGAATATCCGTTATTGTTAGTATGATTGAATCGCCAATTATTTGGAGAATTCAAAGCGATGCGTGCTTTGCTATTGTCAGTCCAAGACCTGAATGTAACTTTCGTTGTATTAGGTTGCCAACTGTTTTTGAATTTCATGTAATTCAAGTCATGTGACCAACCATTAGAAGCTGCGCAGTTAATCTCAGAAGTTTCAACAGGTTCATAAGAGTCTGGGTAATACATACCGAAGTAGTGAACCTCTCGAATCACCGGCTCCCACGCCACTGCATTCATCACGAACGCAATCATCAAAACTGAAAAAAAAAATATTCGTTTCATCGCTATTAATAGTTTAAAATTGTCAATTTGCCAATATCGTGCATGGGCGTTTTCACTGCAACCGTCACGAAATCGGGTGCAAAATTATAATAAAATAATATAAAGAGGTTATAATCTCGTCTCTTATTGTGAGACATAAACAAAACTTAACACTTTTGAGACGAAAACGCAAATTAACTACCATCCACCCCGATTTTATCGACGAAAAGTAGCGTCGGGCAGATAGAGCGACCAGAGCAGCGAGTCAACGCGAAAACCGAGTGGCGACGAAAGGCCGCAACGGGCGCATCTTGTCCGTTATGACCTGAAGCATCCCCCTCTCTTCTATGCCCACCCCTCTCTAAAGAGGGTGGGCGATAGGAAGAGGGGATGCTGAGGCGTCAAACGGGTCTAACAAATCTCACAGAAAATAAAGAGGGGAATGCTTGGCGGTTTCGGAATTTGTTTGTAACTTTGCCATCAAAATGGCTTAGTTACTCTGTCTCGGCATAAAAAAGATTAAAATCTTTTGTTCTGCTCTCGACTTTTCGTAACTTTGGCGGCAAATTGGTGAAAGAACTATGAATTACTGTTTCGAGACGAGGATGATGGTGCGCGACTATGAGTGCGACATCGAGGGTATTGTGAACAATGCCAACTACTTGCACTACTGCGAGCATACGCGGCACCTGTTTCTGAAAGAGTGCGGACTGAGCTTCGCCGAGATGCACGAGAAGGGTGTCGACGCGGTGGTGGCGCGGATGACGATGCAGTTCAAGGTGCCGCTGCGGCCCGACGATGAGTTCGTTTCGTGTGTGGGGCTGACGAAGGAGGGCATCAAGTATGTGTTCCACCACGACATCTTCCGCGCCAGCGACGAGAAACTCAGTTTCCGCGCCAAGGTGGAGCTGGTGTGCCTTGTCAACGGGCGGCTCGGTGTGAGCGAAGATTACGACCGGGCGTTTGCCAAGTTTATTGAAGTGAAGAGTGAAAAGTGAGGAAATATTCTACACGGTTGCGCTGACGCGAATGACGGGGTTCAACGCGCAGATGGCGCTGCAGCTGTATCAGAAAGTCGGCGGCGGCAGGGCGGCGTATGAGCACCGGCAGGATATTGGTGACGTGGTAAGCGACTGCTCGCCGCGCCTCATCGAGAGTCTGCGCAACTGGGACGACGCACTGAAAAGGGCGGCGGCAGAGATGGCGTTCGTCGAGAAGCACGGCATCAGCGTGCTGACGCTGAACGACGACGACTACCCGGCCCGGCTGCGCGAGTGCGACGATGCCCCCATCATCTTGTATTACAAAGGTAATGCCGACCTGAACCAGCAGCACATCGTCGACATCGTTGGTACGCGCCACTGCACCAGCTACGGCCAGGACCTCATCAGGCGGTTCGTGGCTCGACTGAGGGAACTGTGCCCGGAAGTGCTCATCGTCAGCGGACTGGCTTACGGCGTAGACATCTGTGCTCACCGCGAGGCGCTGGCCAACGGCTATGCGACGGTGGGCGTGCTGGCCCACGGCCTGGACCAGATCTACCCCGCCCGCCACCGGCAGACGGCGGTCGAGATGGTGAGTCGCGGCGGTCTGCTGACGGAGTATATGTCGCAGACGGAGCCGCTGGCCAACAACTTCCGCCAGCGCAACCGCATCGTGGCGGGTATGTCTGACGCTACCATCGTCGTGGAGTCGGCCTACAAGGGTGGGGCGCTCATCACGGCACGCATAGCCCAGGAGTACGGTCGCGACGTGCTGGCCTTCCCCGGACCTGTGGGGGCGCAGTACAGTGAGGGCTGCAACAACCTGATACGCGACAACAAGGCGGGACTCATCACCTCGGCCGACGATTTCGTGGCGGCAGTGGGGTGGCAGCCCGTGAGCCAGAAGACGGCAGTCGTAGAGCGTGAGCTATTCCCCGACCTCTCGGCAGAGGAGCAGTTGGTGGTGGGCGCACTCCAGCAGACGAACGACCTGCAGCTGAACGTGCTCTCAGTGAGAACGAACCTGCCCATCGGTCAGCTCACTGCCCTCCTGTTTGAGATGGAGATGAAGGGCATCGTGAAGCCGCTGGCCGGTGGTACGTACCATTTGGTTTGGTGATGGGTGATAGGTGATGGGGGAAATCGTCAATCGAAAATAGAGTAAATCGAAAATAAAATGTTGTGAAGATAGGGGATATAGAGTTTGGTGAGCGCCCGCTGTTTCTGGCTCCGATGGAGGATGTGACCGATTTGGGCTTCCGGATGCTGTGCAAGCGGTTCGGGGCGGCGATGGTATATACGGAATTTGTCTCGGCAGAGGCGCTGGTGCGCGATGTGAAGACGACCATCCGCAAGTTGACCATCAGCGACGAGGAGCGGCCCGTGGGCATACAGATCTACGGGCGCGACGTGGAGGCGGTGGTCGAGGCGGCGAAGATTGTGGAGCAGGCGGGGCCTGACCTCATCGACCTGAACTTCGGCTGTCCGGTGAAGAAGGTGGCCGGGAAGGGTGCCGGGGCGGGTATGCTGCAGAACATTCCGAAACTGTTGGAGATGACGCAGAAGGTGGTGGAGGCGGTGAAACTGCCCGTCACGGTGAAGACGCGCCTCGGCTGGAACCACGAGCAGCTCATCATCACCGAGCTGGCCGAACAGCTGCAGGACTGTGGCATCAAGGCGCTGACCATCCACGGGCGCACGCGCTCGCAGATGTACACGGGTCAGGCCGACTGGACGCTCATCGGCGAGGTGAAGCGCAACCCGAGGATACATATTCCTATTATCGGCAACGGCGACATCACGTCGATTGACGAGGCCGAGGCGGCTTTCGACCGCTACGGCGTCGATGCGGTGATGATTGGTCGCGCCACGTTCGGCGCCCCCTGGGTGTTCAGCCGCGAACAGCTAACCATCGACGAGAAGATTGACATCCTTGAGGAGCAGCTGCGCATCAATATTGCACGGTTAAGTCTCAGCAGGAAACCCGGCGACACGGACTACTCTGTCGAGAAGCGGGGCATCCTGCACTCCCGCCGTCATCTGGCGGCCACGCCAGTGTTCAAGGGTATTCCGAACTTCCGCCAGACGCGCATAGCCATGCTCAGGGCAGAGACGAAGGACGAACTGATGCGAATACTGGAGGACTGCCGCGCCATGCTATAGCGGGGCTGGATTTTCTAGCATGACTAGTCCAACTAGTATGACTAGTCCAACTAGATAGATTAGAAGAGCTTCTCGAGGAAGGGCGTCAGCTCGTCGGCCATGCGCTGGTGCTGACGGAGGCTGGGGTGCCAGTCGGTGCCGTAGCCGAGGTCGCCGGTCTGCGGACTGAAGTCGAAGCGGTAGACCAGCTTGTCGCCGGCCTTATGAGCCTCTTCCGTCACTTCGTTCAGAATACGCTTGCAGATGTCGAGTTCCTTGCCGCCCAGCATGGAGCCGCAGAGGAAGACCACCTTGGCCTTGGGGTTGCCCTTGCGAACTTGGGCGAGGAGGCGCTTGTAGCCCTGCTTCAGGAGCGCCGTGTCGTAGTTGTCGGTTGAGAGGTCGTTGGTGCCGAGGTTGATACAGACCACGTCGGGCTGCCAGCGGCTGAAGTCCCAGCGCTCGGTCTGGTCGTTGTAGAGGGTGTACTCATACTGTGCCGGCATGTTGTCGGCGGGTGAGCCGTCCTTGGGTGCGCCGTAGTTGCGGTAGGCGCCGATGCCGCTGCGGGCAACGATGCTGGCCACGGCCCCGAGGCGCCGCATTGTCAGTTGGGCGTAGCCATAGTAGTGGTTCTCGGTCTCGAAGCGGAATGGCTCGCCGAGGCGGCCCTCGTTGCCGTAGCCGCAGGTGATGGAATTACCGATGAATTCGACTTTTTTTGCAGGCAGCGGATCCATATCGGTCAACTGGCCGTCGGTCTGGAATCCCCAGAACTCAGGTTTGTACTCATAGCCCTCGATGCAATACATCAGACGGGCGGTGTGACGGGCGGCGGGGAGTGCCGTGCAGAGCGTGACCACCGAGTCGCGGGGGCCGCGGAAGGCTACCTTGAAGGGCTCGGCATCGTCGATCTGCGCCATGAAGTAGCCGCTGCCGGGCTTGCACTTCATGCGGAGTGTCGTGCCCTGGAAGGCGACGTTGATTTGCGTGCCGGGGTAGCTGAAGCGGGGGCGCTCCGGGTTCTGGAAACAGATGCGGCCGACGTACTGGATGTGAGGGTCGGTGGGGGCGATGGCGGCGGTTTGGGCTGCGGCGCCGCCGCAGCACAGACAACAGAGGGCTAGGAGGGTTTTTATGTACTTCATTTGACGGGGATGGTGATGGTTTTTGATAATTTGCGCTGGGGGGAGGTGACGGTGAGGGTCAGCGGGCCGGGTTTGTTGGCGGCCTCGACGATGACGACGAGCTGGCCGTTGAAGAGGCGCATGGTGGGCTCGGTGAACGGTTCGAGGCTGGTGGCATCGCCGTTGCAGGCGGCGCGGAAGCGTCCGGCACCTTTTACACTGAAAGTCAACTGGTCGGCGGCGTCGGGGATGAGCGTGCCGGCCTTGTCGGTGAGCGAGACGGTGATGAAGGCGAGGTCCTGGGCGTTGGCGGTGAGGTGGGTGTTCTGCGTCCAGACGTCGAGGTTGAGGCGGGCGGGCTTGCCGGCGGTGCGGACGGTCTGCTCACCGGCGGCGTTGCCGTCGGCATCGTAGACGATGACCTTCAGCTCGCCGGGCTGGTACTTGACGTCGTTCCAGCGCAGACGGTAGCGGTCGAGACGCTCGGCGGGGTTCTTACGGATGCGGCCCTGGCTCTTGCCGTTCAGGAAGAGCTCGGCCTCGGGGTAGTCGGTGTAGCAGTAGACGGGCGTCACCTCTCCACGGCGGTCGGGCCATGTCCAGTGGGGCAGGAGGTGGATGGTGTGCTCGTCCTTCTGCCACTTCGAGCGGTAGAGGTAGAAGCGGTCCTTGGGCAGTCCGGCGAGGTCGCAGATGCCGAAGTAGCTGCTGCGGCTGGGCCAGTACTCGTCGTAAGGCGTCGGCTCGCCGAGGTAGTCGAAGCCCGTCCAGACGAACTCGCCGATGACCCACGGCTTGTCGTCCTGCCACACCCAGTCGTCGTCGGGCAGGTTCGACCACGAGCAGTATTCCACGTCGTAGCTCGAGCACTGGCCGTCGGCGGTCTTGATGGCGTTGGGGTCGTAGGAAGGTGCCCATGAGGCGTATTGCGAGTTGTCGGTCACCTTGACGGGGAACTTGTAGACGCCGCGCGACGAAACCGTCGAGGCCGTCTCGGAGCCGAGCAGGAAGCCCTGCGGTAGCTGCTCGATGTTCTTCTGATATTTATGTACGCGATAGTTGAAGCCCGGCACGTCCATCGCCTGCGCCATGCCGCAGCTGAGGGCGCCCTCAGCCTTGTCCATGCCCTGCGTGACGGGACGGGTGGGGTCGAGCGAGTGGATGAGTCCCTGCAGGCGGATGCTGAGCTGGCGACCCACCTCGCTGCCCTGCTCGGGAATCTCGTTGCCAATGGACCACATGACGATGCTGGGGTGGTTGCGGTTGGCTACGACGAGGTTGGTGATATCACGGTCGGCCCACTCGTCGAAGAAGCGGGCGTAGCCGTTCTTGCACTTCGGGTAGCGCCACATGTCGAACGACTCGGCCATGACCATCATGCCCAACGAGTCGCAGACATCCATCTGCATCTGGCTCGGCATGTTGTGAGCCGTGCGGATGGCGTCGCAGCCCATGTCTTTCAGAATTTTGACCTGGCGGATGAGCGCGGCCTTGTTGACGGCGGCCCCGAGGGGGCCGAGGTCGTGGTGTAGGCAGACACCCTTCAGCTTGCGCGTCACGCCGTTCAGCTGGAAGCCCTTTTCCTTGCTGACGCGGACGGTGCGTAGGCCAGTCTTGATGGTTTTGACGTCAATATCCTTCCCGTCCTTCATCAGCCTGACGGTAAGCGTATAGAGAGAAGGCGACTCAGGCGACCAGAGCTTAGGATGGGGCACGCTCAGCGTCCTGATGACGTGGCCGTCGCCGAATGAAACGATAGACTGCATCATGCCGCCTCCCTCGGAGTCTTGCAGGCCGATGATCATCCGCATGTCAGGTTCCACGTTCTCCACACTGACGCCCACCTCCACTTTGGCCACGTCTTTCTTGCGGTCGACGTCAATGGTACGCACGGAGATGCTCCAGTCGTCGATGTGCCGCTTGTCGGTCAGCACCAGTTTCACGGGGCGGTAAATTCCGGCGCCGGGATACCAGCGGTTGCTCTCCTCCAGGTTCTTCAGGCTGACCTCCAATAGATTTTCGCCTTTAATAAGATAAGGTGTAATGTCGATGCGGAAAGTATTGTAGCCGTAAGCCCAGTAGCCCGCTTTCTGTCCGTTGACGCTAACTGTCGGTTCAGCCATAGCACCGTCGAACACCAGCTCGGCATGGCCGGAAAAGTCCGATGGAATCGTGAATTTTCGCTTGTAGTGGCCTTCGCCTATCCAGGGCAGTGCGCCTGAGCGCCCGCTCTTCTCGGTGGCCTCTTTCTCGCCATTCTGCTCGATGGCTACGCGCTGCAGGTCCCACTTCTTGTCGAAGGGTCCGCTGATGGCCCAGTCGTGGGGCACGGTGACGGTTTGCCATGACTGTTTATCGTGAGAGAATTGCCAGTCGTCGGTTAATGTGATTTCCTGCCGTTGTTGGGCGTGCCCTGCCAGTGCGCTGAGCAGGGCCATAGTCAGTAGTCTTGTCCTCATTTGGTTCTTCAGTTTTGTTAACAGGGCACAAAGATAGTTATTTTTTTTGTTATCTCAAAAAAATCCGTTAACTTTGCAACCGAATATGATGAAAAACCTCTATATCGTCAGCGGTTGCAATGGGGCAGGAAAGACCACCGCCTCATATACGGTGTTGCCTGAGATTCTGGAATGCAGGGAATTTGTCAACGCTGATGAGATAGCACGTGGACTTTCACCATTCAACGCCGAGAGCGTGGCCATTGAGGCAGGAAGGCTGATGTTGCAGCGTATAGAAGAACTGCTCAAGGAGGACGTGACCTTTGCCATAGAGACGACGCTGGCCACGCGCTCGTATGTGAATCTGGTAATGCGGGCCCAAAGACAAGGCTACCGCGTCAACCTGCTTTACTTCTGGCTTAGCAGTCCGGAGCTGGCCATGAGGCGTGTGGCAGAGCGCGTGAGCAAAGGCGGGCACGACATTCCCGAGGAAATAATCAGAAGACGATACACGGCAGGCATCAACAACCTTTTCAAGTTGTTTATGCCTGTTGTTGACTATTGGGCGATTTTTGACAATAGCCAGGCAGACAGATTAAAAATTGCTTCAGGCAGGTTGGATAAGCCTGCCGACATTAAGAATAGAGAATTATACGAAACAATATTTGCTTATGTCAGATAAGGAATATCAGGAGATGAACCGGAAACTGGATGAAGGCCTACAATTGGCGCATCATCGGATGCTGGAGGAAAAAGCACTCCGTAACGAGACCGTGGTGGTATCAACCCCTGAGGGAGGTATTCAGTATTTATCTGCCCGCGAGGTGCTGGCAAGCTATTGAGAAGGACGATGGACGAGGATTTCGACATACGCGAGGAGCGCTACTCTAAGGTTGAGAAGGACTTTGAGAACGCGCTGCGGCCGCTGAGTTTCAAGGACTTCAGCGGTCAGAAGAAGATTGTGGAGAACTTGGAGGTCTTTGTCGAGGCGGCTAAGTACCGTGGCGAGCCCCTCGACCACACGCTGCTGCACGGTCCTCCCGGACTAGGCAAAACGACGCTGTCGAACATCATCGCCAATGAGCTGGGCGTGGGCTTCAAGATAACCAGCGGACCCGTACTCGACAAGCCTGGCGACCTAGCCGGTATCCTGACCTCGTTAGAGAAAAACGACGTGCTGTTCATCGATGAGATTCACCGTCTGTCGCCCGTCGTCGAGGAGTATCTGTACTCTGCCATGGAGGACTACCGCATCGACATCATGATTGACAAAGGACCGTCGGCGCGGTCGATCCAGATTGACCTGAACCCCTTCACGCTGGTCGGCGCCACGACGCGCAGCGGTTTGCTGACGGCCCCGCTCCGTGCGCGCTTCGGCATCAACATGCACTTGGAGTACTATCAGCCCGAGACGCTGCAGAAGATTATCGAGCGCAGTAGTAATATATTAGGTGTACCTATTACCGAGGATGCCGCCTTAGAGATTGCCGGGCGCAGCCGCGGTACGCCCCGTATCGCCAACGCCCTGCTGCGCCGCGTCCGCGACTTCGCCCAGGTGAAGGGCAACGGCCGCATCGACACGAAGATTACGCAGGTGGCGCTGACGGCCCTGAACATCGACCAGTACGGCCTTGACGAGATAGACAACAAGATACTGCTGACCATCATCGACAAGTTCCGGGGCGGTCCCGTAGGACTCACCACTATCGCCACCGCCATCGGCGAGGATGCCGGCACGGTGGAGGAGGTCTATGAACCGTTCCTCATCATGGAGGGATTCATCAAGCGGACGCCTCGCGGCCGCATGGTGACAGAGCTGGCTTACAAACATTTTGGGCGCAATCCTTACACGGGTAACATCATGGAACCCAGTTTATTCGAATAAGATTCTACACTTTCAGCAGTTTTAATTCTTTTTCACTAAAATTTTAGGGAACAAACCTAAAATTGTCGTATCTTTGTCGCACTTTTTACCGAGTTGAATTATTGACTTAACCAAATTTAATTGAACGAGCTATGCACGTCGGACAAAAAATCAAAGAAGTGCTCGCACAGAGACACAAGCCCGTTACCTGGTTGGCCAGGGAAATCGACTGTGAACGTACCAACGTCTACAACATCTTCAGCAGGAAGGACATCAGCACAGGATTGCTTCTGAGAATAGGAACTATTCTGGACTATGACTTCTTTAAAGACTTATCGGAAGAGTATTTTAAGGGCGGTAAAGCAAAAAAGTAACTAAAACTTTTTGTTCAGCCCTTAATTTTTCGTATCTTTGCCCCCAAATATGAGAAAAGGATTATTTGTGGGCACTTTTGACCCATTTACTATCGGGCACGACTCTATCGTGCGCCGTGCTTTGCCGCTTTTCGACCGGCTGGTGATTGGCGTTGTCGGCGATAACGTTCACAAACCGGGCATGAGTCCTGTTGAGAAGCGTATCAAAACCATCAGCGAACTCTATCAGAACGAACCGGCTATAGAGGTGAAGCCCTACTACGGCCTGGCCATGGACTTTGCGCGCCAGGAGGGGGCGCAGTTCATTGTCAAAGGTGTGCGCTCGGTCAGCGACTTCGAGTACGAGCAGTGGCAGGCCGACTTCAACCGCCGCCTGGGTGGTGTTGAGACCATCCTGCTCTACACCGAGCCCGAGCTGGCCAGCGTCTCAAGCAGTGCCTTGCGTGAGCTGTCGCACTTCGGTGTCGACGTGAGTGAATTTCTACCAAAGCCCCATAAGTCAAATGATAACCTATAGCACCGAGAACGTCCGCATGCCGGCCATCCGCCGCCGCGACACGACGGCTTGGATTCGCCGTGTGGCTGCCACCTATAATAAGAAGGTAGGCGAGGTGGGCTACCTGTTCTGCGACGACGCGCACATCCTTGCCGTCAACCGCGAATACTTAGGCCACGACTATTACACCGACATCATCACCTTCGACTACTGTGAGGGCGTCCAGCTGAACGGCGACATCGTCATCTCGTTAGACACCGTGCGCTCGAACGCCGAGAAGTTCAAGAAGGACTACGACGAGGAGTTGCACCGCGTCATCATTCATGGCATCCTCCACCTCTGCGGACAGAACGACAAAGGTCCCGGCGAGCGCGAACAGATGGAGGCCGCCGAGGACAAAGCCCTGAGACTAAGATGACTGAAGAATATGAAATCATGGCGCCCGTCGGCTCTCGCGATTCGCTGGCGGCAGCCATTCAGGCCGGGGCCGACTCCGTCTACTTCGGCATTGAGAAGCTGAACATGCGGGCCCACTCGGCCTCGACGTTCACCATTGACGACCTGCGCGAGATTGCCCAGACCTGCCGTGAGCACGGCATGAAGAGCTATCTGACGGTGAACACCATCATTTACGGCGAGGACCTGCCGCTTATGCGCGAGATTATCGATGCTGCCAAGGAGGCGGGCATTTCAGCCGTCATTGCCAGCGATGTGGCCGTGATGCAGTACTGTCGGCAGGTAGGGCAGGAGGTGCATCTCTCTACCCAGCTGAACATCTCGAACATCGAGGCGCTCAAGTTCTACGCACAGTTTGCCGATGTCGTTGTTCTGGCCCGTGAACTGCGCCTGGAGCAGGTGGCCGACATCTACCGTCAGGTCTGCGAAGAGTATATCTGCGGTCCGGGCGGTGAGCAGATACGTATCGAGATGTTCTGCCACGGTGCGCTGTGCATGGCCATCTCGGGCAAGTGCTACATGAGTCTCGATGCCGCCAACCGCTCTGCCAACCGCGGGGAGTGCATCCAGGTTTGCCGGCGCAGTTATACCGTGACCGACAACGAGACAGGCTACCAGCTGGAGATTGACAACAAGTATATCATGTCGCCCAAAGACCTGAAGACCGTGCGCTTCATCGACAAGATGATGAACGCCGGCGTGCGCGTGTTTAAGATAGAAGGTCGCGCGCGAGGTCCCGAATATGTCTATACGGTGGTGAAGTGCTACAAGGAAGCTATTCAGGCCGTGCTCGACGGCACTTTCACCACGGAGCGCAAGGACGAGTGGGACCGCCGTCTCGCCACCGTCTTCAACCGTGGCTTCTGGGACGGCTATTACCAGGGTCAGCTCATGGGGGAGTGGAACAAGGAGTACGGCTCGTGTGCCACCGAGCGCAAGGTCTACATTGGCAAGGGCACGAAATATTACTCAAAGCTCGGCGTGGCGGAGTTTGCCGTCGAGGCTAACACCTTCAAGGTGGGCGACAAGCTGCTCATCACCGGTCCGACGACGGGCGTCATGTATGTCACGCCACAGGAGATACACGATGACAACGGTGCCGTCGAGGTGGCCCGGCAGGGCACGCGCGTCTCGATAGCCGTCACCGGCAAGGTGCGCCCCAGCGACAAGCTCTTCAAGTTGGTAGAGCAATAGAACAGACTTTTTCAGCGAAAAGGCCCCGGTTTTGGACAGAAACCGGGGCCTTTTTCCGTTTTTGGCTATCGTGCTGACTTTTGGCCAAACCACTCCTGACGATTCTCGGCTAAGTGTTTGGAATGAGGGGATAATATGTCGTAACTTTGCACCGTCAAAACAAATAAAGAGAAATACGATTATGAAGACGACGAAGAACCTGGTGAAGATGATGCTCATGAGCATCGCCGCCGTAGCTACCGTGA
Organism: uncultured Prevotellaceae bacterium; assembly: GCA_902800435.1. The sequence goes on along the minus strand of CADCEQ010000001.1, from coordinate 127,371 downwards.
TGATTACCGCCTGTTCGGACGACCTCAACGAGATTGGTACTAGTAATAACAGCAAGCTGCCCGAGGACGCGCAGACAGCCCTACTCGAAGCCTACGGACTGACTTACGAGAACTTTATCAGCGAGAGCGATGTGACCATCCTCGACGCCGACACGACGCAGATCAGCGTCAGCAAGGCCTACGCCGAGAAGATGGGCATCGAGAGTTTCGTCGGCCACCCGATGGGTATCTGGCACAGGGTTGAGCAGCTGCCCTACATCCGCAAGGCCACTGCCGAGCAGCTGGTCGGCGACCGCTACATCCTGACCGTCGTGCCCGCCACCGTTGCCGAAATTATCGGCGACAAGAAGGTGACGCTGAACACGGGCATCTACGTGAACCCCGACGCCGAGGGTGGCATCGCAACCCGTGCCGATGGCTCGGTGATGCCCGGCTACGCTGCCAAGTATATGGACGAGAACGACGTAGTGCACCCCGCCGTCATCCACCTGACCGACCCCTATGGCTACGATAAGGACTACCACACCGACGACGACCAGCCTACAGCCCAGACCCGCGCCGCCGGCGGCTATCAGTACTTTACTGCCGACGAGTTGGCCGCCGAGGGTACCCGTGCCTCCTCTCGCCGCCGCATCCTGGCCTTCAACGACAAGATTGAGATGGACAAGGACTTCGACTGCACTGGCGGTGACGACCGCATCAATATCCGTGCCAAACTGCCCATCGACTTCGAGCTGAATTACTTCATCACCCTCAATGGCGGCGTAAAGTGGAACGTTTTCATCCCCAAGCCCTACGTGCAGAAGTTTGAGGCAGGCATCGACGGCAAGTTCGCCTTCAATCCGGAGTTCAGAATCGGTTTCAAGAAGGAGTGGAAGCTCGACAAGGACAAGTGGAAGAAGACTCTGGTCAAGTTCTCAAGCTACACCTTCACATTCTGGGTAGGCCCTGTTCCTGTGGTCATCAAGTGCGACCCCAGTCTGTATGTCATGCTCGACGGCAAGGTCAGTGGTGCTGCGTCAGTTGGTTTCAAGTATGAGTACGAGAACAACTTCAAAGCAGGAGTCCGCTATACTGACGGCAACGGATGGGAAGGCATCAAGGATTTCAACAAGGTGAAGAATGACTTCACGTTCATCAAGCCTGAGGTGGAGCTTCACGCAGATACTGGTGTCGGGCTGTACTTTGGCGTTGACGTGATGATTTACGGTGCGGCAGGTCCCGAACTGTCGGTCGGTCCGAGACTCTGTGGAGAGTTCAACGTAACGGTGTCGCCCTTTGAGGAGGAGACGTTCGACTTCAACGCACAGGTAAAGGTAACCGTCAATGCAGTGGCTGGTGCTAAGCTGAAGGTATTGGGCTACGAGCTAGCCGAGTGGAGCCACACCTTCCCCCTGTTTGGGCCCTGGACCCTCTGGAAGTATCCCAGCGATGGCACAGAAGATTAGTCGCCTGCTGCCAAATAGAAAAGCGTAGCAGAAAAACATCGAAACGTTTGGCACTTCGCGGAATTCTTCGTAACTTTGCAACCCCAAAAACAACAGGCAATGAAAACAATCAACGAGATACAGGACGAGATTATTGAAGAGTTCGACGGTCTGGACGACTGGATGGACCGCTACCAGCTGCTGATAGACTTGGGCAGCGAGCAGGAACCCCTTGACGAGAAGTATAAGACCGAGCAGAACCTCATCGACGGCTGTCAGAGCCGCGTGTGGCTGCAGGCCGACTATATTGAGGAGACTGGCGTCATTCACTTCTCGGCTGAGAGCGACGCTCTTATCGTGAAGGGTATTGTCAGCCTGCTCATCCGCGTGCTGTCAGGACATACGCCGCAGGAGATTCTCGATGCCGACCTCTACTTCATCAGCCGGATCGGACTGCGCGAGCATCTCTCGCCCACACGCTCCAATGGTCTGCTGGCAATGGTCAAGCAGATGCGCGCCTACGCCCTGGCCTTTTCAACGAAATAGGCGGAATATGTGGCTGACTTTCTGCAAGATGCGCTCGCTGACTTACTGCAACGGTTGACCAAAAAAGAAAACTTTCAGACGGAAACTTTCGGCAAAGTTTCCGTTTTTATTTTGTATCGTGCTGAATGTCAGCTGTTTGACATTTATTAACGCGAGAAAAGTTTTCCGAAACATACAACTTACGGGGAAAAGTTGTATCTTTGCAGTCTCAATCCCAAAAACCTAAATAAAAAACAACAGCAAAACAATGATACAGACAGTAGTTAAGCGCGACGGGCGCATTGTGGGCTTCAACGAACAGAAGATTATGGCCGCCATTCGCAAGGCCATGCTCCACACCGACAAGGGCGAGGACGAACGGTTGCTCTACCAGATTACCGACCGCATCGCCCAGCGCGGCGAGGACCGGATGACGGTGGAACAGATTCAGGACCTGGTGGAAATCGAGCTGATGAAGTCGAGCCGCAAGGACGTGGCCCAGAAGTACATCGCCTACCGCAACCAGCGCTCTATCGCCCGCAAGGCCAAGACGCGCGAGATATTCCTCGACATCGTCAACATCAAGAACAACGATGTCACCCGTGAGAATGCCAACATGAACGCCGACACCCCGGCGGGCATGATGATGAAGTTTGCCTCGGAGACCACCAAGCCCTTCGTCGACGACTACCTGTTGTCGGAGGAGAGTCGCGAGGCCGTGGAGCACAACTATCTGCACATCCACGACAAGGACTACTACCCCACGAAGTCGCTGACCTGCGTCCAGCACCCCTTAGACAACATACTGACCTGTGGCTTCATAGCAGGACATGGAGCCAGCCGTCCCGCCAAGCGCATAGAGACCGCCTCGGTCCTGGCTTGCATCTCGATGGAATGCGCCCAGAACGAGATGCACGGAGGTCAGGCTATTCCCGCCTTCGACTTCTACATGGCCCCCTACGTCCGTCTGAGCTATATCGAGGAACTGAAGGCGCTGGAGGAGCTGAACGGCGAGGACTACCGCGACCTGTACGACGAGCCGCTGATGGACTACATCAAGAAGCCGCTCGACGGACTGACAGGCCGCGAGCGTGCCCAGCAGCACGCCATCAACAAGACCGTCGGTCGCGTACACCAGGCCATGGAGGCCTTTATCCATAACATGAACACCATCCACTCGCGCGGCGGCAACCAGGTGGTCTTCTCGTCAATCAACTATGGAACGGACACCAGCGCCGAGGGACGCTGCGTCATGCGCGAGATTCTGCTCTCCACCTACGAGGGCGTGGGCGGCGGCGAGACCGCCATCTTCCCCATTCAGATCTGGAAGAAGAAGCGTGGCGTGAACTACCTGCCCGAGGACCGCAACTTCGACCTCTACCAGCTGGCCTGCAAGGTGACGGCCAGAAGGTTCTTCCCCAACTTCCTGAACCTCGACGCCTCGTTCAACCAGGACGCCGACTGGCGGGCCGACGATCCGAAGCGCTACCTGCACGAGGTGGCCACGATGGGCTGTCGCACCCGTGTCTTCGAGAACCGCTTCGGTCCGAAGACCTCCATCGGCCGCGGCAACCTCTCGTTCTCGACCATCAACATCGTGAAGCTCGCCATCGAGTGTATGGGCATCGAGGATAAGCAGCAGCGCATCGACCAGTTCTTTGCCAAGCTCGACAACATGCTCGAGGTGACGGCCAAGCAGCTCGACGAGCGCTTCCAGTTCCAGAAGACCGCCTTCGCCAAGCAGTTCCCCCTGCTGATGAAGAGCCTCTGGATAGGTGCCGACAAGCTGGGACCCACCGACACCGTCGAGTCGGTCATCAACCAGGGCACCCTCGGCATCGGCTTCATCGGACTGGCCGAGTGTCTTGTCGCCCTTGTCGGCAAGCACCACGGCGAGAGCGAGGAGGCCCAGGAGCTTGGTCTCAGGATTGTCACCTACATGCGCGACCGTATTAACGATTTCTGCGAACGTTATCACCATAACTATTCCGTTCTGGCCACGCCCGCTGAGGGACTCGCCGGCCGCTTCACCAAGCGCGACCGCAAGGAGTTCGGCTCCATCCCCGGCATTACCGACCGCGACTACTACACTAACTCTAACCACGTGCCCGTCTACTACAAGTGCTCGGCACGTCACAAGGCTGAGGTCGAGGCGCCTTACCACAACCTGACGCGCGGCGGACACATCTTCTATGTCGAGATTGACGGCGACGCCACCCATAACCCACAGGTCATCATGTCGGTGGTCGACATGATGGACCGCCTCGACATGGGCTATGGGTCCGTCAATCACAACCGCAACCGCTGCATGGACTGCGGCTACGAGAACGCTGCCGACAACTTGGATGTGTGTCCGAAGTGCGGCAGCAAGAACATCGACAAGCTCCAGCGCATCACCGGCTACCTCGTCGGAACCACCGACCGGTGGAACTCCGGCAAGCTGGCCGAGCTCCACGACCGCGTCACCCACATCGACCACGGCGTGCAGGACATGTTTGGAAGTGAGCAATACCAGTGATACGTATTCTAAATATCATAGAAGACACAATGGTGGACGGTCCGGGATTCCGGACCTCCATTTATTGTGCGGGCTGCCGCCACGCCTGTCCCGGCTGTCATAACCCGCAGTCGTGGGACTTTGGCGGGGGGCGTGATATGACCGTTGAGGAACTGATGCGAACCATCGTGAGCGACCCCTTCACGCGGGGCGTCACTTTCAGCGGGGGCGACCCGATGTATCAGGCTGCCGGCTTCGCTGAACTGGCACGTGCCATACACACGTACACGCAGAAGGATGTCTGGTGCTATACGGGCTTTACGTTCGAAAGCCTCATTCAGGACGACCAGCGCGAACTGCTTGCCGAGCTCGACGTGCTGGTCGACGGACCTTTCATTCAGTCGCTGCGCGACGAGTCGCTGCTGTTTCGCGGCTCGTCTAACCAGCGCCTGATTGATGTTCAGGCTTCCCTGTACAGCGGTGAGACCGTACTGTGGAAGCCTGACAATCAAATTATCTGATACCCATGCGGGCCTCGACGACGTTGACCACGTAGTCGCCCAGCTTCTCGCACTCGTTGATGAGGTCCATGTAGATGGTTCCCACGGCGTAGGTGTACTCGTGGTTGTTGATGTCGGCAATGTTCTGCGCCTTCAGCTGGTTGCGGTAGTTGTTGATCTCGTTCTCGATGTTGAAGGTGCGGTTCACGTCGTACGTCTCCTTGCGGCCACCCATCAGGCGGTTCATCTCGGTCAGCGACTGGTCGGTCAGACCCATCATCTGGTGGATGTGCTCATACTGGCGCTCGGTGAAGTGGTCCTGCTTGCCGTTGTACTTGCGGTTGATGGTGCGGGCCATGTTGAAGCAGGCGTCGCCGATAGACTCGAGTTCGGAGATCTCGCGCAGCATGGCGCGAATCTTGGCCTTCGTGTCGTCCGAGAGGTGGGCGTCGCTGACGGTGTCGAGGTACTTGGCAATCTCGAGCTCCATGTTGTCGCTGATGCCCTCGTACTTCTCAATGCGCGAGTAGAGCTTGTTGAACTCCGTCTCGTTGCCACCCTTCTTCTTGGCGCTCTCACTGCTCGACAGGGTCAGCAGCTCCGTGACCATGCCGAACATGCGCTGCATACGGTCTGAGAAGGAGCGTATCTCCTTCTGGGCCTCGAGCACCGAGAGTTCGGGAGTCTTCATGAAGCCGGCCGTGATGAAGTGCAGGCGGAAGTCCTCTTCCTCGTCGACCTTCTTCGGCTTGATGACCCAGCAGACGAAGCGCTCAATCTGCGGGATGAACCAGATGAGAATCATCGTGTTGGCCACGTTGAACGTGGTATGGAAGGCAGCCAGCACGAAGGTCAGCTTGGAGGCGTTGGCGAGGAAGGCTTCTGAGCTGACGGCATCCTTCACCATGTTGACGTCGTAGCCCACCCAGCCGCAGACCATGTCGATGAAGGGCCGGAAGACGAAGAGAATCCAGATGACGCCGAAGACGTTGAAGAACATGTGGGCCAGGGCGGCGCGGCGTGCCTGCGTGTTGGCCGACAGGGCGGCGAGGTTCGACGTGACGGTCGTTCCGATGTTCTCGCCCATCACCAGTGCGATACCCTGATAGATGGGCAGTGCGCCGCTGGAGCACAGAATCATGGTGATGGCCATGACGGCTGCCGACGACTGTACGCAGAACGTCAGCACGCCACCTAAGAGCAGGAAGACGAGCGTCGTGAGGAACGACTTCGGGTCGAACGAGGCAAAGAAGTTCAGCACCGTCTCATTGTGCCCCAGGTCCATCTCGTTGCCCGTCAGTCGCAGGGTCGTCAGTCCCAGCAGCAGCAGGCCGAGTCCGAAGAGGAAGTCGCCGATGTAGCGGTGCTTCTTCATGTAAATCAGGATGATACCCAGGAAGAAGCCGATGTAGGACACGATGCTGATGTCGAACGACATACCGGCCGACATGATCCAGGCCGTCAGTGTCGTACCGATGTTGGCACCCATGATGACCGAGATGGCCTGTGCCAGCGTGAGCAGGCCGGCGTTGACGAACGAGACGGTCATCACCGTCGTGGCTGTTGACGACTGGACGGATGCCGTCACCAGCATACCCGTCAGCATTCCCGTAAAGCGGTTGGTGGTCATGGCCCCGAGGACGTGGCGCAATTGCGGTCCGGCCATTTTCTGCAGCGCCTCGCTCATGCCCTTCATACCAAACATGAGAAGTGCAAGCGAGCCGAGCAGCTTGAAAAATATCCAGATGGACATAGTAAAATGGTTTTAAAACGTTTCGGCCACAAAGATACAACATTTTTTTGGAATAACCACCATAATATGCTAAAAAAAGTAATAAAGGTGGAAAGGTTTTCAGTTTCAAGGCGGGCTTTATGAAAGATTTGTGAAAGTTTTTACCCCGAAGGGCGCTAATCTCAGAAAATTTGCCTAAATTTGCACCATCCAATCAAGTGAAAACTTAAAACAGCCAATACAATGGAAGAACAAGTAAAAATCTACTGCCGCAACAATGGGCAGACCATAAGCGTGCCGATGGGTGCCACATTGGAGGACATCTTCCCGCTGACGGGACTTCAGCTGAAGCGCGCCCCCGTGCTGGCACATGTCAATAATAAGGTGGAGGGCATGCACTACCGCCTTTATAATCCGCGCGAGGTGGAGTTCCTCGACATCACGTCGACCAGCGGACTGCGCGCCTACACCCGCTCGCTGTTCTTCGTGCTCTGCAAGGCCGTCCACGACCTCTACGACGAGGCGAAGGTGTCGATTGACATTCCCGTGTCGAACGGCTACTACGTCGACCTGCGACTCGACCACCCCGTGACGCTCGACGATACCGGGCGCATCCGCCGCCGCATGCAGGAGATTATCGACGCCGCCCTGCCCATTCACCGCTATGAGACCACGACCGACGAGGCCATCCGCATGTTCACCGAACTGCAGACCTTCTCGAAGGTGAAGCTCCTCAAGAGCATTGGCCGCATCTACACCACCTATTACGAGATTGACGGCTACATCGACTACTACTACGGTGCGCTGCTGACCAACACCAGCCAGCTCTACCTCTTCGGACTCGAGAAGTACTACGACGGTCTGCTGCTGCGCATACCGTCGGCTGAGCACCCCGACGAGTTGGGCGAGATGACGCATCAGGACAAGATGTTCGGCATCTTCAAGGAGCACCACCGCTGGCAGGACATTCTCGGCATCCGCGCCATCGGCGACCTGAACGAGGTCATCGACAAGGGCTATACCTCGCAGCTCATCCAGATCAGCGAGGCCCTGCAGGAGAAGAAGATTGCGCAGATTGCCGACGAGATAGCCCGCCGGCGCAGTGCGTCGTCGAGCCTCAATCCTCAGCTCACCATCAAGGTCGTGCTTATTGCCGGTCCGTCGTCGAGCGGTAAGACGACGACGTGCAAACGGCTCAGCGTGCAGCTGGCTGTCAACGGTATCAAGCCCGTGCCCATATCGCTCGACGACTACTTCCTCGACCGCGACAAGACGCCGCGCGACGCGAAGGGCGACTACGACTTCGAGCATCTGCACGCCCTGAACCTGCCGCTGCTCAACGAGCAGATGACGGCCCTCTTCCGCGGTGAGGAGGTGGAGCTGCCGCGCTACAACTTCCAGGCTGGCAAGAGCGAGATGAGCGGCCGGCGCCTGCGCCTGCACGACGACGAGGTGCTGGTTGTCGAGGGCATCCACGCCCTGAATCCCGAGCTGATGTCTCAGGTGCCCCGTGAGCAGATATTCCGCGTCTACGCCTCAGCGCTGACCACCCTGCTGCTCGACCACCACAACTACATCCCCACCACCGACAACCGCCTGCTGCGCCGAATCATCCGCGACTACAAGTACCGGGGTGTCTCGGCCGTTGATACCATCCGCCGCTGGCCGTCGGTACGCGCCGGCGAGAACCGCTGGATCTTCCCCTATCAGGAGAACGCCGACGCCATGTTCAACACCGCCATGCTCTTCGAGCTGGCCGTCATCAAGCGTCAGGCCGAGCCGCTGTTGGAGCAGGTGCCTGAGAACGTGCCGGAATACGCCGAGGCCTACCGCCTGCTGAAGTTCCTGCGCTACATCAAGCCCATTCCTGAGACCCAGATTCCACCCACCTCGCTGCTCCGCGAGTTCCTCGGCGGCTCCTCTTTCAAATACTGACATGAAGGAGTTACAGATTCAGGTCTGAACATCCGAACACTGTCAATGCCATCACCCCCTGCTTTATGACAAAAAATGCATTGTCTTTTGTCCTAATTGTCACAAGAATAAAGTGAGCTGAGTGAACGATTTGTTCACCCAGCTCATTTGGTTACGCCGCAGGCTTCGGATGCTTCTCAAGGAACTGGGGACTCTTGGTGTACTGCTGGGTGGCAGGATTACAGATGCAGTAGCCGCGCTGGATCCACTTGCGGAGCAGGGGGCGGCTGTCGCCCTTCATGCCTTGTGCGCGACGGACGATGTTGAGGTCGTCGAGGGTGAAGGTGTCGCTGAGCAGCTCCATCAGGTTGCGGCGGCCGGGCACCATCACGGCCTTGTCCAAGTCCATTGCACGGCGCATCTTCTCACCGAAAATCCACATCTTGCACCACATGTCGTAGTGGAACGACCAGCGTACGAAGTCCTCAATCTCGCGCGTCCACTTCCTGCCGTTGAGTATGTAGAGCACCATTCCGCGCTTGAAGGCCGAGAGTGTGGCACGATAGGAGAGCTCTCGGTAGGCATCGTCGTCGGTCAATGCCGAGTACTGGCGGTTCTCCTCAATCATGGCTGCCGCCAGCGCATTGGCTTTACGGCACACCACCAAGCCCTTGGCATCGTTCAGCGTGCTGACGAACTCTTGCACCTCGTGCTCGAAGCGGTCGTCGTAGATACCGTACACGGGCATACGGTCGTCGTCGGTACAGATGGTGCAGAAGGTGATGCGTGAGAGCGTGCCGTCGAGCATAGCGTCGCTGAAGAACTTGCGGCACTTGCCGGGCGTGGTCGATGCGTTCCAGTTCCAGCGTATCTGCACGTCTTCGCTTACCGACTTGGTGCCTACGCGCTCCTGGCCGTAGTCGCCGCAGTCGTAGGCCAGACGCAGGATTTCGGTCACGTTGTTGCCTCGGCCGTTGGTCTTCAGCTGGTTCAACAGTCCTATCTCGTCCATACGCGTGTAGAGGAACTTGCCGCCAGCGTCGGCCATCAGCTGGACGAAGGCCGCTGGGGTCATGTCCGACTTCACCCACTGGATAGCCAGTCCCTTGGGGCGGTCGGGCTTCTTCTCGTCAGCGGGGCACGTGTCGTACTGCTCCTTGTACTCCTGCATCAGCTTGCGGTTCTCGGCGTCGCGCTCGCGGATGTCGGCCATGATGGCGTTGATGGGGTCGTTGACGCACGACTTTCCGCTCGACATCTCAGCCACCAGCACGTTCATAAACGTCGGCTCCACCAGCGCATTGTCGTTGTAGCGGAACTTCACGCCCTTGCAATGGGTTCCCAACGAGGGGAACACGCCCATCGCTACGGCCGGGCGCAGGTGTTCGGGCACGTTCTTGGTGATGAGCCTGAGGAAGCGGGTGAGCCTTGCGGGCATTGCGGGCGGCTGGGGGGCACGGATGCCGCTGGCCTCGATGGCCGCCTCTACCTCCTGCTGCTTGCGGGCCAGCTCAAGGGCGCGCGTCAGGATGTCAGGTAACGACTGCGCCTGCGGACGGTTACAGGCTGAGCGGACGGTCGACTTGAACTTATCCTCCTCCTCGCCGTAACGGGGCAGCACCTGGGCAATCCATTGCGGGTCGTCGTTGCAGACGTAGCGCAGGTAGCAGGCCATCATGAAGATGAAGTTGTTGCGGGCACCCTGGGCAGGCACGCCGCCCAGCACTTCCTCCATTGCGCTGACTATCTGCTGATAGCTGATGCCGTAGTAGTTGTCCTCGTAGTTCTCGTCGGCAGCGGGCGGCAACAAGGGCGCAGAAATCGTTGTCCCAATTGTCTCATTTGTCACGCTCACTACCTCGCGCTCCTTGAACAGCTCCTCTTCGTCGTAGTAGAGCACATAGTCGCGGCACACCACGAACGAGCAACGAGCCAGGTCCTTGACGCAGCCGTCGTAGGTATCGTCGCCCAGTTGCTGAGCCATCCACTGCTGCGCCTCGGCCAGCGTCATACCCTCGGGAATCTCGAAGACCAGGCGGATACCTTCGTTGCTGGGCGACACGTGGGCCAGGGCGATACCGAGCTCCACTTCGCGGCCTGCCACCTTGTTGAAATAATAGGCGCGCGGGTCTTCCGTCAAGTGGTCGACGTCGTAGATTGAGAGTCCGCTGGGCACGGCCGACTCGTTGTGGCGGTAGCCGTCGCTGAAGGTGGCGTGGAAGCAGACCACGGGCAGGTTGTCGGTCTTCAGCTTCGACTTGAGTTGTTCGAAGGCCTCGCGCGTGAGCGTACCTTCTTTTACCTTCGCGAGGTTGCTGGCAATCTCGTGGCAGGCGTTGCTTACTTGCTGGCTGTCCATCGCAGCATTCAGGAGCTCAGGCGAGCAGGGCTGCATCTGAGCGGGTAACTTTACTGAGTTTGAAATTGAAAATTGCATAGTCATAAAAATTGTTTCGATTGTTCAACATTTCGGTTCATTTTCTCGCGTCAATGGCCATTTGACGATGCAAAGTTAGCAACACCTTTTTATATATGCAAGCATTAGAAAAGCCGTCGGAACGTCTGTTGGAACGTTCGAACGGCATAGGAATGTTTTCGTTGGAAAAGTACACAAAAGGGATGCGGTTAGACGGATGGATAGACGATTAGGCAAGGATTTATTTATGCAAAAAATCTTCGAAATATTTGGTGGTTTGCTCACTTATTCGTATCTTTGCCCTTGATTTCGTGTAGAACAGAGAGTGCAGGCATCCTTGATTTCGTGTAATATTAAGTATAATCAAACTTTGATTCCGTGATGAAAAGGAAAATATACGACCAGTTGATTCTGTGGAAGGAGAGGCGTAAAGGCAAGTCGGCTATGATGATAGAAGGTGCCCGACGTGTGGGCAAAAGCTACATCGTTAAGGAGTTTGCCCAGAGGGAATACAAGAGCTATATCTTGATTGACTTCTTCAAGGTGGGAGATGATGTCAAAGACCTGTTCAGGAACTACAAGGACAATCTTGACATGCTTTTTACCTATCTGAGCACCTATTTCTCCACCAAGCTATATCCTCGCGAATCTATCATCGTGTTCGACGAGATTGAGTTTTGTCCAGCTGCACGTGCTGCGGTCAAGTATCTGGTAGAGGACGGACGTTACGACTATTTGGAAACAGGTTCGCTGCTGGGTATGAAGATGAGCACGAAGAAGAAGCGGAAGAAGGATGAGAAGAAAGAGGACTATCTGGTGCCTTCGGAAGAGGAGAGCATTGTGATGCATCCTATGGACTTCGAGGAGTTTCTATGGGCAATGGGTGAAGAGTCGCTGATGGACTTTATCCGAATGAAATTTGCCGCCAAAGAGCCCGTTGGCCAATCCATGCACCGCAAAATCATGGATTACTTCCGTCTCTATATGATTATCGGCGGTATGCCTCAGGCCATTCTTGAGTACATAGACACTAAGACGTTTGAAGATGCGGACCGCGTAAAGCGTCAGATTCTCAACCTCTACAATAATTGCATCGACCAGTATGCTGGTGTGCATACCCCCAAGGTAAAAGCCATCTACGAAGCTATCCCGGGTCAGCTGCAACTTCATGAACACAAATTCCATTTAGCAGATTTGAACAAAGATGCCCGCTTCCGCGACTACGACAGTTCTTTCTATTGGTTGCGTGATGCCAAGATGGTAAACCTGGCCTTCAACACGACAGAGCCTAGTATCGGTTTGGGTCTCAAGCAAAAGGATAATGCATTGAAATGTTATATGAATGACACGGGGCTAATGATTAGTCACGCCTTTGACGAACGGGGAATCGTCTCTGAACAGCTATACCAGAAGATACTCAAAGACAAGCTGGAGGTCAATGCAGGCATGCTGATGGAGAATATTGTGGCACAGATGCTGGTGGCCAATGGTTGCAAACTGTTCTTCTACTCCAACCCGTCGCGCGAAAACAAGGAGGACCGTATGGAGATAGACTTCCTCATAGCGAAAAACAAGATTACCAGTCGTCATAACATATCCCCCATAGAAGTAAAATCCTCAACAGGGTTCACCACCGTATCGCTGGAGAAGTGCATTAATAAATATGGTACCCATTTGGCACAGGCCTATATTGTTCATACTGGCGATGTTGAGCAGGACGGAGACCATCTCTACATTCCTCTGTATATGGTTCCCTGTCTTTAGAACATACAACACGCACCAAGTCGCACGATTCCAAGACTGCCATAGCCATATACACAAAAGGGACTCTTTTTTGTACTTCTGAGAGGCTCAGCGATAGCCGATAACGGGGCGCAGAATGCTGCGGAGTTCGAGTGCAGCCTTCACCATCCGACTATGTTTTGTGCCAGTGCCGTGCCAGTTGCTGAAGGCAAAGGTGGCGTATTCGGAGCACTTGCTGAGGCTGTCGTAGTCGCAGCAGTTCTCATAGCCGCTGTCCTCGCCAAAGCCCCACTCGTCCATCAGCCGGCAGAAGGCCTTCATATCGGCCTCAGTCACCTGGTATTCGAACACGAGGACGGACATGATGGCCGCCCACTGGTTCTTCTGACTGATGATCGGCTTGTCGTGGGCGTCCTTCCTTTCGAGCAGTTCCCTGAGGCACTCCTTCATCTGCGCCTCGCGGCTGGTGGCTGGCACGAGGCGGCTCCTCAGGTTTGCGAGCCGCTCCAAGGGTTCCGTATCGCCCTCGCGCCCCCATCGCTGTATCTCGACACGCCCTTTCAGAATCATCAGCACAATGCCCGAGAGCAACTGGAACAGATAGCAGCGCGGCACGTGGTGGTAGTAAACCTCGCGCAGGAAGTCCACAGGGTCGCACAGGAACTTGTCGTACAACTGATAGGGAAACGCGTGCAGCTGCCGTTCCAGCTCGTCCAGGCGGTTGTCGTAGGTGTAGTGGCTCTCCTCCAGCCCCTTGCGCTGCAACTCCCCAGGCAACGCCAGGAAGAGGTAGCGAGCCACGCGGTCGCGCCCCTCATGGCGCATCAGCAATCCCTTCTGCCGGCGCAGCCTGCGGGCCAGGTCCTGCAGCTCAGGCTCCTCGCGGGCAGCCAGCAGGCGCTCTATGCGGTAACGGGCGCGCGTCATTTCACGGCTCACGTCGTAGAAGTTCGACTCTAACAGCTGTTCAATCAACGGATGCAAATCTGCATCGGCTGTCTCCAATGCGTCAATCACGTCGACCGTCAGGTCTTCCAACTGCTCCAGCTTCTTCGGCAGCAGCGACAGACCGTCGTAGTGCCAGTCGGCGTAGACGCTGTCGTCGAAGGGCTCGTAAGTCCAGTCAACACGCTCCACCTCGCACTCAACGGTGAGCACGGGCGGCTCGGGATTGCTCTCGACCACCACACCCCTCAGACGGTTCTTCCCAGAGCCACGCAGAGCCTGATAGACGACGTCAAGGTCGGGCACGGCCACAAAGCCCACGCGCAGCCTTCCCTCGCGCGCACGGACGGCGTACGGGTCTTTCATGTTCTCGGGCTGAGGCTGCAGCACCAGCTGTCGGCCTACGGCTCCTGCGGCATATTCCTTCCAGCGGTCGCGCACATCCCAGTGGTACAGTCCCACCACGTCAATTCTGATTTTCTCCATACAAAGTGCAAAGGTACGAAAAGTTTGTGACAATTAGGACAAAGGACAGTGCATTTTTTGCACGCTTCTCAGATTCTATTGTATATTTATTCAAATAATATGAATAAATATTAACTATATTAGTTAGTATTATTTAGTAGGTTAGTTAGTAGTGTTAACTAATCTGGTTAGGATGAGCGTGGAAAGTGCGTAAAAATCGTTGTCCCAATTGTCCTATTTGTCACAGCCCAGTCAGAACGATCACAATAAAAAAGAGGAATAAGCGTTATTAAATATATGATGAGACATTACACTATATTGGCGGCCATTCTTATGGCTGGACTTGTCGCCCGAGCACAGGGACTGTATGTCGGCGGCGACATCTCGGTGCTGCAGAGCTACGAGGACCTGGGCGTGGCCTACTACGACCAGCAGGGGACGAAGATTGACGACGTGCTGAAATACATGAAGAGCGAACAGGTGGGCTGGAACGCCCAGCGCGTGCGCCTTTTCGTGAACCCGCAGCGCAAGGCACCCGACGGCTCGACCGATGCGCAGGTGTGCCAGGACCTCGACTACGTCGTGCGCCTTGGCAGCCGCATCAAGGCCGAGGGCTTTGCCTTTATGCTCGACTTCCACTACAGCGACACCTGGGCCGACCCCGCCAACCAGTGGACGCCCGCCGACTGGCTGTCGCTGAACGACGACGGGCTGAAGACGAGAATCTATGAATACACGAAGGAGTGTCTGGAGCAGTTGGTGGAGGCAGGCGCCACGCCCGACTTCATACAGACGGGCAACGAGATTAGCTACGGCATGCTGTGGGGAGCGTACGGTTCGAAGCAGAACCGCTGCTACACGTCGGCTGACGCCAACTGGAGCCGCTTCGCCGGTCTGCTGCAGCAGGCCTCGAAGGCTTGCCGCGAGGTGTGTCCGCAGGCCAAGATCATCATCCATACGGAGCGGGCCGGACAGGCGGGCGTGGTGACCGACATCTACCGGCGGCTGGCCGACGTAGACTACGACGTCATCGGACTGAGCTACTACCCCTTCTGGCACGGCTCATTAGCCACGCTCGGCGGCACGCTGCGCCAGCTGGCGACGGCCTTTCCCGACAAGCAGGTGCAGATAGTGGAGACGGCCTACTACTATCAGTGGCAGCCGTCGACAGGTATTACTGACTTCTCGAAGACGTGGGCGGTGTCGCCCGACGGTCAGGCGGCCTACCTGAAGTCGCTGATAGCCGAACTGAAGCAGCATGACAATGTCAACGGACTGTACTGGTGGTTCCCCGAGGAGAACGGCAACGGCCCCGGCAGCAAGGCGCTGACGAACTGGGTGAACCGGGGACTATGGGACAACAGCAGCCACCGCGCATTGCCCGGACTCTATGTACTGAAAGAGTTTCTGAACCGTCCCGGTACGGGCATTCTGATGATGCGCGATGACAGGCACGACGACCAGCACTGGTACAATCTGCAGGGCATGCGTCTGGACAGCCGTCCGCAGCGTCATGGCCTTTTCATCAACAACGGGAAGAAGTACGTCGTCAGATAAGCTGGTCAATAGCTGAACCGCTTTTTTCCATCCACAATGTAGACAGAATGACGGGGGACGCCGGATAACCGGTGGCCGGAAAGGTCGTAGACTTGTGATGGATAGCGGTGAGTGGTAATAGGTGAGAGTTGAGTAGTGTAGGGCCAGCTGACGGAGGCGCAACCCTCGATGATGCCGTCGAGGGCTTTCTGGTTGAAGACGGTAAGCGTTTTGCGATTGAGGATGTCCATCGACGGGCGCTGGCAGTAGTTGGTATCCCACACGAAGGGCACGATGCCATTGTGGACGGCATAGCGGCAGACGGTCTTGTACCAGGCATAGACCGAAGCGTCGTGCTTCGCCTGATTCTCGCCCTGCGGCATCGTGCGCCAGAGCGTGCCGAACTCGCCCATAATGACGGGAATGCCGCGCGACGTGTACTTCATCTTCATCTGCCTCATCTGTTCCTGCACGTAGGACTCCTCGCCCCAGGCGGCATTGTGCTTGGAGCCTCCGACGTGGTTGCCCGAACCCCAGTAGTAGGCTTGGAAGCCCCACGACTCGTCCTTCGACATCATGGTGAAGTTGTAAGGTGAATAGAAATGCACCTCGAGCATCAGGGCGCCGGGGGTGGCATCGGTGGGCATCGCGTCGTACTGGTAGGCCAGGTCGATGCTGGTCGATGGCGACTGCACGACCAGCACGCGGCGGCTGTTGTTGCCGCCCGTCTGACGGACGGCATTGACGAACGTCTGCTCGTACTTGATGAGCGTGGCGATGTCGGCGGCCTTGTCCTTGCTCTGGTCGCCAGCGGCGTTGGGCTCGTTCATGCCGGCAAAGAGCAGGTGGTGGTCGTAGTCGCGGAATCGGGTGGCAATCTGTTTCCACATCATGCTGAGAACGGAGCAGTTCTTGCTGACCGTCGACGGCGTCTGGTCGGCAAACGACTTCTCAATCCAGCCGTTGTCGTAGTGGTCGTTCAGAATGACATAGAGGCCGTCGTTGATGCAGTAGTCAACGACCTGCTGCACACGGTCCATCCACGCCGGGCTGATGTTGTAGTTCTGGTCCATGTGGACATACCACGAGCAGGGGATGCGCACGGAGCGGAAGCCTTGGGCCTTGACGAAGTCGATGATCTGCTGCGTGGTCTTCGAACCTTGCCAGGCCGTCTCGTAGTCAAGCTCGTTGGAGAGCCAGTTGCAAGGGCCAGGCTCCAGCGTGTTGCCGAGGTTCCAGCCGGGCACCATTTCGGGGGCGATGTCCATAGCAGTCTGCGCCACAGCGCTGTTAAATGATAAATGCCAGATGACAAATGATAAAAGGGTCAGTACTTTCTTCATACGTTACATTGTTTTGGGTGCAAAGGTAGTGCTTTTTTTCGGGACTGAGGCGAAAAAATGTTTCTGAAAGAGGTAAATATGGAGAATAATTTGTATTTTTGCAGTCCACATCTATATATCATGCGCCGATTTGTGTTGTTTATATCCTTCCTGACAGCTGTCGTGGCCTCGCATGCCGAGAGCCTCTACAGTTTCCGTTCGCTGACCACTGCCGACGGCTTGTCGAGCAGTACGGTGAAGTGCATGTTGGTTGACAGCAAGGGCTTTCTTTGGATAGGTACTGACATGGGACTTGACCGCTATGACGGTTATGAGGTTGAGCCGATGCTGAAGGAGCGGGAGCCCATCGATGAGTTGCAAGAGGACGCACAGGGAAATATATGGATAGATTGCCAGCACGCATACCTTATCTATAATACAAACAGGCGTCAGTTGATTGCCGACGCGCCTGCATTGCTCAAGGATTTGGGAATCGATGTTAAAGACCAAGCCTACAGGCTGAAGGTTGCCGACGACGGTTCGCTGTGGGTTCTGCAACAAGGCAGGCTGTGGCACTACGACTGGAACAGCAGCAGCTCACGGTCGTGGCAGAACGCCCTGTTCCATGTGGAAGACCTGAATTTCTACGCCTGTAGTGCCACTCATGAGACAATGCTGTTAGCGGGCAAGCAGGGCGTATGGCAATTTAGCGTGGCTGATGGGCAGATGAGGCAGCTTACGCTACCTGCCGAGATGCAGCGCAGCGACAACATCTACGGAACGTTTATCGACGCCGACCGCTCGTTGTGGGTGTTCTCCATCATCGATGAAAAGATTTGTCATTACAGCGTAGACGGGAAGACGGTGAAGCAGATGATAGCTCTTCCCACGATAGGAACCGCCGACTCCAAGAACAATGCCATTCGCGACATGATGGACGACGGGCGGGGCAACCTATGGATTGCCACAGACCACAAAGGCATCATCGTCTATAACAAGACGACGGCTGAGATGACCAGCTTTGCCCATCTGCTCAGTTCCAAAAACGTCATCTCCTTGGCGATGGACCGTCAAGGCACTGTCTGGGCAGGCCACTACAAGACGGGCATCTCCTATACCAGTGCCACACCGAGAATGTTCCAAAGCCGGGGCCGCCAGTATGGCGACGTCAGCACGATGCTGTGCGACTCGAAGGGTAATCTCTGGATAGGCACTGACGGCGGCGGCCTGTATGTGGAGCACAAGGACGGCGCATCGGAGAAGACCGCCCTGCCAAACATCACCGTATCTGCCATCGCAGAAGACAATGAGGGTACAATCTGGGTGGGTACCTATAGTGAAGGGCTGTTCCGTATGTCGGCAAACGGTGGCTATGAACAGTACTGCATGGCCAACGGCAAACTGCCCACAAACAGCGTGTGGTGCGTGACTACCGACAGCCTTGGCGGCATCTGGTGCGGCTCAGCCATCAGTCCGCTTGTCAGGTTAGACAGGAACACGGGCAGCTATGAGGAGATGAAGGACAAGGCGGGAAACGACATCTTGGTCACCGACTTCTGCCGTGACAAGTTCGGCCGCCTGCTGATACCTTCGACATACGGGCTGTTCATCTACGACGGACAGAAGGCGCAGCGATACACCACGAACTTCAGTGGTACGCAGGAGATGGAACCGAAAATGGCCACAGCCGCGTACTACGATAAGGGGCGTGACATTCTGCTGTTAGGGCACAGAGAAGGACTTGCCCTCTTCGATATGCAACGCGACACCATCTATTATGTCAACGGACGAGCTGTCAGCATCAAGAGCATCGTGGAGGACCGTCAAGGACACTTCTGGATGAGCACTGCTAACGGTATATCGCGGTTCGAGATAAACAGGCGGCAGGACGGAACCTTGGAGTGGAACATCAGGAACTATACAGTACGCGAGGGCTTGCAGACTCCTTTCTTCAACGCAAACTCGTCGGCACTTTCTGTCGATGGAACCGTACTTTTTGGTGGTATCGAAGGGTACACAGCCATCAGCCCGGAAGAGGCGGTCGTCACACAGCCAACCGTTGGTGCTCCGACTATCGTCAGCGTCAAGGCTGGTGACCGCTTCATTGATGCCACTACCGAGCGCATCACACTGAACCATGACGAGAACCACGTCGTCATCCGCTATTTTGCAGGTATCCTGAACAATGCCAACCGACTGCGCTATGCCTACAAGATAGAAGGGATGATGAACGACTGGGCCTACACCGAGGAGAACCATATTACGCTGGTAGGTCTGAGTCCCGGCGACTACCGCCTACTGCTCAAGGTGAGCGAAGATAACGACAGCCAGGTGTGCACACTGGCCATTCGCGTCAACAGGCCCTTCTATCTGACGGGCTGGGCCTTCCTTGTCTATGCTTTCTTGATAGTTCTCGCCGCCATCCTGCTGTGGTTGCGGGCACGCCGCCGCAAACAATTGAAACTGCGGCAGGAGAAATTCGTAGAGTGGGCAGGAAAGAGCCACCAGGATTTTAAAAAGAAACTCGACGTCAATCCCAGCGAGGTTACCATCACACCACTTGACGAGCAATTCCTGCAGAAGGCCATCAAGCTGGTCGAGGACCAAATGGGGAATACGGACCTCACTGTCGAGATGTTAGGTCAGCAGTTAGGTATGTCGCGCTCGCTCCTCTATAAGAAACTCATTGCCATTACGGGATTAGGCCCTGCCGAATTCATCCGGACAATACGCATCAAACGAGGCAGGGCTTTGTTAGAACGCTCGCAGATGCAGATTACGGAGATAGCCTACGCAGTGGGTTTCAACTCACTGAAGAGTTTCACGATGAACTTCAAGGCCGAATACGGCATAACCCCCAGCGACTATCTAAAAAGCATCAAAAAACAACAGGGGAAAACATAACTTCCCATAATGGAAACATCGTTGCCTATGGTTTTTCTTTAAAGGTAGTATCTTTGCAGCCAGATTGTAAAACCTAAAAACTAGCAAACATGAAAAGAACGAGAAAAGTACTGTGCTTGATTACAGTTTTGTTGGCAACGAGCCTCTGCGCTATGGCTGCCGAGTGGGAAAAACCTGTTCCTGGCGATGTCTCGCCCGTAAGCGGTGAAAAGTATTACATTTACAATTATTCCATCGAGAAGTTCGTTGGCGTCTATGGCATGCAGACGGTTCCCTCTGAAACGGGAACGCCCTTCCTAATGGAGAAAAATGACAACGGCGACTGGACGTTCTATGGTCCTGACGGCTTCCTGTATGCCGACCTTGATTACGTGGGATGCAACGGCGGAGAAGGCGAGGCTGGCACCATGTGGTTCATTGAGAAACAAACCTCAGGCTCCTACTACTTGCGTCCCTCAAAGAGCGATGCCACCTATTCGTGGACGGCCTACCCCGATATGTGGACAGGCGTCTCATACACCTCGCAGACCATTGTTCCGATTATCAAAGCAGGCGAAGGCGCCCTCGACTGGTATTTCCTGCCCGAGACAAAATATGCCGATTTCATCGGTAAAATTGCGCTCCATCAAGTAATGACCGAGCTGCAGGGCTATGGCTACGATGTGACATCGTTGGTAGATGTCTACAACACTGCTACCGATAAGGCTGCATTCGATGCGGCTATTGCCAGCGTGCAGGCCGATCTCAATGAGTTGCGCTTCGAGAACGCCTCGGAGGAAAGACCTTGCGATGTCACTCAGCGCTATATGCGCAATGCCGACCTGACTGAAAACTGGGTAAGCGACGGTCACGACGTGCCGGGATGGACGATGGTTCCTGCATCGTTCTGTGGTATGGGCGAGTGGGACGGCCAAGGCTTCTATTCTGACAATAAGACAATCGGCTCCTGGTCAGGTAGCGCTTTTGGCGACAATAAGGTATATCAAGAACTTAAGGATTTGAAGAACGGTAAGTACAGGCTGGGCAACTACGGCCTGTGGATTCGTCATACCGGCGAAGAGGGCGACCCCATCAAGGGAGCCTATATCTATGCCAAAGTTGGCGATAAGATGTTCAAGTCGCTCCTTACCGATACGGGCTGGTGGCAAGGTCTTTCGGAGGTCGAGTTCGAATGTCGTACCGGCGAGGCCGAAGTGGGCATCATGTTTGAGGGCACCAACGTCGGCCAGTGTATCATTCTCGACTTCAAACTTGATTATTTTGGCGAGAAACCTGCTGCCGACCGTCTGAACCAACTCATAGCCAGCGCACAGGCGATGATGGAAGATGTAAATGTGACATACACCAACGTGCTTGCTGCTGACATCAAAAAGGCCAATGAACTGATAGCTGCAGGCGATGTGGAAGCTCAAGAAGCGCTCTTCACCACGTTTCTGGCTGATTACGAAAGTGCGCTGGCCAACAAAGATGCATACGTCAAACTCGCCGACGTTCTGGCTAAGGCAGAGATGACACTCGCTGACGGCGGTGAGTCGGAACTTATGGATCAGTTGGGCGACTATCTGTTAGAGAATGAATTCGATGAGAAAATCAAGGATCGCGCGTTTGACAATGCCCAGATAGAGGACATTATCACGTTCCTCTCCGACCTTATTGACAAGGCAGCCAACTCAGTCCTTGCTGCTGGCACCGACGTCACTTATCTGCTAGTCAACGGACACTTCGATACCAACGGTGGCTGGAAGGCTACGCTCAACGATTTCGGCATCGACTCTGATAAGAAGATTATGGAGAAGTGGTGGGGCGACTGGAAGGCCGAGCAGGTTCTCGATAACGTTGCCAATGGTACTTACCGGCTTGAAGTGCAGGGTTTCCAGTGGTGTTCCTGGGACTGGGCACAATCAGAAGCTGACTGGAACAACGGTGATGGAAGTCCAACCTTCAACGTGAAGTCGAAAATACGCCTCAATAGTGACGAGGTAACTATCCAAAACGTGTTTGCCTGCGGTCCTACCGACATCAAGGAGGGTTACGAGGGTGCCAACTACTTTGTACCTAACGATGCCAACACGGCACTCAAGTTCTTTGCCTTGGGACTATATAATAATGTGGTAGAGACAACCGTCACCGACAATACCCTAAAGATAGAATTCGACTGCTCTCAGAATGGTTTTTGGAATTGCTTCACTAACCTCCGTCTCATCTATGTCGGTGCCAATATAAAGGAGGCTATCGACAACCTGAACAATGCGCTAACGAAGGCCAATGACTATCTTGAACAGAAAATGGAAGGCGTGGTGCGCAAAGCCATCGAGGAAGCCATGGCTGCCGGCAAGGTCAAGCTGGAAAACCAGAAGGCCAAGTACGACGATATCAACGGTGCTGCCAATGACCTTATCACACTGTTTGACCAGGCTGCAGTCAGTATCAAAGAATACAAACGGTTGGCTGTCACGTTGGCCCAAGCTCAGGAGACACTAAATAGCGCAACAGTCTTACAGACAACTGCCGGACAACAACTCCAGACTCTTTACAACACAACGAAGGCCGACTATGACTCCGAATACCCCTTGCTCGACAATGCAGGTGTGGCTGCAGCCATCGATCAGATAGAGAAACTCATCTCGGAGGCTAAGTTAGGTGGCGGCGTAAAAGCAGGCGATGACTTGACAACCCTCATCACAAACGCCAGTTTTGAGAACACGTACGGCAACGACGAGGCAGTGGGCGGTGCCGCCCATACCGTGCCTTACGGCTGGTCGATGCTGGTTGAAGGTAAGGAGTGCCATACCGCTCAGGAACTTACTGACGCCGGTATCAACAGCTGGACGGCCATTGAGGATAACCAATATACCACAGACGGCGCCCACTCCTATTGCCTGCTTTCGGCACCGGTGCCCGACGCATATCTCTACCAGACCATCAAGGGCCTGCCAGCCGGTACCTACAAAGTGACGGTCGATATGAACGTAACCTACGACGGCGGATGCTCGCGACTGACAGGACAACGCCTGCTTGTCAACAACGTAGCCCAGTATTATGGCAAACCTGAATACTATATCGCATCGGAACTCGACAAACTCCATCCAGAGGAAGTCTCGCGTTCATTTGCCGGCTATGATGAGGTAAACAGCAACAATACCGGTGTCTCTGGCGATATGGGCAATATGTCGACACTTACTGTCGAGGTGACCATCGGCAAGGACGAGGAGCTGACATTGGGCGTTCGCACCGATAACAACAAGGTGGCCATGAACCGCAACTACGAGGAGAACTGGTGGGACTGCACCGGCCGTTATAAGCTTGACAACTTCCGTCTTTACTGCGTCAGCCTGGATGCAACGGGCATCAGTTCCCTTAACAATGAGACCAGTGATGCATCTGTTTACAACCTGATGGGTGTCAAGGTCAATCCGACAACTGTCCGCGGCCTCTATATCAGGAATGGAAAGAAATATATCGGAAGATAAGACTATGAAGAAACATTTATTGGTTATCTGCTGCCTGGTGGGTGCTTTGGGTGGCACCCACGGGCAGACTGCTCCAACACCGACCAAGCACCAGTTGGCGCTACAGGATATGGAGATGTATGCCTTCATCCACTATTCGCTGAACACTTATACCGACCAGGAGTGGGGCTACGGCAACGAGGATGTGAAACTCTTCAATCCGTCGAAGCTCGACTGCCGCCAGTGGGTGCGCACCTGCAAGAACGCCGGCATGAAGGGCATCATCTTCACCGCCAAGCACCATTGCGGCTTCTGTATGTGGCCGTCGGCTTACACCGACTATTCGGTAAAGAACACGCCGTGGAAGAACGGCAAGGGCGACGTTGTCCGCGAACTGGCCGACGCCTGTCGCGAGTACGGGCTGAAGTTCGCCGTCTATCTCTCGCCGTGGGACCGTAACCATCCTGAATACGGCCGGCCGGCGTATGTCACCTATTTCCGCAACCAGCTGCGTGAACTGCTGACCAACTATGGCGAAGTCTTTGAAGTGTGGTTCGACGGCGCCAACGGCGGCAACGGCTGGTACGGCGGTGCCGACGAGACGCGGACCATCGACCGTCTGAGCTATTACCAATGGGGCGATACCTATAAGATGATACGCGAGCTGCAACCCCATTGCGTCATCTGGAACGACGGTGCCGACCGCCGTGGCGACCTGCGCTGGGTGGGCACCGAGGCTGGCAACATCGGCGAGACCAACTGGAGTATGCTGAACAGTACGGGCGACGTGACATGGCCCATGCTGCACTACGGCGTGGAGGACGGCGACGTGTGGTGCCCGGGCGAGACGAACACCTCGATACGTCCCGGTTGGTTTTATCACGACAGCGAGAACGGTCACGTGAAAAGCCTGTCAAAACTGATGGAAACGTACTATAAATCGGTAGGGCGCAACTCAACACTACTGCTGAACTTCCCCATTGACAAGGACGGCCTTATCCACGCCGAAGACAGCATTCGCGGCGCAGTCTTCTATCAGATGGTGCGCAAAATCTTCGACCATCCCTTAAAGGCTAAGCGTAAGCTATCACCCACAGTGTCGACGCTGACCTTCAAGCGCCCCACGGCATTCAATCGTTTGATGGTTGGCGAGGACATCCGCCAGGGACAGCGCGTAAAGAAGTTCAAGGTCGAGGCACTTATAGGCGGTAAATGGACTGAGTTGCACGACATCATCTCGGAGGAGCCGCAGCGCAGCATGACTACCATCGGACGCAAGCGCATTCTCTGCTTCCCCACCACGGAGACCACGCAGATACGGCTGACTATCCTCGACTCAAAAGCGACGCCAGTCATTATAGCTATGAACGCTTACCTTGCACCGGATATTGATGCCGATACTCCAGAGAATGGTGAGAAACTGTCGTCTAACTACAACATCTTCTTCCCCGGTTCAGGCAGTCCGGTTCAATCGATGTACATCGGATTGGGCAAACAGATGACGGTGCGAAAGCTGCGCTTCCTACCGTCGCAGGATACCAAGGAAGGTATGCCGCTCGACTACACGCTGTCCATCTCACCCGACGACGGCCGGACGTGGACGGTATTGGCTAAGGGCGAATTCTCGAACATCGTGAATAATCCCATTTGGCAGACCATAAACTGTACGCCCGCAGCAGGCTCGTTGCTAAAACTGGACTGCAGCCGTATCACTTCAGGGAACCGAATCTTCTATTCTGATTTGGAAGTGGTGGAATAGATAATCTTGTTGGCGCCGCTGGTAATCTGTAGGGCGTCGGGGTGCTGGCGGATGAAGGAGTCGATGTGGCGCACGCGCTTCTGCTCGAATATTTCCTCCATGGCTATCAGGATGCCAGTCTCTTCGACGTCGCCAAAGCCGTAGTTGATGGCGGTGCCGAAGAGTTTCATCGTCGGCGAGAGGTTCATGTAGGCGTTTACCAATGGTGGAATGTTGTAGCCTAACTTCCTGATTTCGCGGTTCAGGATGCGGTAGTCCTCGTTAAAGCTATTGCCTGAGAAAAGCTGTTCGAGCTCTGCGGGGTCTGATTCAATTTTCAGCGGTTTCATCGGCAAAATCAGCTTTTCCTTGTCGTCGAAATACTTCTTGAGGAAGTAGAGAATCATGTCGCGCCCCTTGCGGATATAGGAGGGGTACATGGTCATCTTGCCGAAGAAGTATTTCACGTTGGGCTTGATGACGGTGAGCGCGCCCAGTCCGTCCCAGAGGTTGTCGAGCGCAAAGAGGCTCTTGGCTCCCATGCGCGAGCTCTGGTAGGGCAGGCTGACGAACGAGCGGCCCAGCTCGATGGTGTAGGGCATGTACTCCTTGAGGAATTTCTCGCTGAAATGGAACATGTGGCTGGTGGCCAGGATGGGCTGCCCGTTGGCGTCGAGTTCCCAGTCGGTGCCGGCAAGATAGCGGTAGCCGCCTATAATCTCCTGTTGCTCGGGATTCCAGACGATGAGCTGCTTGTAGCAGTTCTCGCAGATGTCGAACTCGTCGATGTCGGTTTCTTTGCCCGTTCCTCCTCCGGCTTCGCGAAACACAATCTCGCGCAGTCGGCCTATCTCGCGCATCACGTTGGGTGCGTTATGAGCGGTGACGATGTAGATTTCGTTGTTGCTCTTGTTGGTCATGCGTAGCTGGTGGTCGGGTGTCAGTTCGCTGCGGAGCACTTCCTTGGGGATGGGGGCGATAATGGGTTGTTCCATTGGGGTTTCAGTTTTTGCGAGAGTTATTCTTGGTTTGTATTACTGTTCTTTCTCTGACGTGCTGCCAAGGCCGAGCTCGTAGACGCGGTCTTTGACCCATTGGGCCCACTCAGCAGGCTTACGGCTATGGTCGAAGGTCTGCCAGGGGATGGGCTTGCCGATGGTGACGCGGAAGGTTTTATGCACGTTTTTATACATTTCATCAACTAAAAACAGCATGGCGAAGTTGAATGGCAGGAAACGGTCAGAGAAGTTTGCCAACCGGTAGAAGCGATTGGAGTTCTGGCCGCTGAAATGGATGGGCACGACGTCGCGCTTGTATTCTACGCTCTTGGCAATGAACGTCTTTTTCCAGTCGATGTCGCGCACCTCGCCGTTCTTTCGGCGTGAGCACAGACCGGCGGGGAACATAAGCATGTGGTTGTCGCTCTGGAAACCGGCCTCTACCATCTTCGGGAAGTCGCGCCCCTGCTTGCCGGTCTTGTTGATGGGTATGCAGAGCGGTGCCAGTCCGGGAAGGTTCATCAGCAGGTCGTTGACGAGGTAACGGAAGCGTCCGTCGTAGTGGCGGCCGATGATGGCGCCGAGAGCCACGCCGTCCTCACCGCCCAAGGGGTGGTTAGAGACGAAGGTATAGAGCCGCCCGTCGTTTTTGTCAGGCAGGTTCTCCTCGCCCACGATGTCGAGCGTGGCATCCAGGTATCTGACACATTCTTCAAGCCATTCGGTACCCACAAGGTGGCGGCTCTCCCACAGATAGGCATTCACCTGATCCTGATGGACAATGCGCTTGAGCCAAGAAACCAGCGGGCGAGGCAAAAACTTGGCCTTGCTTCCCAACTTTGATTTCAGAATGTTATCAATGTCGACTGTTTTCTCAGTTACCGTAACCATTTTTTTAGTGATAGCTTTCAATCAAGTTGCAAAAGTAACATATTTCTTTGAAAAATGACACATTTTTCGCGAAAAAGTGCAAAACTCGCTTAAGATTGTCTGATTCCGTGAGACAAAACCGCCCAAAATCAATAAAAAGATGTTAAATTCAAAAAAAAGTGGGGTAAAGTGGTGGAATGTGGGGGAAAATGTGTAACTTTGTGGCTGAATTCTTCACATTAATATATATATGCGCTTTTTAGGTAACATAGAAGCCAAGACTGATGTAAAGGGAAGAGCCTTTCTGCCAGCCGTTTTCCGCAAGGTGCTACAGGCATCGGGCAGCGAAACGCTGATACTGCGGAAAGACATTTTCCAGCCTTGTCTTGTGCTGTATCCTGAAAGCGTATGGAATGAGCAGCAGGACACGCTCCGCAGAAGGCTGAACAGGTATAATGCCCAGCATCAGCAAATCTTCCGTCAGTTTGTCTCTGAAGTAGAACTCGTGACACTCGACGGCAATGGCCGGTTCCTTATTCCCAAGCGTTATCTCCAGATGGCGGGCATTCAGCAGGACGTCAAGTTCATAGGTATGGACGACACCATCGAGATTTGGGCAAACGATAAGGTAGAGGCCACAAAGATGAGCAGTGAAGAATTTGGCAAGGCGCTCGAAAACATTATGGGGCAGGAGACTCTCCTGCAGAGAGATACTGAATAGATGATTGTCACGGCGGAGACATACCATGTACCAGTGCTTCGGAAAGAAAGCATTGACGGGTTGGCTATCCAACCTGACGGTATTTATGTCGACGTCACCTTTGGCGGTGGTGGTCACAGCAGGGAAATACTCCAACACCTGGGGCCAGATGGACATCTCTATGGTTTCGACCAGGATGCCGATGCCGAAAAGAACATCGTCGACGACGAGCGGTTTACTTTCGTCAGGAGCAACTTCAGGTATCTCAAGCAGTGGATGCGCTACTACGGAGTTGAAGAGGTCGACGGTCTGTTGGCCGACCTGGGCGTTTCGAGTCACCATTTTGACGATGAGACGCGCGGTTTCTCCTTCCGTTTTGAAGCGCCCCTCGACATGCGGATGAACAAGCGTGCCGGTATGACGGCCGCCGACGTTGTCAACGGCTACGACGAACAACAGTTGGCCGACATCTTCTATCTCTATGGAGAGTTGAAGCAGGCACGACGATTGGCAGCGCTCATCGTGAAGGCACGGTCACAGCAGCGCATCGCGACCACCGGCGAACTGTTGCAGACAGTGAGCGGCCTGCTCAGGCCAGAGCGCGAGAAGAAAGAGACGGCTCAGCTGTTCCAGGCGCTCCGTATAGAAGTGAACCACGAGTTGGAGGCACTGAAGGAGATGCTGGCCGGAGCCACAGAGGTGTTGAGGAAGGGTGGCCGGTTGTCGGTCATCACGTACCACTCTCTGGAGGACCGCATCGTGAAGAACTACATGAAGGCCGGCAATGCCGAAGGGCGGGTCGAGCAGGACTTCTTCGGACGCACAGCGTCGCCGTTCCGCGCGGTAAACAACAAGGTCATCGTACCTACCGACGACGAGCAGCAGCGCAACCCGCGCAGTCGTAGCGCCAAGTTGAGAATTGCAGAACGAATATAAATTCATGGCAGAAGAGAAAAGTGACATCCAGGAAGAGCTCAAGGCGAAAGAGCAAAACGCCTTGGAGAAGCTGAAGGAGATCAAGAAGAACGTGAGCGAGGACGACACCCTGCCGGTGGGAACGCTTACGCTCCGCAAGATACTTGGCGGCGACATCCTGTCGGCCAACCTGGTTCGTCGCAACATCTGGACGCTGGTGCTCATCGTGTTTTTCACGGTGGTCTACGTGGCCTTCCGCTACCAGTGCCAGCAGGACATGATTATGATTGACAAGATGGAACGTGAGCTGAAGGACGCCAAATACAAGGCTCTGTCGAGTTCGAGCACACTGACCGAGCGCTGCCGCGAGAGTCAGGTGCTGCGTGTGCTGAGAGCGAACCACGACTCGCTGCTGCACGCCAGTCCGCAGCCACCTTATATAATAAATATACCCGAACGAGGATTTTTAAGCGGAAACGGAGATGAGTAAGTTCAACAGTAATAAGGTCATGCCGCGCTACTTCGCCATTGTGCTGACGTTGACGGTTATCGGAATTGCCATCATTGGCAAGGCCCTCTATATCATGACTGTCCAGAAGGACTACTGGAATGCTGTCCAGCAGCAGCTGAAGCACGACTCCATTCCCGTGAAGCCTAACCGTGGCAACATCCTGAGCTGCGACGGTCAGCTGATGGCCAGCTCCATTCCAGAGTACAAGGTGTTCGTGGACTTCCAGCCCGGCCGTCAGAAGAACATTCCATGGGACACCGCTGCCATCAACAGGGTCAACCGGCTTTGGGACGAGAAGATTGACAGCCTCTGCATTGGACTGAACGACATCTTCCCCCAGCAGTCGGTCAGCGAGTTCAAGGCCTATCTGCAAGAGGGACGCAACAAGGTGAACCGTGACGGCACCGTCGGTGCCCGCCATTGGCCGGTATGGAAACACCGTATTGACTACAACACGTTCGCCCTGCTCAAGAAGTTGCCCATCTTCAACCTCTCGGTAGGCAAGGGTGGCTTCCACTGGGACGAGTTCAACGCCCGTAACCGCCCCTTCGGTTCGCTGGCCCAGCGCACGGTGGGTGTCATGTTCGGTGAGATCGACTCTGCCCGCTGCGGTCTGGAGCTGTCGTTCGACTCGACGCTGCGCGGCAAGAACGGACTGGTCCATCGTCAGAAGGTGCTCAACAGGATAATGAATATCACCGAGTTGCCGCCTGTTGACGGTGCCGACATCGTGACCACTATCGACGTGAACATGCAGGACCTGGCTGAGCGCGCCCTCATCGATGAGATGAAGCTGCCCGAGGTGAATGCCGACCTCGGCGTGGCCATCCTGATGGAGGTGGAGACGGGCGACGTAAAGGCCATTGTCAACATGATGCGCATGCCCGACGGCCAGTATGCCGAGGCCATCAACTCGGCCATCAGCTACCGCTGCGAGCCGGGGTCGGTGTTCAAGGTGGCCTCGCTGCTCGTGGCACTTGACGACGGCGTGATTCCCAACGACACAAGCTACATCATACATACGGGCAGCGGCGTGGTCGAGATGCACGGCCGCTGGATGAAGGACCACAACTGGCGCCGCGGCGGCTACCAGGACATCAACGTGGCCCGCACGCTGGAAGTCAGCTCGAACGTCGGCACGAGCCACGTCATCGACCGGTTCTATGGCGGCCATCCCGAGAAGTACGTGCAGGGCCTCTACCGCGTAGGCATCCACGAAGACCTGAAGCTGCCCATCGAGGGCTACCGTCCGCCCATCATCCGTATGCCCGATACGAAGACCACCGACCGCTCTAAGTATTGGAGCAAGACAACGCTGCCTTGGATGTCGATAGGCTACGAGACGCAGATTGCGCCCATCAACACGCTGGCCTTCTACAACGCCATCGCCAACGACGGACGAATGATGCAGCCGAGGTTTGTAAAACGGCTGGTGAAGGACGGCGAGACCATTAAGGAATACCCGCCCGTGGTGCTGAAGGAGCGCATTGCCAAGCCGGAGACCATTACCATGATGCAGACCATTCTGGAACACGTCGTCAGTCAGGGTCTGGGCCGCAAGGCAGCCCCGCTGTCGCGGTCGTTCAAGGTGGCTGGCAAGACGGGTACCGCCCAGATAGCCGATGAACATGGCGGCTACCACTCGGGTGTGACGCGCTACTGGCTCAGCTTTGCCGGTTTCTTCCCCGCCGACGCCCCGCGCTACTCGTGCATCGTCTGTCTGCGCAAGCGCGGCCTGCCCGCCTCGGGCGGCGGCATGAGCGGCGTCGTGTTCCGTCACATAGCTGAAGGCGTGATGGCACAGAACGTGAAGCGGCTGGTCGACGATGCCCGCGATTCCACATCTAACTTCACGCCCGGTGTGAAAGGTGGCGACGAAGGCTCTGCTTCTTATGTGCTCAGTCGTCTGGGTCTGAAGGGCGAAGCACCGAAGGTGGCCAAGGTAAATCAGGGAATAGTTCCCGACGTGACGGGAATGGGTGCCCGCGATGCCGTCTACGAGCTGGAGCGCCGGGGTATGAAGGTGGCCCTCGTCGGTCGTGGCAAGGTGAAGTCGCAAAGCATAGCGGCGGGCAAGGCCGTGACTCCGGGAACGGTGTGTGAACTACGTTTGGAAATATAACAAATAGAATACTTACAATGATGAATTTGAGAGAAATTCTGAAGAACGTCAGGCCGCTGGCCATCGTTGGCAACGCCGACAAAGACATTGCCGGAGTCAAGATTGACTCACGGCAGGTTAAGCCTGGCTATTTGTTCGTAGCCATGAAAGGAACACAGGTCGATGGCCACCAGTTTATTGCGCGAGCAGTCGAACTGGGGGCATCGGCCATTTTATGCGAAGACATGCCCGAGACGACGGCCGACGGCGTCACCTACGTACAGGTGGAGTCGACCGAGGACGCCGTAGGGCCGGTGGCCACGCTCTTCCACGGCGACCCGACGTCACACCTCAAGCTGGTTGGCGTGACGGGCACCAATGGCAAGACGACCATCGCCACCTTATTATATAATATGTTCCGCCAGATGGGCCACAAGTGCGGCCTGCTCTCGACGGTGTGCAACTACATCGACGGCGAGGCCGTGGCCGCCACCCACACCACGCCCGACGCCATCGAGCTGAACGAGCTGTTGGAGCGCATGGTGCAGGCCGGCTGCGAGTACGTGTTCATGGAGTGCTCAAGCCATGCCATTGCCCAGAAGCGCATCGGCGGTCTGAAGTTCGCCGGCGGACTCTTTACCAACCTGACCCGCGACCACCTGGACTACCACAAGACCGTCGAGAATTACCGCGACGCCAAGAAGATGTTCTTCGACCAGCTGCCGAAGGGCGCCTTCGCCATTACCAATGCCGATGACAAGAACGGCCTGTTCATGGTGCAGAACACGAAGGCGCAGGTGAAGACCTACAGTATCCGCCAGATGGCCGACTTCCGTGCCCGCATTATCGAGTGCCACTTTGAGGGCATGTATCTCGAGATCGACGGCCGCGAGGTGGGCGTGCAGTTCATCGGACGCTTCAACGTCTCGAACCTGCTCTGCGTCTATGGTGCCGCCGTGATGCTGGGCAAGCAGCCCGAGGACATTCTCGTCACGATGAGCACGCTGAAGAGCGTCAACGGGCGCCTCGACCCCATCCGCTCGCCGGAGGGCTTTACCGCCGTCGTCGACTACGCCCACACGCCCGACGCCCTAGAAAATGTGCTGAAGGCCATCCACGAGGTGCTCGACGGCAAGGGCCGGGTCATCACCGTCTGCGGCGCAGGCGGCAACCGCGACAAGGGCAAGCGCCCGCTCATGGCCCAGGAAGCCGTGCGCCAGAGCGACCGCGTCATCATCACCAGCGACAACCCCCGCTTCGAGGAGCCGCAGGACATCATCAACGACATGCTGGCCGGTCTCGATGCCAAGCAGATGAAGAAGGTCATAAGCATTGTCGACCGCCGCGAGGCCATCCGCACGGCCTGCATGATGGCCGAGCGTGGCGACGTCATCCTCATTGCCGGCAAGGGCCACGAGGACTATCAGGAAATCAAGGGCGTGAAGCACCACTTCGACGACCACGAGGTTGTCCGCGAGTGCTTTGCCAAATAGTAAATAGAAAATCCGTAAATCGAAAATAGAAGAAGATGCTATACTATCTGTTCAGATTCTTGGAGCAATACAACATACCGGGCAGCCACATGTGGTCGTACATCTCGTTCCGGTCGCTGCTGACGCTCATCCTGGCGCTGCTCATCTCGGCGTGGTTCGGCGAGTACTTCATCAAGTACATGCGGCGCAAGAAGATCTACGAGACCGAGCGCGACCCGGCCATCGACCCCTTTGGCGTCGAGAAGAAGGGCGTGCCCACCATGGGCGGTATCATCATCATCGTGTCCATCCTCGTTCCCGTGCTACTCTTCGCCCGCATCCGCAATATCTACATCATCCTGATGCTGATGACCACTGTCTGGCTGGGCTTCTTAGGCTTTCTTGACGATTACATCAAGATTTTCCGCCAGAAGAAGGAAGGACTGAAGGGCAAGTATAAGATTGTGGGACAGATCAGCATTGGCTTTATCGTAGGCCTGACGCTCTGGCTCAGTCCCGATGCCGTCGTGCGCGAGAATGTCAGCGTGCAGCAGCAGAATCAGGAGGTCGTGGTGAAGCACAAGACCGAGGCGGTGAAGTCGCTGAAGACCACCATCCCCTTCGTGAAGAATCACAACCTGAACTACTCCGAAGTGCTGAGCTTCCTTGGCGACCATAAGGTGGCTGCAGGCTGGGTGCTCTTCGTGCTGATGACCATCCTCGTGGTGACAGCCGTGTCCAACGGTGCCAACCTGAACGACGGCATGGACGGCATGTGTGCGGGCAACTCGGCGGTCATCGGCGTGGCGCTGCTCATTCTGGCCTACGTGTCGGGCCACATCGTCTACGCCGCCTACTTCGACCTGATGTATATTCCCCACGCCGAGGAGCTGGTGGTGTTCCTCTGTGCCTTCGTCGGAGCCATGATCGGCTTCCTGTGGTACAACGCCTACCCCGCCCAGGTGTTCATGGGCGATACGGGGTCGCTCACCATCGGCGGCATCATCGGCGTCTGCGCCGTCATCATCCACAAGGAGCTGCTGCTGCCCATCCTCTGCGGCATCTTCTTCATCGAGAGCCTGAGCGTCATCATCCAGACGCAGTGGTTCAAGCTGATGAAGAAGAAGGGCAAGCGCGTCCGCGTGTTCCGGGCTACGCCCATCCACGACAATTTCCGCCGTCTGGACTCGCAGCTCGACCCGACGTCGCACTACGTCCTGCGTGGCTGGCCGAAGCGCCAGTTCCATGAGTCGAAGATTACGTTCCGCTTCTGGATTATCACTATCATCCTGGCGGCACTGACCATTATAACGTTGAAGATAAGATAAAAGAGGACCCACCCCCCTGCCCCTCCCTGGAGGGAGGGGAGTGGACAGATAAGAAAGAAGAAGAAAATGGAAGAAACAAGAACCGATAACCGAGTAACCACTCCCCTCCCTCAAAGGGAGGGGCCGGGGGTGGGTCTCATAGTTGTATTAGGAGCCGGCGAGAGCGGTGCAGGAGCTGCCGTGCTGGCCAAGAAGCAGGGCTTCGACGTGTTTGTCTCAGACATGTCAAAGATTGCCGACCGTTACAAGAAACTGCTCGACGACCACGGCATTGCGTGGGAGGAAGGCCAGCATACCGAAGAGAAGATCCTGTCGGCCGACGAGATTATCAAGTCGCCGGGCATCCCCGACACGGCACCGATGGTAAGCAAAGCCATCCAGAAGGGCATCCACATCATCAGCGAGATAGAGTTCGCAGGCCGCTACACCCAGTCGAAGATGATCTGCATCACCGGCTCCAACGGCAAGACTACGACCACCTCGCTCATCTACCATATCTTCCGCCAGGCAGGCTACGACGCCGGACTGGCCGGCAACATCGGCCACTCGCTGGCCCTGCAGGTGGCCGAGGAGCCCCACGAGTACTACATCATCGAGCTGTCGTCGTTTCAGCTCGACAACATGTACGACTTCCGGGCCAACATCGCCATCCTGCTGAACATCACGCCCGACCATCTGGACCGCTACGACAACTCCATGCAGAAGTACACCGACGCCAAGATGCGCATCATCCAGAACCAGACGCCGCAGGACGCCTTCATCTACTGGGCCGACGACCCTGTCATTGCCAAGGAGCTGAAGAAGTACGACATCAAGGCCGTGCAGTGTCCGTTCTCCGACATCAAGAAGAGCGGCGTCATCGGCTACATCGAGGAGGGGCAGTACAAGCTGGAATACCCGACGCCCTTCAACATGGAGCAGGAGGAGCTGAGCCTCTCTGGGCGCCACAACGTCTACAACTCACTGGCAGCCGGACTGGCAGCCAACATCGCCGGCATCAAGAAGGAGTCCATCCGCAAGTCGCTGAGCGACTTCCCTGGTGTGGAGCACCGCTTGGAGAAGGTCTGCGACGTGCGCGGCGTCCACTACGTCAACGACTCGAAGGCCACCAACGTCGATGCCTGCTGGTACGCGCTGGAGTCGATGAAGACCCGCGTGGTACTCATCATCGGCGGCAAGGACAAGGGCAACGACTACGAGCCCATCAAGCCGCTCATTCGCGAGAAGTGCTCGGCACTGGTCTACCTTGGTGCCGACAACGCCAAGCTCCACCAGAACTTCGACGCGCTGGGCATCCCCGTGCGCGACACCCACTCCATGCGCGAATGCATGGAGGCCTGCTACGAGCTGGCCAAGCCCGGCGAGACGGTGCTCCTCTCGCCCTGCTGCGCCTCCTTCGACCTGTTCAAGAACATGGAGGACCGCGGCGAGCAGTTCAAGGCCATAGCCCGCTCCCTCTAACTCGTCAATCGAAAATCCTGTAAATCGTAAATACTCAAGGTGAACAAGAAAATAGGCAATATCTTCAAAGGCGACAAGGTCATCTGGATGGTGTTCTTCTTCCTCTGCATGATCAGCATCATCGAAGTCTTCTCGGCTTCGAGCAACCTGACGTACAAGACGCAGAACTACATGGGTCCCATTGTCTACCATGCGGCCATGATTGTCGCTGGCGTCATCGTGGCCGTGGTGACGCTCAACGTCCCCTGCCGCTACTTCAAACTGATGACGCCGTTCCTGCTGGTCATCACGGCAATCACGCTGCTGTGGGTACTCATCGGCGGCGAGAGCATCAACGGCGCCAACCGCGTCATCTCGCTGATGGGCTTCACCTTCCAGCCGTCGGAGATTGCCAAGGGCACGATGGTGCTCGTCACGGCCCAGATTCTCAGCGCCATGCAGCGCGAGACGGGTGCCGACCGCAAGGCGTTCAAGTACATCCTGCTCATCCTGTTGCCCACGACGTTCCTGATCGGTATCGAGAACCTGTCGACGGCGGCCCTGCTCTTTGCCGTCATCTTCCTGATGATGTTCATCGGCCATGTGCCGATGTCGCAGATGGGCAAGCTGGCCGCCTTCATTGCCGTGGGTGCAGCCGCCTTCCTGGTGCTGGTCCTGACGCTGGGCAGCATCGAGGAGAAGCGCACCGAGGAGAACCACATGACCGAGGTCGTCAACGCTGCTGGCGAGGAGAGCGTCGACAAGGATGCCATCAAGGGCGGCGGTGTGTTCCACCGTTTCTACACCTGGCGCAACCGCATCCTGAAACATTTCAACAGCGAGGAGGTGCCTGCTGAGGAGTATAAGATTGACGAGAACTTCCAGGTGGGCCACGCCAACATCGCCATCGCCTCGTCGGGCATCATCGGCAAGGGGCCGGGCAACTCCACCGAGCGCGACTACCTGCCGCAGGCGTTCTCCGACTTCATCTATGCCATCATCATCGAGGAGATGGGCATCTTCGGCGCCGCCTTCGTGGTGTTCCTGTATATCGTGCTGCTCTACCGTGCCGCCCGCATCGCCACGCGGTGCGAGAACAACTTCCCGGCCTTCCTCATCATGGGTCTGGCTCTGCTGCTGGTCATTCAGGCCACGTTCAACATGATGGTGGCCGTGGGACTGGCACCCGTCACGGGACAGCCGTTGCCGCTTATCTCGAAGGGCGGCACGTCGACCATCATCAACTGTGCCTACATAGGAGCCATCCTGAGCATCAGCCGGTCGGCAAAGATGCGGACAGAAAAAGTTAGTATTGAAAAGATATGAATAAAGAGCTAAGAGTCATTGTCAGTGGTGGCGGCACCGGAGGCCACATCTTCCCCGCCGTCTCGATAGCCAACGCCGTGCGCCGCCTGCGCCCCGACGCCAAGATACTGTTCATCGGCGCACAGGGCCGCATGGAGATGCAGCGCGTGCCGGCAGCGGGCTACGAAATAAAGGGGCTGCCCATCCGCGGCTTCTACCGCCCGCTGTGGAAACCCGCCAACATCGGCGTGGCCTTCGACTACCTGCGCAGCAAGTGGCAGGCCAAGAAAATTCTGCGTGAGTTCCGGCCCGACGTGGCCGTCGGCGTGGGCGGCTATGCCAGCAGTGCCGCTCTCGGCGCTGCCAACAGCATGGGCATCCCGACGCTGATACAGGAGCAGAACAGCTACGCCGGCCTGGCCAACAAGCAGCTGGCCGCCAAGGCCCGCAAGATCTGCGTGGCCTACGAGGGCATGGAGCGCTTCTTCCCCGCCGACAAGATCATGCTGACGGGCAACCCCGTGCGCCAGGCCCTGCTCGAGACCACCCTCTCGCGCGAGGATGCCGTCCGCAGCTTAGGTTTCGACCCTGAGAAGAAGACCATTCTGCTCGTCGGCGGCTCGCTCGGTGCCCGCACCATCAACGAGAGCGTCATGCAGCACCTCGACCTCGTCGCCGCGAGCAACGTGCAGTTCCTCTGGCAGACGGGCAAGTACTACTATGCCGACATCAAGTCGAAGCTTGACAACCGCCAGTCGAAGATTCCCAACTTGAAGGTAACCGACTTCATCACCGACATGGGCGCCGCCTACCGTGCCGCCGACCTCGTCATCAGCCGTGCCGGCGCCAGCAGCATCAGCGAGTTCTGCCTCATCGGCAAGCCCGTCATCCTCGTGCCCAGTCCCAACGTAGCCGAGGACCACCAGACGAAGAACGCCCTGGCCCTGGCCAACCGCGACGCCGCCATCTACGTGAAGGATGCCGACGCCCCGGCCACGCTCCTGAAGCTGGCCATCGACACAGTCAGCGACGAGGCGAAGCTCCGCTCGCTCAGCGCGAACGTGCTAAAGCTGGCCCTGCCCGACTCCGCCGAGATCATCGCCAAGGAAGTCATCAAACTCGCCCAAAATGCCCAATAACCCCATTATGAACACCAAAGATATCAAAGCCGTCTATTTCGTTGGCGCCGGCGGCATCGGCATGAGCGCCATCGCCCGGTACTTCATCAGGCGTGGCCTCGTCGTGGCCGGCTACGACAAGACGCCCAGCGACCTCACCCGCCAGCTGGAGCGCGAGGGCATGCTCATACACTACGAGGAGAACGTCGACGAGATTCCCCACGCCTGTCTCCAGCCGCAGTCGTGCCTCGTCGTCTACACGCCCGCCATTCCCGCCGACCATCAGGAGCTGGTGTACTTCCGCGCGCACGGCTTCGACATTCAGAAGCGCGCACAGGTGCTCGGCACCATCACCCGTCAGATGAAGGGTCTCTGCGTGGCCGGTACGCACGGCAAGACAACCACCTCGACCATGTGTGCCCACATCATGCACCAGGCCTCGATGGACTGCAACGCCTTCCTCGGCGGCATCTCGAAGAACTACGGCACGAACTACATACTCAGTGACTCCGACTTTGTCGTCATCGAGGCCGACGAGTTCGACCGCTCCTTCCACTGGCTGAGTCCCTGGATGACGGTTATCACCTCGACTGACCCCGACCACCTCGACATCTACGGTACGAAGGAGGCCTACCTTGAGAGCTTCCGCCACTACACGACGCTCATACAGCCAGGCGGCGCACTCATCATCCATCGCGGACTGGAGATGCAGGAGGACTTGCAGGAGGGCGTGCGACGCTACGACTACGCCCTCAGTGAGGGCGACTTCCACGCCGAAAACATCCGTATCGAGAACGGCGGTATCACCTTCGACTTCATCTCGCCCATAGAGCCGGTCAAGGATATCGTGCTCGGACAGCCTATACCTATTAATATAGAGAATGGCATCGCCGCCATGGCCATGGCCCAGCTGAACGGCTGCACCGCCGAGGAGCTGCGCTACGGCATGCGCACCTACGGGGGCGTGGACCGCCGCTTCGATTTCAAAATCAAGACCGACCGGCTCGTCTTCCTCAGCGACTACGCCCACCACCCGAAGGAAATCTACCAGAGTGCACGTAGCATACGCCAGCTCTACCACGACCGCCACATCACGGCTATCTTCCAGCCCCACCTCTACACCCGCACCCGCGACTTCTACCGCGAGTTTGCCGAGGCACTGAGCCAACTCGACGAGGTGGTGCTGACCGAGATCTACCCCGCACGCGAAGAGCCCATCGAGGGCGTCACGTCGCAGCTCATCTACGACAACCTCGCCCCCGGCGTAGAGAAGCGGTTGATACAGAAGGCCGACGTGCTCGACTTCGTCAAGAGCCGCGAGTTCGACGTGCTCGTCGTGCTCGGTGCCGGCGACCTCGACAACCAAGTGCCCCAGATAACCAAGATATTAGAAAAGAAGTAAATGACCGTCAACTGGAAGAAAACCATCGTCATCCTGCTGGATATAGCCATCGCCGTCTACCTGCTGCTGG
This sequence comes from uncultured Prevotellaceae bacterium, assembly GCA_902800435.1. The sequence continues at coordinate 88,028 of CADCEQ010000001.1, read as the reverse complement.
CCATCACCGTGTTCAACCAACCCGAGGACAAGGCCACCGTGTGTACCGAGGTGAACATCCACATTGCCGACGAGCAGACGCGAGGCCTGCTCACGCCGGCCGAGGTGAAGCGGCTGCTCGAGAAGGAACGCAAGTACCCCCTGGCACAGCCCATGCAGTTTGTCAGCACGCGCCAGATGGAGGAGGTGCTGCAGAAGAGTCCCTACGTCGACGCCGTGGAGTGCTACAAGACGCAGAACGGCCACGTCAGCATCAACCTGACGCAGCGCCAGCCCGTGCTACACGTCATGACGGCCGGCGGCGAGCAGTACTACGTCGACGAGCGTGGCGACATTCTGCCCCACAGCCGGCTGGGCGGCAATCTTCTGGTGGCAACTGGCAGCTTCAGCCATAAGTACGCGCAGAAGCGGCTGGCTCCTGTGGCCATGCAGATTCAGGCCGACAACTTCTGGCAGCGCCAGGCCGAACAGCTGAACGTGCTCAGCGATGGCACGTTGGAGTTGGTGCCGCGCGTCGGCGACCACATCGTCTATCTCGGCGCGCCAAACGAGGTGCCCAAGAAGCTGGAGCGCCTGCGCAAGTTCTACAAGTATGGGCTCAGCCACGCCGGCTGGGACCGCTACGAACGCATCAGCGTGGAGTTCGACAACCAGATAATATGCAAGAAACGTAATTCATAATACCGTAATATCGTTATAACGTTATATCGACAATAGAAGTATGGCAGCAAAGGAATTTATAGTAGCAATTGAACTCGGCTCATCGAAGATGACCGGTATTGCGGGACAGAAGAACCTCGACGGCAGCATCTCGGTGTTGGCCGTTGCCAAGGAAGACTCTTCGGCTTTCATCCGCAAGGGAGTGGTTTACAACATCGACAAGACCGCCCAATGCCTGCAGGGCATCGTCAAGAAGTTGGAAGCCCAGTTGAAGACACAAATTAAGCAGGTCTACGTTGGCGTGGGAGGACAGTCCATACGCGGAGTGCGCAACGTCGTCGCCAAGGACCTGCCCGCAGGAACCATCGTTACTGACGCCTTGGTCGACGAGCTGGTCGACGCCAACCGCAACATGAACTACCCTGACCAGGAAATCCTCGACACCGCCGTCCAGGAATATAAGGTCGATTCACAATATCAGCAGGACCCCGTGGGCATACAGTGCACGCATCTCGAGGGTAACTACCTCAACATCCTGCAGCGCAAGGCATTCTATAAAAACTTCAATAAGTGCTTCGAAGTGGCCGGCATCGCCATTGCCGAGATGCTTAACGCACCTCTGGCATTGGCAGATGCTGTGCTGACCGAGGCCGAGCGCCGCTCAGGCTGTGCGCTCATCGACATCGGGGCCGACACGACTACCGTCTCTGTCTACACAAAGAACATCTTGCGCCACCTCGCAGTGATTCCCCTTGGCGGTTCGAACATCAGCAAGGACATTGCCACGTTGCAGATGGAGGAGAGCGATGCCGAGAAGATGAAGCTAAGATACGCCTCTGCCTATACCGATAACAACGAGATTGACAATAACCTGAAGTACTCCATCGACCAGGACCGCCAGGTGGAGAGCCGCCGGTTCATTGAAATTGTGGAAGGACGCCTCGAGGAGATTGTCGAGAACGCCTGGTACCAGGTGCCGTCGGAGTACTGCGACAAACTGCTCGGAGGTATCGTCCTCACCGGTGGCGGCGCCAACATGAAGAACATCGAGCGGGCCTTCCAGAACCACACTCACATCGACAAGATTCGCGTTGCCAAGTTCCCCGTACACACCATCACCGGCGGAACCGACGACATCAAGTCGCGCAATGGCATGATGAACACCGTGCTCGGACTGCTGGCCAAGGGCGACATCAACTGCGCCGGCGTACCCATTGACCCCAACGGCGACCTCTTCGGGCCGCAGAAACCTGCTGCCTCAGTCGAAGTAAACGAACTGCGCCCAGCTCGCAAGCCAGGTGAAGTGCCCGCAGGCGTAGTCCTTACCGAGGCCGAGAAACAGAAAGCTGAGGAAGAAGCCCGTCTGAAACGCGAGGAAGAAGAACGCATCCAGCGCGAAAAGGAAGAAGCTGAGGCTGAAGAGCGTGAACGCTTGCGCCGTGAGAATTCTAAGTGGAACAAGTTCAAGAAGGGAATCGTCAACTTCGGCAAGCAGATTATGACTGGCGACGATGAATAAAAAAAAATACACCAACTATGGCAGACAATAATATCATAGACATCCTTGACTTCGGCGAGCCGGAGAAGGAGCACAGCATTATCAAAGTCATTGGCGTCGGAGGCGGTGGCGGCAACGCCGTCAACCACATGTACCGCGAGGGCATTCACGACGTCACGTTCGTACTTTGTAACACCGACGCACAGGCACTCAACGACTCGCCTGTGCCTGTCCACCTGCAACTCGGTTCCGAAGGCCTCGGTGCCGGCAACAAGCCCGAGCGCGCCCGCCAGGCAGCAGAGGAGAGTATTGAGGACATTAAGAACATGCTCAACGACGGCACGCGCATGGCCTTCATCACCGCAGGCATGGGCGGCGGCACTGGTACCGGCGCCGCACCCGTCATCGCCCGCATCTCGAAGGAGATGGGCATTCTGACCGTCGGCATCGTCACCATCCCCTTCCGCTTCGAGGGCGCCCGTAAGATTGACCAGGCACTCGACGGCGTCGAGGAGATGTCGAAGCACGTCGACGCACTGCTCGTCATCAACAACGAGCGCCTGCGCGAAATCTATCCCGACCTGTCGCTGACAGCAGCCTTCGGCAAGGCCGACGACACGCTCTCTGTGGCAGCCAAGTCGATAGCTGAGATTATTACCGTCCACGGACTCATCAACCTCGACTTCAACGACGTGAAGACCGTGCTCAAGGACGGCGGCGTCGCCATTATGTCGACTGGCTACGGTGAAGGCGAAGACCGTGTGAAGAAGGCTATCGAGGACGCCCTCCACTCGCCCCTGCTCAACGACAACGACGTCTTCAACTCGAAGAAGATCCTGCTCTCCATTGCCTTTAACGAGGAGAAGAGTAGCAACGACAACTTCATGATGGAGGAGATGAACTACGTCAACGACTTCATGGACAAGTTCGGCGACTTTGAAATCAAGTGGGGTGTCGCCATCGACCCTGAGCTGGGCAAGAAGGTGAAGGTTACCATCCTCGCCACCGGCTTCGGCATCACCAACGTCGACGGCATGGAGGCTCGCCTGAAGAAGCACTCTCAGGAGGAGGCCAACCGCATTGCCGAGGAACAGGAGAAGGCCGCTGCACGTGAGGAGCGTCGCGGACGTTACTATGGAGGTTCTGATGGCGTGCGCCGCTACAAGCGCCGCCCGCACATCTATCTCTTCCGTCCCGAGGATCTCGACAACGACGACGTCATCTCTGCAGTAGAGTCCACGCCTACTTACAAGCGTACCCGTGAGATTCTTGACAGCATTCACTCACAGGCCACAGGTGACTACGGCCTCAATGAGCCGAAGGACGCTGCGCCGCAAGAGCCCCAGCAGGGCGTCATCAGCTTCGTCTGATTTTGTCCAAAAACCAAAACAAACGAGGGAGCATATCACATGTGTGAAATGTCCCCTCGTTTTTCGTTAAAACCAGCACGCCTGCTAAGCTGTTCTTTTTACTCTACTCCTCAATGATGTTTGTGAAGTAGTACCATGGATCTGCATTCATATACGCTTCACGAGAGCCTTTTGGAACATAGAGAGTAATAGTTTCATATTGGAGTACACTAAAGGGCTCAAACACTTCAGATGCCGGAGTGGCATTTTTACAATGTATGGAGGTTAGCTTTTGACACTCGTCAAAAATTCTGAGGCCGATTCTTGCCACCGAACTGCCGATGGTGACGCTCGTAAGATTAAGGCAGTATGAAAAAGCATCCCTTTGAATAGTTACTACGGAGTCGGGGATGGTGATATTTGTCAGACTACTGCATCGATAGAATGCTTGTACTCCGATTTCGATTACGGAGTTGCCTATGATGACGTTCGACAATGAGGTACACCCCCAGAATGCATCATAACCAATAGTGGTCACGGAGTTAGGTATAACAAGGCTTTGAAGACTTGAGCAGCCATCAAATGCCGAGACTCCGATAGTAGTCACAGAGTTGCCAATGGTAATATTGGTCAGACCTTCACAGCCTACGAAAGCATGGGCACCAATATCGGTCACTTCGTCGCCTATAACAACTTCCTTTAGATTTGGTAGTTCTGCAAACCATCGAATGCCAATTTTCTTAGAATGGACAATCAAACTCGTCAGATTAGAACAGCCCTGAAAGACATACCATTCCATGCTGACCACAGAGTTGGGAATAGTGATGTTTGTCAGGTTTATACAATTCTGGAACGCCCCTTCGCCAATACTTGCCACAGAATTGCCAATAGTGACGTCTGTAAGGTCAGACTCAGCAAATGCTTTTTTCCCGATAGAGGTTACCGAGTTGGGGATAATCAGACTGCCAAGACCTGAGCACCTTGCAAATGCTTCATCGCTAATGGAGGTTACGGCGTCGGGAATGGTTAAACCGTTAAGGCTTGAGCAACCTTCAAATGCGTTTTCGCCAATAGAGGTAATAGAACTGGGAATGGTGACAGTCGTTAAGCTACTACAAAATCGAAAAGTACCATTTGGAATACTGGTTAAGGAGTTACTTATAACGACGCTTGTCAGGCCCGAACATTCTTGGAAGACTTCATCGCCAATAGTAGTCACAGCGTTTGGGATGATAATAGTTTTTAGATTTGAGCATTTATAAAAGCTGCGATAGCCTATGCTGGTCAAAGACTCGGGAATGGAAATACTCTCCAGACTGAAGCAGAACTGGAAAGTGGTTGCGGCAATGCTAGTCACAGAGTTTGGAATGGAAATACTTTCCAATCCTGTGCAGCCAGAGAATGCAGAGGAACCAATGCTGGTCACAGAGTTTGGAATAGAAATATTGGTTAATTGCCAACAGCCAGCGAATGCAGAGGGCCCAATGGTTTTAATAGTATTGGGGATAGTGACATTACGTACCAAACATGCCCTGAATGCTTCATGACCAATACTTGTACATCTGTATTTTGAGTTATCTATGATGACATATTCAGGAATCTTCACAGTGGAAACATTCTTGTCTGCATTAATAACTGCAACCTCCAATGTTGATGAGGACGTAATCTTGAAATAAAGGCTTCCATTACGGTCGGAGTAGATGTTTTCTTGTGAGTTCTCTACTAATTCTACAGAAATGGCATCATCATCGTCTTCATTATCACTATTGCATGCAACAATTACGGATAGTGTTATGAATACGAGCCAAATATCAATCAAGAGTCGTTGCTTCTTCATAATCTTTATTTCCTTTCTTTATAAAGGGTTGAAATCGGTTCTTATCAACTGCAAAGTTACAACATATTTCCGATACTAACAATTGTTTTGGATTATTTTATGCAACTTGACAGCTCCATAGATCTTCTTATGGTTGGCTAAGTTAGGTAAATGGCGGCACTAAACGAATACTTTGCCGGCAGTAAACGAAAGCTTTGCCGGCAGTAAACGAAGACTTTGCCGGCAGTAAACGAAGACTTTGCCGGCAGTAAACGAAGACTTTGCCGGCAGTAAAGTGCTGAATTCTCTAGAGAATTTAGTCGCAAGAGCCTCAACAGGGTGTCTGATTAGCTGTTCTTCTTGTAGCTTTGGACTGCCCAGACGGCCATGAACAGGCCGATGGCGAGCAGGGCAAATACCTGGTGGGCGATGTGCTGGAACGTACCGCCCCGGATGAAGACTGTGCGGATGGCATCGATGAAGTAGTGCATGGGGTTGATGTAGGTGGTCAGGTAAGCCCACTGTGGCATGGAGCGCGTCGGGGTGAAGAGCCCTGAGAGCAGCATGAGGCTGACCACGAAGAACCACATGACGAACATGGCCTGCTGCATGGTGTCGCTGTAGTTTGAGATGATGAGGCCGAACGACGAGAAGAACAGTGCCAGCAGCATGGCGAGCACGTAGACGAGCCACACGGGACCGGCGGGGGTGAGGCCATAGACGAGCCAGGCCAAAAGCAGGCAGACGGTGATGACAAACAGCGCGATGAGCCAGTAGGGAATGAGCTTGGCCAGGATAAACGCCCACTTGGATACGGGCGTGACGTTGATTTGCTCGATGGTGCCGGCCTCTTTCTCGCCCACGATGTTCAGCGTAGGCAGGAAGCCGGTCATCAGCATCATCACGATGGCGAAAAGGGCGGGAATCATGTAGAGCTTGTAGTTCTGGCCTTTATTATAGAGCGTGAGCACGGAGGGCTGCGATGGTATCGCAGCATACTGGGCGGGGGCGGTGATGATTTGCGAGAGGTAGGCCGAGCCCATAGCCCCCTTGGTGCCGTTCACGGCATTGGCGGCGATGAGGTACTTGCCATCGCGAATCTCGAGGATGACGTCGGCACGCCCCTTTTCGATGTCCTTCATCGCCTCGGCGTAGGTGGCTTTCTGACCGCCAAAGATGAAGTAGTTGCTGGCGGCCACCTGCTGTACAAGCTGTTGCGACTCTACGGTACGGTCTATGTCGACCACATCCACCACGATGTTCTTCACCTCCATCTGCATCACCCACGGCATGACACACATAATCATGATGGGGAACAGCACGATGAGCCGCGGCAGGAACGCGTTGCGGCGTATCAACAGGAACTCCTTTTGTATCAGATACCTGAGTGTCATCATCTATTTCAGTCTTACATTAAACTTCTTCAGTGCGATGGCGAGCAGCACGGCGGTCATGCCTGCCAATACCGCTACCTCGTGAGCCACATCGCCGATGCCCACACCCATGATCATCAGCTTGCGCATGGCCTGGATGTAGTAGCGTGGCGGCACGATGGCCGATATCCACTGCAGGATGGTGGGCATCGACTCCACAGGGAACAGCATGCCTGACAGCATTACCACGGGCATGAGCAGCACCATGGCCGAAAGCAGCAGGGCCACCAGCTGTGTCTGTGCTACATTGGAGATGAGCAGGCCTAATGAGAGTGCCAAAAGAATATATAAGGTACTGACGGCCAGAATCCAGAACAGCGACCCTTGTAGCGGCACACCCAGGACGAAGCGCGCCATGAGCAGGATGGTGATGAGGATGGCGAAGGCCAGCACCAGATATGGTACGGCCTTGGCGATGATGACCATCAGGGGCCGCACGGGTGATACCAACAGCACCTCCATCGTGCCGCGTTCCTTCTCACGCACAATGCTTATCGACGTCATCATGGCGCAGATGAGTATCAGCAGCATACCCATGATGGCAGGCACGAAGTTGTAGGCGGAGCGCATCTGGGGGTTGTAGAGGAGCTTCTGGTTGACCGGCGATGCGCTGGGGTTGGCAATGACCTGCTGCGCGTAGGCAGTCCATTGCTGCGCCATGTTCGGGTCGCTGCCGTCCACGGTAAACTGCAGGCTATGGTTCTTTCCGAACACCAGTGCCAGATCCGCCTTCTGACCGCGTATGAGCCGCTCAGCCTCTTGTGGCGTACTGACGGTTTGCGTGATTGTGAAGTATTCCGACTGCGCCAGCCGCTCTACGGCTTGTTGCGTCAGGTAGTCCATCTGCGAGGTCACCACCACCGTCCGCACGTTCTTCACGTCAGTCGTGATGGCGAAGCCGAAGAGGAACATGAGCACCACGGGCATGCCAAAGAGTATCAGCATCGTACGCTTGTCGCGCAGGATGTGCTTGGTCTCCTTGATGACGAATGACAGAAACTGTTTCATATACTTAATCGCTTGAACGGGTGGCTTGCCTTGCAAGATACGTGAACACGTGGTCCATATCGGGCTGGTTGTATTCCTTTTTGAGTTCGCCGGGCGTGCCCATCGCCTTGATTTTGCCGTCGACCATAATCGAGATGCGGTCGCAGTATTCGGCCTCGTCCATGTAGTGGGTGGTCACGAAGACGGTGATGCCGCGACGGGCGGCGTCGTAGATCAGCTCCCAGAACTGGCGGCGCGTGGCGGGGTCGACGCCGCCCGTGGGCTCGTCGAGGAACACCACGCCGGGCTCGTGGAAGATAGATACCGAGAAGGCCAGCTTCTGCTTCCAGCCAAGGGGTAGGGAGCCAACCAGGTCGTCCTTGTGCTCCTCGAAGTTCAACTGGCGCAGCACCTCATCCGTCTTCCTCTTTATATCTTCCTTCTTCATGCCGTAGATGCCGGCAAAGAGGTGGATGTTCTCGGCGACGGTCAGGTCTTCGTAGAGCGAGAATCGCTGACTCATATAGCCGATGTGGCGCTTGATCTGTTCGTACTCCGTACGTATGTCGTAGCCGCAGACGCGGCCAGTACCGCTTGTCGGCTGGTTCAGGCCCGTCAGCATGTGCATGGCCGTGGTCTTGCCAGCGCCATTGGCTCCAAGGAAGCCGAAAATCTCGCCCTTCTTCACCGTAAACGAGATGTCGTCGACAGCACGGAAGTCGCCAAAAGCCTTCACCAAGTGCTCCACCTCAATGACCGGTTCTGTCTGTTGCTGTATCACAGCAACCGCCTCTATGCCCGGTGGATTGAAGACATCCTGAAAACGCTCAAGGATAGCCTCCGGCGTGTCAATGCCCCTGACCTTCCCTTGGTCGAGAAATGCCACGCGCTGGCAGCAGCGCACCTCGTCGAGATAAGGCGTAGAGGCCACGATGGTGATGCCCCGCTCCTTCAGCATCAGCAGCATCTCCCACAGTTCCTTACGGCTGACGGGGTCAACGCCCGTCGTCGGCTCGTCGAGGAAGAGCACGCTGGGCTGATGAACCAGCGCACAACTCAGCGCCAGCTTCTGCTTCATGCCGCCCGAGAGTGCACCGGCCCGCCGGTTCTTAAACCGTTCTATCTGTGAGTAGATGGCCTTGATGGAGTCGTAGCCCTCCTCGACGGTGGTGCCAAAGAGCGTGGCGAAGAAGGTCAGGTTTTCCTCAATGGTCAGGTCCTGATAGAGTGAGAACTTGCCAGGCATATAGCCCACCCGGCAGCGCACTTCGCGCATCTGCCTGACCACGTCGAAGCCGTCAACCGTCGCCGTGCCACTGTCAGGCAGCAGCAGCGAACAGAGGATGCGGAACATCGACGTCTTGCCAGCGCCGTCAGGACCGATGAGACCGAAGACCTCGCCTTTGCCGACGGTGAACGACACGTCGTCGAGTGCCTTGACAGCACCATACGACTTGCTGACGTTTTCTACTTCAATGGCATTCATAGCTTTACTTCGCCGTACATTCCAATCTTGACGTATCCGTCGTTTCTGACTGCAACCTTGATGGCATACACCAGGTCGGCACGCTCGTCGTCGGTGAGAATGGTCTTGGGCGTGAACTCCGACCGCGAGGAAATCCACGTGACGGTGCCCTGGTAGTCCTTCTTCTGACTGTCGCCATAGTCGGCAAACACCTTCACCTGCTGGCCAAGCTTGATGTTCTGCAGTTGGGGCGAGGTGACGTAGGCACGCAGGTACATATTCTCTGTGTCGCCAATCTTGAGCAGGGGCTTGCCTGTGCTCACAAACTCGCCGCGCTCCACGTATTTCTCGAGCACGGTGCCTTTGGCGGGCGTCACGATGTGGCATTTGCGCAATTGGTCGCGCAGCTGACTCACCTGAATATCGGCAGCGGCCGTCTGCTTGTCCAGGGCACGGGTGCTCGTGTTGAGCGATGAAATCTGAGCATCCAGTTGCTTTTGCAGCACTTTTACCTGACTGATGGCATCGTCGAGCATTTTCGAGGGAGCGGCCCCGTCGGCAACGAGTTCTTGGTATCGCTGTTGCTCCTGTTTTGCCTTGTCCAACTGCTGGCGCGTGGCGGCAATCTGGCGCGCCATATCCGGCTTCTGACTCTGATATACCTCCTTGGTGGCATTGAGTTGCTGAATCTTCAGCCAAATCTGCGTGGTGTCGATAAGTCCTACTTCCGCATGAGCCTCAACGTTGTCTCCCTCGTTGACGCTGAACGTCAGCAGGGCGCCGCTCTGTTCGGCAAATACCGTAGTCTCAGTAGCCTCGAACGTGCCCGTGGCGTCATACTCCTTCTCGCTGTTTCCGCAAGCGGCCATCATCAGTGTCACGCCTGCCAATACATATATCTTTCGCATAACCTTAATTGTTTGTCGTGTATTTATTGTCGTATATTTCCTTGAGCATCTCAATCTCGTGCATCGACTGCTGTACGCGGGCTGCATTTTCTTGGTTGATTTCGCGCACCAGGTCGTTAACGTCGATGATGCCGTGCGAGAGTTTTGACTCGGCAGCCTTGCGAACTGACGAGCGCAGCGCGATGATTTCTTCGTCGTCGGCCATCAGTTTCCTGTAGCGCGCGATGTTCTCATTCTGCTGAATCTGTTCGAGGTTATTGTTAAAGAGGAATACCTCGCGGTTTGACTCAGCCACGTCGCGCTGCAGCTGTAACTTAGCCTTATCGTTCTTGCGGGTGTAGAGAGCCCCGATGTTCCACGTCAGCCGGGCCCCGATGATGCCGTTCAGGCTCCAATCGTGCCGCATCATGTCCTCGAACATGTTCAGTCCCGGATAGCCGTAATAACCCTGCGCAAACACGCCTAACCGCGGCATCAGTGCCGCATCGAGCGCCTTCTCCTGAGCGTTGAAGAGACCTATCTGTGCATCAATCGCCCTCAGTTCCGGCCGATTACACAACAGGGTCGGTTCCGTTGTGTAGTTTTCTGGCTTCTGAACCGCCTTTATCTCGATGCCGCAGAATGTCGACAGCATCCTCTGCAGCATCTGTTTTTGCGACTCGAGGTTGGTGGCCTGCTGGACGACGTTCAGCCGTTCTGCCTTGACGTTCTGAAGGTCGCTCTCGGCAGCAGTGCCGCCCTTCACCATCGAGGCCAGTTTCCGTTCATTGCCAGCCAACAGTTCCTGCAAGTCGTGGTTCAGCTGTATCTGATTGTCGAGCAGCAGCAGTGCGAAGTACATCTCGTTCACGCGCTTGCGTACATGATAGAGGTTTGTCTCTGTCTGTGCCGCCTGTACTCTGCCTTGCTCACGTGCAATCGCCTTGGACTGCCTGATGGCTCCCCCGTCAAAGATGGTCTGGCTCACGTCGATGCCTACTCGGTATTGGTCTTTCTTCAGCCCTTTCATGTCGATGCCCATCTGCTGGTAAAGGCCCTGAATTTGGTCTGGGAAGCTGGCCACGTCACTCTGATAGGTAGCCTGTGCCGATGCTGAGATCTGCGGCAGCCACCCCTTCTGGATGTTCTCCACCGTCAGTTCCGTCGTCTGCTCTATCAGTCTGTACTGCCTTATTAGCGGATAGTTCCGCTCTGCTGCTTGCTGGCATTCCTCTAGCGTTTGCGCTGTCGCCATTATTGGCAGCATCATCAAGCATAAAAAATACTTCTTCATTTGGTCTGTTTCTAATACTGCCGCAAAGGTACGGCGTTTTTCCCATAGATTCGTTATCCTTCAGCACGGAAAGATGTTCTTTTTGTTCGATTTGTGCAAAAAGAGATTGTTGTTTCGAGGAAAAAGATTATCTTTGCCGGCAAAAAGGACGGAATATGAACAAACAGCCACAACTGATGGACCTGTCGCGTATGCGAGACATCCTCACGCCTCATCTTGCGCTGATAAGCGAGAATATAGTCTTTAACGGCGAAGTCGGCATGGTTCACGGCGACCACACCGTGTTCAGTCTGCTGATGCGCCAGAAGCCGCCGTTCACCATCAACGACCACCGCTTCGGCATCATCTTAAGTGGCGAGGCCCGCATCAACTTTAACCTGCAAGACCGCCACGTCACTGCTGGCACTTTGGTCTATATCGGGCCAGGCACCATCATCAACCCCATCCGCCTTTCCGACGACCTCCGTATCTATGGTATGGCTCTCTTCGCCGATTTCCCCATGCCCTTCGCACAGGGACAGATGCCGCTGGCCTTCAACGGTCAGGTGCGCGACTTTCAGCTTTCCGTCAGCGAGGGCGACATCAGCACAGCCCGTCACATTCTCAACACCATCTGGCATGTCGTGCATGGTGAAAGTTATGACCGTCCCGTCGTCACCGCCCTCGTGGCAGCGCTGATGCACCACTACGACCACCTCTTCCGCCAGCAGTCCGACATTCAGGCTGCCACCCGTTCGCGTGAGCAGACCATCTTCGACCGCTTCATCCAGCTTGTCAACCAGCACTGCCGCCAGCAGCACCAGATTGGTTACTATGCCGACCGCCTTTGTCTTACCGAACGGTATCTCGGTACCGTCATCCGCCAGACTAGCGGTACCACCGCCAAAGACTGGATAGACCGTGCCCTCATCACGCAGGCAAAAGTGCTTCTCCGCCACTCAGACAAGTCTGTCATGCAAATATCGGAGGATCTCGATTTTCCCAACCCGTCGTTCTTCTCAAAATACTTTAAACGGCTGACGGGAATGACACCGGGAGAGTATAAGGAAGGTGTATAAAACAAAAAAGTCCGCTGCAACTCTCACGAGCTGCAGCGGAACAAGCCTATGTTTAACTAAAAATCCTTTTCTCTAAAAGAAATTTTCAGCCACAATGGGCTAAAAATTTGAAAGTTTAAATGGATGTCTCACGACGGCCACCTGTTATCCGCAGTTGAAAACTTTCTTTTACCAATAACTAAAAACCTAAAACTATAAATATTACTACTAACCTAAAACAATCTATTAACTATTTTCTTTTGACGATGCAAAGGTACGGCGATTTTTCGGATTACGCAATACTTTTGGCGCATAAAATGTAGAAAAACGCGCTGTTCTTGACGTAAATCAACCATTTGTGCGCGCGAACAGCAAATAATTCGCTTTGCGCTGCTTTCCTTTCACTTCTTTTTTGTACCTTTGCGGCAGAATAACTATTAAAGATGTATATAATATGAAGAAGTTACTGATTGTTGTTATCCTGCTGCTCGTAGCAGTATTGATGGCATTGACTGTGCCCGACAAGCAGGCCCACAAGGAGGCCATGATGAAGGCTGTGGACGAATATGTGGCAGAAGAGGCCGAGAGCCGTTTCGGCGATAACGTGCTGACTAATCTCGGCAAGAGTGTTGCCGTGAAGACCATCGAACTGGCTCTGAACTCGAAGTTAGAGGTACATAATTATGTGCTGTTGAACACGACATCGGTTCACCTGAAGGGTAAGGATCAGCTGCTGTCGGTGGGAATGTTCGGCCATGTCTTTACCTTCGACAAGGAGATGCTCCGCGAGAAGTTGGAAGAGTCGCTGAAGGCCAAGGAGGAGGCAGCATCAGAAAAGGAGGCAGCCAAAGAGAACGAGCGCGAGCTGAAGCGTTTGGCCAAGGAGCAAAAAAAGCGCGAGAAGGAACTGGCCAAGGAACAGAAGCGTCGCGAAAAGGAGGCTGCCAAGGAGCAGAAACGCCGCGAGAAGGAAGCCAAGCAGCGCGCCAAGGAAGCTGAGAAGGAGGCAAAACGGCGTGAGAATGAAGGTTAAGGTTTATCGATTGCCGATAACCGTTAACAACTTTTTCCCGTGAGAGTTCTGATTGTCAATACGAGCGAGTGCAAGGGTGGGGCAGCCATTGCTGCCCATCGTCTGACCGAAGCACTGATCAACAACGGCGTCAAAGCCAAGATGCTGGTGATGGAGAAGCAGACGGATGCCCTTTATGTCGCCGATCATCACCGTTGGGTCAGGAATGAGCTGAACTTCGTCTGGGAACGTTTCGTTATTTGGGTAAACAATCTGTTTAGCCGCCGCAATCTGTGGAAGGTCTCCATAGCCAACACAGGTACTGATATCACCACGACACGGGAGTTTCAGGAGGCCGACATCATTCATCTGCATTGGATTAATCAGGGATTTCTCTCACTGAAATCCCTTCGAAGAATATTCGCATCGGGGAAGCCCGTGGTATGGACGATGCACGATATGTGGGAGATGACGGCCATTTGCCACCACGCCTACGAGTGTGACCATTACCAAAAGGTCTGCTCCTATTGTGGCTTGCTGAGGTTCCCCAGTTCCCATGACCTCTCTTCAAGGGTTTATAAGCGCAAGAAGAGGCTGTATGAGCATGCCAATGTGCGGTTCGTCGCCGTTAGCAAATGGTTGGCAGAGTGTGCCCGAAAGAGTACACTGATAGGCGACAAACCAGTGAGCGTTATTCCTAACTCCATCTCGCTGTCGCATTTCCCGATGATCAACCGTGCCGATGCCCGTTCCATACTCCACTTGAAGGGCCGCTACCTGATTGCCTTTGGAGCCGCTCGCATCGACGATGACATCAAGGGTTTCTCCTATCTGGTAGAGGCTCTGAAATTGTTGACCGATCAGGGAAAGGTCAGCCGCGACGACATTCACCTGCTGCTTTTCGGAGGAATTAAGAACGAGGAGACACTGGGACGGGTTCCTGTAGCTTATACTTACTATGGATATGTCAACGATTCGCATAAAATGTCGCTAATCTATTCGGCCTCTAATGCTGTTGTGTCGTCTTCACTTTACGAAACCTTCGGTCAGACACTGATTGAGGCACAGGCCTGTGGCGCTACCCCCGTGGCCTTCGGCGGAAGCGGTCAGGAAGACATCATTGCCCATAAGGTGAATGGCTATCTGGCAGAACGGCTGTCAGCCGAGAGTCTCGCCGATGGTATATACTGGGCTCTCACGGCAAATCTGGAGCGGTCGGTACTGCGGAACAACGTGCTGGCTCACTACACGGAAAGCATCGTGGCCCTGAAATACACCGAAGTCTATAACGAGGCCATAGCCCAGAAAAGATAACGAACTATGATACGTTTCACGGTTGTCACCATCACCTATAACGCCGAGGCTGTGCTTCAGCGGACGCTCGACAGCGTACTGCGTCAGACCTACGAGGAGGTGGAGCACCTGATTATAGACGGCGCTTCGACCGACGGGACGCTGGCAATGGCCGAGGCATATAAGCGGCAGTCGGACAGTTCGGAAAGCAACCAGCACCACGTTATCATCGCCTCGGAGCCCGACCAGGGCATCTACGACGCGATGAACAAGGGACTGACGCAGGCTTCGGGCGACTATATCGTCTATATGAACGCGGGCGACACGTTTGCTCAAGACGACACCCTGGAGGAAGTGGTACGCCGATGCCGGTTGGGCGAGCTTCCTACTGACGAGCTGCCCGGCGTGCTCTACGGCAATACCAACATCATCGATGGCGAGGGCCGCTTCCTTCGTCCGCGCCGCCTGCAGCCGCCCGAACGGCTCACATGGCGCTCGTTCCGCCAGGGCATGCTCGTCTGCCACCAGGCCTTCTACGCTCGCACCGACATTGCCAAGAACCTGCAGTTCGACACCCGTTACCGCTTCTCGGCCGATGTCGACTGGTGCATTCGCGTGATGCGCGAGGTCGAGCGCATGTCGCTGCCCTTATATAATATAGGTATGGTCGTGGCCAACTATTTGGAAGAGGGAGCCACCACAAAAAACCACAAGGCATCGCTGCGTGAGCGATACCTTGTGATGCAGCGCCATTACGGCGTCGTGCAGACGTTTCTGCTGCACTGCTGGTTCGTGGTGAGGGCTATCCTTTAACGGATTATCAGTTTCTTGTTGTTGCGGATATATATTCCAGGCTTCAGATGCTTCATACGTCGGCCGTCGAGGGAGTAGACAGCTGCATCGCCATTGTCGGGCGTGATGGCACGGATGCCTGTGGTAACGTTGGCCTTCAGACCGTCCTGGTTGTAGTAGCCGCCCTTCACAAACTTCAGGTCGGCAGTCTGGTTTCCACCACCGCTGAAGATGATATTGTCGGGAGCCGTAGTCTTGGCGGATATCCATTTAAACACCTTGTTGCCATTGTTGGCCGTACCAATCAGCGTGGCGGCAACACCAGGCCAGCTGGTGCCCACATAATTCTTTCCGTCGCCACCATTCATCCATGCCCAGGTGTAAATCTGACTTCCCCATGTGACGGGAGCCTCGAAGAAGGCACAGATCTCGCCTTCGCCGACTGAGCAGAACGATGGCACACCGCTGAATTCGCCTTCCTGTTGCTCCTCGTCTTCTTTCAGTTCTGGCAGGGTGATGGCGTTCGGCTCAATGCCACTGACATAATAGACATAGTGATAGCCGCTGATAACCTTCTTCCACACGTCACTGGAAGGTGTATAGCTATCGGCCTTGCTTCCCACCACACAGAGCAGCTTCTTATCGCCGCTGCCAACCACCTGGACAGCATAGTAATCCTTATTGGTGGCCATGGGGATTGGTCTGCTCATATTGGTGATGCCAACGGCTTTGCGAACAGCTACCATATTGGCAATTTCCTGCTTATATGACTTCCAGTGCTTCAAGAATACGCAGGGCGTACCAGGCATGGCCAGCAGATAGGCGTTGGCAGCCAGCGTGTCCTTACGAATCGGATCCTGCTGGTTTGATGCAGAACGATACTCAGTATCGTGGTTCTCGACGAAGGTCACGGCATATTGGCGATAGCTGCCATTGTTGAAACTGCTGCTTACCAATGGCCAGTTTCCTTCGTTCTGTGCAGCCAGTTTGCTCCAGTCACCATTGTTGATGGCATTGCGCACGGTATAGCGGAACTGGAAGTCGAATGCGGCCGAAGTCTTGCCCGTACCGTCAATCCAGTTCTTGATGGTGTTCGAACTGTCCCAGCATTCGCCGACGGAGAACTTTGGCTTGCTGTCTTCATTATAAAGCTTGGTATAGGAGGCGGCATAGCCCTTTACCATGTCGTAGCGGAAGCCCGCATAGCCCAGGTCCTCCAGCAGCATGTGCAGATAAGCCTTCACGCTTTTCTGCAAGTTCTCGCTCATGTGGTCGAGGTCGCGCATGCCGTCCCAGCCTTCGCCGGTATCCTTGTTAGGTCCCACCTTCTGACCATTCCTGGCGGCCTCATCGTTGGAGCAGATGTCGTTGTAGGTGAGCTGATAGGTCACGCCCTTATAGGTCTCAGCTGGAAAGTCCGTCCATGTGGATACGTTCCTACGGTGGTTAATCACCACGTCGGCAATGGTGCCAATACCCTTCGCCTTGAAGGTACTGATCAGCGACCGCAGTTCTGCCTCCGTGCCGAACGAACTGTTGTAATGGCCTGGAAACCAATAGAGATCGTCGTAACCCATTGACTGTCCGCCACAGTCGCCACTCTGTGGGAGCCAGACGAGATCGAATGTCGTAGAGAGGTTGTCGACCTGCTTTTCAAGTCTGACCCATTGGGCATCGGCATAACCGTCCCAGTAGAATCCCTGCAGCATGACGCCGCCATAGTTCTCGGGCCAACCCTGTGCAGCTACGCTGTTAATCGACAAATGACAGATGATAAATGATAGATAAAGTAAAAGTCGCTTCATGATGTTTTTGGTTTTGTTCTGTGCAAAGTTACGAAAATAGTTGCGCCTTGATGCCGTCGCGTACCTAATATATATCGTATGCATTGTGCAATCGTTTGCAAAACCACTTCGCAAATGGAGTGTTTTACACCGACTCGGAGAAACAAAACCTAAAGGTTGATGGGGAAAGAGCACGGGATATCCGGGAGAGAGGCTAAGGGAAACCGGGAGAAAGGTGCCGGGTTAACAGAAAAGGGCGCCCGTCCGCATCAATGCGGGCGGGCGCCCTTATGTCTAAGAGCGAACGTCCTTATATGTGGGGACGTTCGCCCTAAATCAGTTTTTGTTACTCCACCGTGCAGTAAATCTTGTCAGAGGTCTTGCGGGTGGGGTAGAGCTTGATGGTTGTGCCTGCCACGCCGATGTTCTTACCATTGGCAACAAGGTCGGTGAGTACGGTTGATGGCTCTACGCTATCGTTCGAACCGAGGTTGATGCCCCAGTCGGCGTTGACACGGAATTTCCATCCGTTGGCATTCACGCCAGCACCAGTAGCCTCGAAGCAGTAGTCGGTGGCGTTCCACGTCATTTCCACGTCGCCTCCCCAGCCGTTGAAGTCGCCGATGATACCCATCTTCTCGACCTTAAGGGCGTTCAGCGTGTTGTTGGCCAAATCGAGGGTCATATAGTAGACGCCTTCGCCGTCCTTAATCTCGAAGTTGGTGTCACCATCGTGCAAGCCGACACCTCCTGTCATACCACCAGTCATGTGACCAGTGTTGATTTCAGTGCCCCAGTCGCCTGCCACCTTCTGGAACTTGAAGCAGTTGCCCCAGCTGTTCGGGTCGGCGCAGTAGACATAGCCCGTGTAGATGCCGCTCTCGTCGGTGAGTGCTAACTTCTGGTCGGGATTAGCCCAGCCGTCGGTAGCACCGATGAAGTAAACGACAGGGTTGAAGTTGACAGCCTTGTACGACCACGTGAGATCCATCATGTTGAAGGTGATGTCGTAGTACTTGGCACCCTCGACAGCGTTGATGACGAGGTTGTCACCGCCGTTGTTGTAGGC
The DNA here is from genome assembly GCA_902800435.1 of uncultured Prevotellaceae bacterium. The sequence goes on along the minus strand of CADCEQ010000001.1, from coordinate 69,653 downwards.
AAATGTGCCTTCGCCCTTACCAGATGCCAGACACTTGCTCCAGTCGCCGCCGAGGCCTGACTCCGGCGTCATCTTGAACTCGACGTTGCCGCCATCCTCGGGAGCGGGGATGCGCATCTTGAATGTCGGGTTGGCGTACGGGTCGCTGCCGTCGTTGGTCAGCTTGTAGGTGGTGTCGGTGTTGTTCCAGCCGTTGATGCTACCAGTGAGGTAGTAGGCCTGCTCGATGTTGATGACGAGGGCGTTGACGCTCCAGGTCTGGTCGAGCATGTTGAACACGAGGTCGTAGTAGACGGCATCGGGAACGGCGGTGATGACCAAGTTGCCACCATCGTTGTTGTAGTTGAACTTGCCCTCCTCGCTGCCGGCGGCCAGACACTTGCCCCAGTCGCCGCCGAGGCCTGACTCCGGCGTCAGCTTGAACTCAATGTTTCCACCATCCTCGGGCGCTGAGAAGCGAAGCGTGTAGGTCGGGTTGGCGTAGGGGTCGCTACCGTCGTTGGTCAGCTTGTAGGTGGTGTCCTTGTTGTCCCAATTGTTGATGTTGCCGGTAATGTAGTAGGCCTGCTCAACCTCGGGAGCCTCGGGAATGATGCTGAGGGTACCCGAAGCCACATTCTTGATGCTCTGGCCGTTGACCATCGTGTAGGCGGCGATGGCCATGCTGATGGCGCGGGGAACGGGGCGTGCGCCGTAGAACGACACGACGGCGTCCTGCAGTTCGCTCTTCAGCACCCGTCCGGCATTGTCGGCAACCAGCGAAACGACGCTGGAGCCTTCCTCGCCAGTGGTCAGGTCGACGTTGAAGGTGGTGGTGGCCTCTTCGCTGATGGCTACAGAGGGAGCGAACAGCTGTACGGAATCACCCGCAGCAGCCAGATTGATGTCGCCGGCCGTCGGCGTTACCTTCATCGTCACGGTCTTGGCCTCTTCAGCGGCATTGCGCTGAAGGTCGGCCCAGTCGGCATAGTCTTCTGTGCAGCTTGCCGCTAAGAGGGCAATGCCTGCAAAAAACAATATCTTTTTCATTTGCTTACTACGTGTTTTGGTTATTGTGTGATTTCAACGTGGCTGTTGCCCTCGTGAGTGATATAGAGTTTGAACGTGTAGGTTCCGGCATCGAGGCTCAGGTTCGAACCGTCCTGCGTCAGAGCGTCGGCTGTGCCGCCCCAGTTGATGGCCCAGTCGTGGTTGGCGCGGAACTTGAACTCGCCTTCCACCTCACTGGTCGTTACCTCCCAGTAGCCACCAGCGGTATTGTAGGTCATCTCTACGTCGCCGCCCCATCCGTTGAAGCCGCCGATGATGCTGACTGACGTGATGGGCGTGATGGCCCACGTCATAGCGGTCATGTCGACATCAATCTTGAAGAAGCCGGGAACTTGAGCCTGGTCGGGGAAGCTCTTGCCTGGGTCGTTACAGTCCTCCTCGCCGTCGACGATGAGGGTGCCGTATGCGCCAGCGGGATCCTGTCCCCAGTCGCCGTCCCAGTTGTTCTCGTTCGGGCGGAACTTGAAACCGCCGTCGAGCCAGTTGAAGCAGCTGTAGAGGCCATCCTGGGCGGGACTGCGCAGGGCAACGGGATCGGTCCATCCGTTGAAGTTACCCATCATATAGATGAACTCGGGGAACGACGGAGCCACAACAAGGCTGGGCACCAGCGTCAGCGAGACAGTGTTCGAGAAGATGGTGTCGGTGCCGGCGGTATGAGCGGCCAGGCGCACCACTGTGCTTACCGTGGCGGGCAGGTTGGCTGCCTCTTCCTCAGTCAGCTCAGTCCAGCCCATCAGCTCGTTGATGGCACTGGCCACCTTGTTGGTGTTCAGAATGCCGCTGGCCGTTGTGAATACATCGTCGATAGTGGCAAATTGCTGGGCGTTGTCGGTAGCCACGCCAACTTGGAACTGGTACTGCGTGACGATGGGGAAGCCATAGTCAGGCTGGTTCCACGTGAAGGGAATGCCAGTGGACGTGGCCAGGTCGATGACCGACGAAGCGTATGGCGTCTGGTTCAGCACGAAGGTCGTGGGCTTCAGCAAAGTCGGATTTGAGTCGTTGTCGTCGGCACAGGCAGCGAACAGGAACACGGTGCTCAGGAGCAACAGTGTTGACTTAAATATCTTTTTCATCTTACTTTGTCTTTTAAGTTATTAATACTCAGGGTTCTGGATGATGGCACCCTTCACCTGTGCGGCGGGGATGGCAAAGATGTTACGCGAGGCCTTGAAGTTGCGACCGTTCTTCACGCCGCCTTTCCAGGTCCAATTGTAGTTGTTGTCGCCGCCGAACTTGCCGTGGCGGATGAGGTCGACGCGTCGACGGCCTTCGAAGTAGAACTCACGGCTCCACTCGTCGAGGATCTCGTCCATCGTGAAGCTCGATTTGTGCGAGGCGTTGGCGCGGCCACGGATGGCGTTCAGGGCGTTGACACCCTCGCTGGTGGCGTTGCCGCCGTTCAGGCGGGCCGTTGCCTCGGCATAGCTGAGGTAGGCCTCGGCCACGCGGAACATAAAGAAGTCGGCATCGGGGAACTGAGCATCGCTACCCAGCACGACTGCTCCCGTAGACTTGTAGTTGATGAACTTGGCCACGCCATAGCCGTCGGAGAAGTCGCCGGCAAAGCCTTTCTCGTTGTCGAGCGTGTGGTCGATACCCCAGAACAGGGCGCGGTCGTCGCCGGCAGCAGCGGTCATGTCGTATGAGGCTATCTGAGGAGCGTCACCTGCGGGGAAGAACTTCTTCACCAGGTCGATGCGGGCGCGGTTGCCGCCCCACTTCTCCTGCGTGCCGTTGGTGGCAGCCTCGTTGTCGTCCCTCGGGTTGGCGTGCATGCCGCCGTCGAAGGTCGAGGCAATAAGGAAGAGCGAGGTACCCCAGCTGGTGGTCTTCAGACCGTCGCAGAGAATGGGGAAGATGCCCTCGTAGGCAGCATCGCTCTCACCATTGTCGCCCATGAAGAGCATCTGGTAGGCGCTCCAACCGTTCTGTCCCTTGGTGAGCAGACGGTAGTCGCTGTCCATAATCTTCTTGGCATAGTCGGCAGCCTTCTGCCACTGGGCCGTACCGGTGTAGACCTCGGCATTGAGGTAGAGGCGCATGAGCAGCACCCAGGCAGCAGCCTTGTCGACGCGGCCGTAGGTGGCGTCGGTCGACTTCTTGGCCTTGGCGTCGGCGAGGGCGGGCTCCAGTTCGAGCACTTCGCTCTCAATCCACTCGAAAGCTTCCTTGCGCGTCTTGTACTCAGGATTTGTCAGCGAGGTGGCAAACGGAATGTTTCCGAAAGCATCCATCAGCAGATAGTACTCGAAGGCGCGGATGAAGCGTATCTCGGCCGTCTTTGTGGCATCTTGGCCGCCAGCCACCTTCAGGTACTGGTTGCAGTAGGAGATGCCGGTAGTCAGTCGGGCGTAGTAGCCGTTAAGCATCGGATGACTGGCATCGTAGGTGTTGTAGCAGAACTGCTGGATGCCGTTGTCGCCCCACGAGCAGAGAGCCTCGTCGGTGGTCAGTTCGTTGGAGTTCCACATCTGGCGGACAAAACCTGTCGTACCTCCGTCGAGACCGTCGATGTCGCAGTCGCCGTTGGCGCCGCCGTTGCCCTGCAGTGCTATGTTGGCATAGCACTTGTTGAACAGGCCGTCAGCATCGTATTCCAGCGCAAGGTTCGGGTTGATGGGTGTGACGTCGAGGTCGCCCGTACACGAACTCAGGCCTACTGTCAGCAGCAAAGCTGCTGCAGGGGCTATTGTCTTGAAATATCTGATATTCATCATGATTATTTACGATTTACTTATTTTCGATTTTCGATTTGCTTTGTCTTAGAAGTTCAGGTTAAGACCAACGATGAAGGAGAGCGGACGCGGATACATCTCGTTGTCGTAGCCGCTGAACACCTCTGGGTCGAGACCGTCGTACTTTGTGATGGTGAACACGTTGCTGGCCGTAGCATAGACGCGGCCAGAAAGACCGTGGTAGTTGCCCGACTTGAGCAGGTCGCTGAACGAGTAGCCTAAAGTGATGTTGTCGCACTTCAGGAACGAGGCGTTGTGAACATAGCGGTCGGAGAGTAGAGCCGTGGGATCGTAGGTCTGCCAGCCTTCAGCTACTGCCTTGATGGGGCGGTTGCCCAGATAGGTGGACAGGGCCCACACCTCGTTGGGCTGCACGTTGGCCTGACCCGACTCGATGTTGTTGAACACGTAGTTGTCGAAGCTGGCGCGGAGCGAGAAGCCGAAGTCCCAGCTCTTATACTCTAAGCGCGAAGCCAGACCCATTGTGACGGGGGCTGCCGGGCTCTTGTAGAAGTAGCGGTCGTCGTCGGTAATCTGTCCGTCACCGTTGCGGTCGACGACAGCGTTCTCAATGGCCTTGCCGTTCTGGTCGTAAGCCTGCTGGAAGACATAGAACGAGTTCATAGGCTTGCCAACCTGGTGGTACTGCAGGTACTTGTCGGTACCAATAGTGATACCCGTGTTAGGCACCGGTGCACCGTCAGTAGAGACACCCGAGAGGTCGGTAATCTCGTTCTTGTTATAAGTAAAGTTGTAGTCAATCTGCCAGAACCAGTCCTTGGTCTGGATGGGCTTGATGCCGATGGTGGCCTCGATACCGGTATTCTTCAGTGAGCCGATGTTCTGCCAGGCCTGGTTGCGGAATGCCGACATGGCCACGGTGGGCGCATAGTTCAGCAGGTCGGTGGTCTTGCGATAGTACCAGTCGACGCTGGCCGTCAGGCGCTGGTTGAGGAAGCCCAGATCAAGACCTATATTATAAGTAGTGGTGGTCTCCCACTTCAGGTCGGGCGTGAAGTTGTCGGGACGGTAAAGCACGCCGGTGCCCGTGATGGGATAGAAGCCGTTGGTGCCTGTCGACATCGAGTAAGTGGGAATCCAGGCGTAGTCGTTGTTCACGTCCTGCTGTCCGGTCTTACCCCAGCCGAGGCGGAGCTTCAGGTCGCTCAGGGCGTCAACATCCTTAAGGAAGTCCTCGTTCTTGACTCTCCAGGCCAGTGCCACAGAGGGGAACAGCGACCAGTGGTCCTCGAAGCGGCTGGAGCCGTCGTCGCGGATGGTGGCTGTCAGGTAGTACTTCTCGTCGAAGATGTAGTTCATACGTCCGAAGAATGAGACCAGGTAGTTCTCAGTCTTGAAGTTGTAGGGCGTGTGGTCGCGCTCCTTGCCGGCATTGGCACCTGCAGTCGAGGGGTAGTAGCCGATGTAGTCGTTGTGCTGAGAGCGCCAGAAACGCTGCCACTCGTAACCACCCATGATGTCGAAGTGGTGAACCTTGGCGAAGTCCTTATAATACTGAGCGTAGGTCGACAACGAGAGGTTACGCTTCGTGATCTCCTCGGCGCCGTAGCTGCCGTAGTAGGTGTACTGAGGCGACATGGGGCTGCCCATGCGGTGCTGGCGGCCCTTCGAGATGTCGGCACCAAGCGTCAGGTGCAGGCGCAGGTCCTCGAAACCGTGAATCTTGTAGTCAACGTCGGCGCTGCCGATGAATGCACGGCTGTAGGCCGACTCCTTCACGAGGTCGAGCATAGCCAGCGGGTTCCTCGTGGCGTTGCGCTCGTAGGTGTAGGGCCAAGAGTCGTCGCCGTAGGCACCAGCCGTGGGCCACTCGAAGAATCCGCCGAAGTTGTTCAGCGTCTGGGTGACCTTGTCGCCCATCATGGCCTTGTGGTAAGGCGAGGTGTAGGCATAAGGATCCTGCGTCGGGTCGAAACGGAAGGCTGCGCCCACAGCACCACCGTCGGCGAACAGCGAGTGGGCAAACATGCCCTTGCCGTTGAGGTTCAGCGTCAAGTGATCCTCGAGCAGCGACGGGTTCAGGTTAACGGCTGCCGTCACGCGCTTGAAGTCGGAGCCTTTCAGCGTACCCTGCTGGTCGGTATAACCCAACGAGACGCGGTAGGGCAGTTCCTTGAACGAGCCCGACAGCGTGACGTTGTGGTCATGCGAGATGGCCGTGCGGTAAATCTCCTTCTGCCAGTCGGTATCGGCTGTACCGAGCATCTGGTAGGCATCGCTCTGCTGGCCCCAGATGTCCTTGATGAAGTTGCGATACTGGGTGGCATCCATCACGTCGAGCGTGTTCTTGTTGGTGCTGATGGTCAAACTGCCGGCGTAAGAAACCTGCATGCTCTGACCCCTGCGACCCTTCTTCGTCGTGATGATGATGACACCGTTAGAACCGCGGCTACCGTAGATGGCCGTGGCCGAGGCATCCTTCAGCACGTTGAAGGTCTCGATGTCCTGCGGGTTGATGGTCGAAAGGAGGTTGGCCACACCCTTCACACCGTTGTTATCCATAGGCACACCGTCGATGACCAGCAACGGGTCGTTGTTGGCATTCAGCGACGAGCCGCCACGGATGCGGATGGTGGCGCCACCGCCGGGCGTACCGTCATTGGAGGTGACGTTCACACCGGCAATCTTACCCTGCATCATATCCTGAGCGTTGACGACGACACCCTTGTTCTTCGTGTCGGGCTTCATTGCCGTCACCGAACCGGTAAGGTCGCTCTTCTTGGCAACGCCATAACCGATGACCACAACGTCGTTCAGCGTCGTGGCATCTTCCTCGAGTGTAATCTCCAGCGTCGGGGCTGCGGCGACGGTGGCCGTCTGGTAGCCCACGTAGCTCACGGTGATGGTGGCTCCCCGGTTGGCGCTGAGAGTGAAAACACCATTGAAGTCAGTGACGGTGGCCGTCTGCGTACCTGCTACACGCACGGTAGCGCCGATGACGTCCTCACCACTGGCATCTTTCACATGGCCTTTCACGGCAATCTGCTGTGCAAAGGCTCCTACCGACAGGAACAGGCCCAATAGCAAGGCCAGCATCCTGAACGGAATCTTCATGTTTACCTGCTTCATCATTACATTTTAATTAGTTTGATTATAGTTTTAGCTAAAATTCTGCTGCAAAGGTAGTTTTCTTTTGCTTTCGATGTACTTTTTTAAGATTAAATTCGTTATTATGGTAGTGCAAACGTTTGCACGTCGCTTCGCGCGCATTCTTTGTTAATGTGAAACCAACGGATACTTAAAATACTTATCTTTGCACTGCAAACTAAAAACCGGCATGAAAGAGAGTGCACCAATGACGATGAAGGACATTGCAAAGGAGCTTGGAATCTCCGTTGCAACGGTGTCGCGTGCCTTGAAGGACTCGCCCCGCATCAGCGAGGAGCGGCGGAGGGAGATTCAGCAGTTTGCGCGCGAACATAATTTCTATCCGAATGTCATCGGTGAGGCTCTGCGCCACAGCCGTGTGGCTTCGTCGAAGATTATTGGTGTTATTGTGCCGGAGTTCACCCACTACTACTTCTCCAGCATACTGACCGGCATCGAAGAGGCCGCGATGGCCCACGGCTATTACATCATGGCGGCGCTGAGCAATGAACAGTATGAGCGCGAAGCCCGCATCTGCGAGATGTTCCACCGTCAGAAAGTGTGCGGTGTCATCGTATCGCAAGCTAAGGACACCCGCCAGTATGACCATTTCCAGAAACTGCTGGACTCGCAGATTCCCATCGTCTTCTACGACCGCATCTGTACTGGCGTGAACGCCAGTCGCGTCGTCGTTGACGACTATATGGGAGCCTTCAATGCCGTGACTTATCTCATTGAGACGGGTTGTCGGCGCATAGCCTTCTATGGATCGCCGATGCAGCTGGAGATCTCGAAGAACCGTTTCAATGGCTACAAGGATGCGTTGCTTAAGCGCGGGCTGCCTTTCGACGAGCAGCTGATGCGCATCTGCGACAACCGTCAGGATGCAGAGCTGATAACGCCCGATATGTTCGACGGCGACCGCTATCCCGATGCGTTCTTCGCCGTCAACGACGACACGGCCATCGGCATTCTCTACACCGTCAAACGCATGGGGCTGCGGGTGCCCGAGGATATCTCTATCTGCGGCTTCACAAACGGTCAGCGTGCCGTTGCCTGTGACCCCATGCTGACCACGGTCGAACAGCGAGGCAAGCGGGTAGGGGAGGAGGCCGCCGAAATCCTCATCGACAAGGTGGAGGGCCGCTCGCCCATCGAGAAGGTAGAGAAGCGCATCGTGCGTACGCGACTGATAATAAGAGGAACAACAAGATAAAATAATATGAAACAAAAACCTGACTTATCATTCTGGAAGCTCTGGAACTTGAGCTTCGGTTTTTTCGGAGTGCAGATAGCTTACGCACTCCAGAGTGGAAACATCTCGCGCATCTTCCGCACCCTCGGTGCCGACCCGCATTCGCTGTCGTTCTTCTGGATACTCCCGCCGTTAATGGGTATCCTTGTGCAACCGATTGTCGGGACGCTCAGCGACCGCACGTGGACGCGCTTCGGCCGCCGTATTCCCTACCTCTTTGTGGGCGCTGCCGCCGCCGTGGCCGTCATGTGCCTGCTGCCCAATGCCGGCTCGTTCGGCATGGCCGTCGGCACGGCGCTGATCTTCGGACTTTTTGCCCTGATGCTGCTCGACACATCTATTAATATGGCGATGCAGCCGTTCAAAATGCTTGTCGGTGATATGGTCAATGAGAAGCAGAAGGCCAAGGCCTACAGCATCCAGTCATTCCTCTGCAACGCCGGCTCTGTCGTGGGCTTCCTCTTCCCTTACATCTTCGCTGCCATCGGCCTGAGCAACGTGGCTGCCGAGGGCGTCGTACCCGACACGGTCATCTGGTCATTCTATATCGGCGCAGCCATCCTGATTATCTGTGTCATCTATACAACATTGAAGGTGAAGGAATGGAACCCGCAGGAATACCGTGAATATAACCCTGTCTCTGAGGAGAAAAAGGAGTCGGCCAACTGGATTACCCTGCTGAAGAACGCCCCCTCTACGTTCTGGAAGGTCGGACTGGTGCAGTTCTTCTGCTGGGCGGGCATGCTCTATATGTGGACCTACGTCGTCGATGCCGTCTCCGAGACCGTCTGGGGAACCATCGACCCGGCGACCAGCGACTATCAGGAGGCCGCCAACTGGACGGGCGTGCTCTATGCCATTCAGGCTATGGGCAGTGTGGTCTGGGCTACGCTCCTGCCGCGCTTCAAGAATGTGAAGATGGCCTACAGCGTCAGCCTTGTGCTCGGCGGACTGGGCTTTCTGCTCATCCCTTTCTGTCCTGATAAGTATCTGCAGATCATCCCCTTCCTGCTTATTGGCTGCGGCTGGGCCGCCATGCTCGCCATGCCCTTCACCATCGTCACCAACGCCCTGCAGGGCTATGGTCACATGGGAGCCTACCTCGGACTGTTCAACGGCACCATCTGCGTGCCCCAGATCGTTGCTGCCATCTGCGGCGGTACCATCTTGTCGCTCGTCGGCCACCACCAGTCGACGATGATGACTGTCGCCGGTGTCCTGTTCCTGCTGGGCTCTGTCTGCGTCTTCGTCATCAAGGACAAGAAGGATTAAGGTGCAAACGTTTGCGCAAGATAATGCTGCAATAACCCGCCGTCGGTGAACGGCGGGTTATTATTTTTTGTACTTTTGCACCAAACTAAAAACACTGAAAGCATGAAGATCTTATTTAACCTAGAGTATCAGACAGCGTTCGGCGAAGAGTTGACGCTGAACATCCTGGAAGAGAACGGAAGTACTGAACAGCACAAGATGGGAACCCTCGACGGGCTGCACTGGACGTGCGAGTTGTCGCGTTCAGTAAAGGCTGGCACGTACATAGATTATTATTATAAGGTGTGCCGGGGCGAGGAGGAGTATCGCCATGAGTGGCTGGTGGAGCCGCACCGTCTGGAATTCCCCGCTACCAAAGCTTTGCGCTATTTGGTCTACGACCATTGGCTTGACATTCCCGACGACTGCTATCTCTATTCGTCGGCATTCACGGAGTGCGTGTGTGCTAGGGAACGACAGATGAGTTCCGACAAGTCGTTCGAGCGCACTGTGCGCCTGAAGGTGCGTGCCCCGCAGCTTCGTGCCGACGAGCGACTGGCCATCATCGGTGGTGGCGAGTCGTTGGGCAACTGGGAGGCCAAGCGCGCACTGGATATGGCTGAGCATGAGTGCAACGAGTGGGTCATCTCGCTCGATGCCAACACGCTGCCCCGCACGTTTGAGTTCAAGTTTGTAGCCCTCGACGAAGAGGTTGATTTGACACCGCTTTGGGAAACTGGTATGAACCGAACCGTTACGCTGCCGCCGATGGAGAAGGGTGACGTGGTGGTTTACGAACTCTCGCAGGCGTTCTTCCCCGTCTACCCGTGGAAGGGAGCCGGCACGGTCATTCCTGTGTTCTCGCTCCGTTCGGAGGGTAGCTTCGGCGTGGGCGACTTTGGCGACCTGAAGATGATGATTGACTGGTGCGCCCGTACCCGTCAGCGTATTCTGCAGGTGCTGCCCATCACCGACACCACCATCACTCATACGTGGCAGGACTCCTACCCCTACAACTCTATCAGCATCTATGCACTCCATCCGCAGTACTGTGACCTGCGCCAGTTGCCCGAGATTAAGGACGAGCAGAAACGTCAGGAACTGGAGCAGTTGCGCCAGGAACTGAACGCACTGCCGCAGATAGACTACGAGCGCATGATGTCGGCTAAGATGGACTACCTCCGCATCGTCTTCGCTCAGGAGTGGGCAAAGGTGCAGCGCACTGCTGACTACAAGCAGTTCTTTGAGCTTAACCAGGAGTGGCTCGTTCCCTACGCCGCCTTCTGCTACTACCGCGACCTCTACGGTACGGCAGAGTTTGGCAAGTGGCCTGCTGGCGCTACGGTGGAGAACTCGCAGAAGTCGTCGTTCAAGGACAAAAAGGCGTTGCAGTTCTGGTATTTCGTGCAGTTCACGCTCGACAGGCAGATGCGGGCGGCTCATGCGTATGCGCGCGCACATCGCGTCATATTGAAAGGAGACATTCCTATCGGTATCTCGCGCGACGGCGTAGAGGCTTGGGTTGAGCCGCGCTACTTCAATCTGAACGGACAGGCCGGAGCACCGCCCGATCCGTTCTCTGCCGACGGACAGAACTGGGGCTTCCCCACCTACAACTGGGACGAGATGCTCAAGGACGGCTGCCAGTGGTGGGTGCGCCGCTTCCGCAAGATGGCTCAATATTTCGATGCCTACCGCATCGACCACGTTCTGGGCTTCTTCCGTATTTGGGAGATTCCCGTGCCTGAGAAGTCGGGACTGATGGGGCAGTTCAGCCCTGCCCTCGGCATGAGTCGCGAGGAGATAGAGGGCTACGGTGTTGAGTTCCAGGACGGCTTGTTCCTGGTCGACCACAAGCGCACTGACCGTTGGCATCCGCGTATTGCCGTGCAGTTCCAAGATGCCTATAAGCAGCTCTCAGAGGAGCAGAAGTTCTGCTTCAACCGCCTCTACAACGACTACTTCTACCGTCGCAACAACCAGTTCTGGTATCAGGAGGCCATGAAGAAACTGCCGCGTCTGACGCAGGCCACGCGTATGCTGGTCTGTGCCGAAGACCTCGGCATGGTGCCCGACTGCGTACCCTGGGTAATGAACGAACTGCGCATCCTCTCGCTTGAGATTCAGTCGATGCCGAAAGACTCGAACGTGCGCTTCGGGCACCTGTCGCAATACCCCTACCGCTCCGTCTGCACCATATCCACGCACGACATGCCGACGCTCCGTCAGTGGTGGGATGAGGACGAGAAACGCACGCAGGACTACTTCAACACCATGCTCTACCGTGGTGGCGATGCCCCCCATCCTCTGCCAGGCTGGTTGGCCAAGGACATCGTGAGCCGTCATCTCACCTGTCCCTCGATGCTCTGTCTGCTGTCACTGCAAGACTGGCTCAGCATCGACGACCGCCTGCGCCTGCCCGACCAGAACGCCGAGCGCATTAACATCCCCGCCAATCCCCGTCACTATTGGCGCTATCGTATGCACCTGAGTTTGGAGCAGCTCCTTGCAGCCGATGACTTCAACAACGAAATCAGCACATTAATTATACAAAGTGGACGTAAATAGACAACGAAAACTATGACAACAAGGAAAGTAATTCTTGCTCTGCTGGCGCTGCCGCTGCTGGCGGTGGCCGGCAACGTGAAGTCGCCGAACGGCAACATCGAACTGAAATTCTCCGTCGACGAGGCCGGACGGCCGACATACGAGATGACGTACAAGAACCGTGCCGTCATTCTGCCCTCGCACCTCGGTCTGGAACTGGCTGTTGACAAGCACGCCTCGCCCAACCTTAGCGAACCCAACCTGCTGGAGGGTTTCCAAATCGTCGACGAGCAAACCAGTGAGTTCGACGAGACGTGGCGCCCTGTCTGGGGTGAGACGGCCACCATCCGCAACCACTACAACGAGCTGGCCGCCACGCTCCAGCAGACGACCAAGGAGCCCAAGTACACGGGTAAAGGCAACGAACCGGGCCTCGCCCTGATTCCCCACACGCGTACCATCATCATCCGTTTCCGCATATACGACGACGGTATCGGTCTGCGCTACGAGTTCCCGCAGCAGGAGGAACTGAACTACTTCCTCATCCGGGAGGAGCATACCGAGTTTGCAATGGCCGGCGACCACATGGCCTGGTGGCTGCCCGGCGACTACGATACGCAGGAGCAGGAGACGCAGCAGTCGAAGCTCTCTGAAATCCGCAGCCGTATGCAGGAGGCCGTCAACTGGGGCAACTCCAGTGTCGCCGTCTTCTCGCCCACGGGTGTGCAGACCTCACTGCAGATGAAGAGTCAGGACGGTCTCTACATCAACATCCACGAGGCCGCTTGTGCCGACTACGCCACGATGCACCTCGAGCTGGTCGATGCCCAGACCAAGGCCCTGACCACCAAGCTCAGTGGCGGCAGCAATGCCTATACGCCTAACCCCGCTGCCTGCTCGGCGCCGCTGCCGAAGCCCTTCACCTTTGTCAGCCACCTCACCCCAGACGCCACCGGCCTGAAGGGCTGCATGCAGACGCCCTGCACCACGCCCTGGCGCACCGTGATGGTCTCTGATGATGCCCGCGACATGCTCTCCTCGAACCTCATCCTCAACCTCAATGAGCCGTGCGCCCTCGAGGACGTCTCGTGGATTCACCCGACGAAGTACTGCGGCGTGTGGTGGGAGATGATTGTCGGCAAGTCCAGCTGGAACTACACCGACGAGTTCCCCAGCATCAAGCTCGACCAGATTGACTGGCAGAAGGTGAAGCCCAACGGCCGCCATGCTGCCAACAATGCGAAGGTGAAGCGCTATATCGACTTCGCCGCCAAGAACGGCCTCGACGAGGTGCTCGTCGAGGGCTGGAACGTCGGCTGGGAAGACTGGGCCAACCTCTGGAAGCGCGATGTCTTCGACTTCCAGACTGCCTATCCCGACTTCGACATTCAGATGCTCAACGACTATGCCCACTCCAAGGGCGTGAAACTGCTCATGCACCACGAGACCTCCAGTTCGACGCAGAACTACGAGCGCCACATGGAAAAGGCCTTCCAGCTGATGAACAAGTACGGCTACGATGCCGTGAAGACGGGCTACGTGGGCGACATCATCCCCCGTGGCGACCACCACTACTCGCAGTCGATGAACAACCACTACCTCTATGTGGTCAAGGAGGCTGCCAAGCACCACATCATGGTCAACGCCCACGAGGCTACCCGCCCGACTGGTCTCTGCCGCACCTATCCGAACCTCGTTGGCAACGAGTCGGCACGCGGCACGGAGTACGAGGCCTTTGGCGGCTCGCGCCCCGACCACACGTGCATCCTGCCCTTCACCCGTCTGCAGGGCGGCCCGATGGACTACACGCCCGGCATCTTCGTCACCAAGCTGAAGGAGTGGAGCGACAACACCTCCTGGGCACGCATCACCATCGCCGGATCGCTGGCCCTCTACCTGACGATGTACTCGCCGCTGCAGATGGCCGCCGACCTGCCCGAGCACTATGAGCGGTTCGACGACGCCTTCCAGTTCATCCGCGACGTGGCCTGCGACTGGGACGAGAGTATCTACCTCGAGGCCGAGCCTGCCGACTACATCACCGTGGCCCGCAAGGCGAAGGGCACTCCTAACTGGTTCATCGGTGGCAAGTGCGACGAGAACGGCCATCAGAGCGTTGTCAAACTCGACTTCCTCGACAAGGGCCGCAAGTACGACTGCACCATCTACGCCGATGCTCTAGGAGCCCACTACGAGACCAACCCGCAGGCGTACAACATCACGAAGCGAACGGTGAAAAAAGGCGATACTTTGAAGCTCACGGAAGCCCCCGGTGGAGGCTTTGCCGTCAGTCTGATAGCACGATAGAAAGGGGGCTTCGGCCCTCTTTTTCATTTTTGAGACATACAGAAAAACAAAAGCAACAAAACGAAACGCGGCTTTCTCCGAAAACCTATAACTTTGCACCGTGATTCTAACTAATATCATATACATTATTATTTAACCAATTAAAAACAATTAGCTTATGAAGAAATTATTTACGCTCATCGCAGGCATTCTGCTCGCAAGCAGTGCTTCTGCACAATTGAGATGGATGAACCTTGCCACCAATAGTGACATGGAAGGCGAGCAGTCCGCAACCTGGTCGAGCTTCTGGTGCCATGACTGGCGTCAAGGTGTCGAGTTTGACGAAGCCAGCGGACAGGAGTATGCTGAACCATCTGCCAATGCAACGGTAGACAATCCTCCTTGCATGTTCATGGGCTTTGCTGAGATTGTGGAAGACCCCACAATTCCCGGAAATCACTGTGCAAGAGTCGTTATTCGTACCAAGGAAGAGGCCGATGCCACCGGTACTGCCACGATAGACACGGGAAACAACAAGCCCGACTGGACAGAATGGGACTCTCAGTTCTTTGTATATGCTACCGAGGCTATCCCCGAAGGACAGCAGGTTCGTCTGACTCTGAAGATCAGGGGTGAGAAGGCAGGTACTTTACAGACTCAGGCTCACTGGAAACCCGGTGACTACAATTTCTATCAGCTGTTTGGCGACGTGAGCTATACGACCGAATGGAAGACCTACACGCTGGGTCCTGTCACCGTTAGTTCCAACCACACCCAGAGCGGCAGCGGTAAGGAGTTCCAGTCGGTTGCTTTCAACCTGTCTACCATGCAGGATGGTAACACTGTCTATTTCGACGACATCAAGTTGGAAGTCAAAGACCCAGAGCCTGAGAAGGAATTTGAGGGCTGGTATAACTTCCTGCGTGAAGGTACGCTGTCTAAAGACGTGATGCCTCAGAATAATCAGTATACCAATTTCACTGGTCGTAACGGTATTGACGGTATCGACAGACCGGCTGAAGTCGTGAATGATCCTGTTGACGGCCAGCCCGCTATGAAGGTGACCACCGTTATCTATGAAAAGACCGAAGAGGTGCCCGTATTGGATGAAGAAGGCAATCCCAAACTCGATGAGGAAGGCAATCCCCAGGTGGAGGAAGTTAAGTACTGGACAAAGAAGTTCTACAATGAGGCAGGTGAAGCCCGTGACTCGTTGATGGCAAGCAACCTCCCCAATAGTGCCGGTGTCATTCAGGACTGGCAGACGCAGTTCTTCGTGTCCATCCCCCACACGCTCGGTGTAAACCAGAAGTATAAGGTGAAGTTCTCGGCTCGTGCTGATATCCCGACACAGATTCAGTCGCAGGTACATGCCAACCCCGGTGGTTATATCCATTATCAGGCTATCGGCAACTTCGACCTGACCGAGGAATGGCAGGACTTCGAAACTGAGGAGATGACCATTGCCGACAACCAGAAGGGTACATGGACCATCGCCTTCAACTGCAACCAAGGTAAGGAGCAGGAAGTTGGAATTAACAACATCTACTTCCGTTTCCAGGAGTTCAGCGTTAACTCTGCCGATGTGACTGAGGAGGAGAAAGTGCTCGCTTCTGAGGATGTGATTGCAGAGGTTCCCGCTAAGGATGCTGATGGAACAAAGATGACCATCGACGTAACGAAAGCCCTTGAGGTGTTAGGACTTGCAACTGCTGAAGACCTGCTGGAGGGTAAGGCTTATGTCAAGGTTTCCTACATGGACGAGGAAGAGAATGTTAAGTGGATGGATGTACAGCCCGACTATTACATCGATGCCAATGGCTATTATGCAGAGGAGGGTATCAATATTGCCTATAACGAGGACGATACAGCTGGCAACGTTGTTTCCTTCGACATCTTCAACGAAGGCGTTGATGTAGCAAGTACCATCGCTACGAAGCTGATCTTCAGCGTCCCCGAGGATGCTACTCCTGAGGATGGATATGCCCGCCGCGCCTGGAGCTACGAGTACAATATCTCGCTGATGGGCAAGGAGGCTTACGAGGAGGCTCTGGCAGTCACCGACGTGAAGACTCCCAGCAAGAAGAGCGGTGCCATCTTCGACCTCTCTGGTCGCCGCGTGGTTAAGGCCGCTAAGGGTCTTTACATCAAGGACGGTAAGAAGTTCTTTGTGAAGTAAGAACAAAGCTAAGCTTGCTTAATATTAATACGAACCCCGAAAGTTTTTTCAAGAACTTTTGGGGTTCTTCTTTTTTTTGTGTATCTTTGCGCCGTGATAATACCTAAACTATGAAGAAATTGTTATTAGCTGGACTACTGACAGTGCTGGCGGCAAAGCCCGCCATGTCGCAGGATTTTGACTTCGACGAGATGACGTACACCCCGGAGGTGACGACATTTAAGCTCTTTGCCCCGGCAAAGGCCAAGGGCGTAAAAGTGCGTATTTATAAGGACGGGCAGGGCGGCAAGCCGCTGAAGACCGTCACGATGAAGGCCTCCTCCCCGGGACAGGAGGGGGCAGTATGGACTGCCGCCGTTAAGGGCGACCTCATGGGCCGCTTCTACACCTTCGACACTGGCCACGGCGAGACGCCCGGCGTCTTTGCCAAGGCAGTCGGCGTGAACGGGCGGCGCGGCGCCATCATCAACACCATGAACACGTGGCCCGATGACTGGTGCTGCGACCAGCACCCCGTTGTCAAGTCGCCCGCAGATCTCGTCGTCTATGAGCTTCACCACCGCGACTTCTCCGTGGCGCGCCCCGATGCCAAATACCCCGGCAAGTTCCTGGCGCTGACCGAGCCGTGGGCCATCGACCACCTGAAGCAATTAGGCGTCAACGCCGTGCATATCCTGCCCAGCTATGACTATGGTTCCGTGGACGAGACCCGCCTGAACGAGCCGCAATACAACTGGGGCTACGACCCCGTGAACTACAACGTGCCCGAAGGTGGCTACTCCACCGACCCTTACGATCCCGTCTGCCGTCTCCGTGAGTTCAAGCAGATGGTGCAGGCCCTCCACAAGGCAGGCATCGCCGTCATCCTCGACGTGGTCTATAACCACACCTACGACATCGAGCACTCCAACTTCCAGCGCACCTTCCCCGACTACTACTACCGCGTGGGCAGCAACGGCAGCGGCTGCGGCAACGAGACGGCCTCTGAGAAGCCGATGATGCGCAAGTTCATGATAGAGTCGGTGAAGTACTGGTACAACGAGTTCCGCATCGACGGCTTCCGCTTCGACCTCATGGGCTGCCACGACATCGAGACAATGAACCTCATCCGTCAGGAGCTCGACAAACTTGACCCTTCCATCTTCATCTACGGCGAGGGCTGGAGCGCCGGTCAGTGTGCCCTGCCCACCGAACAGCTCGGTGTGAAGGCGAACATTTCGCAGATGCCCCGCATCGCCGCCTTCAGCGACGAATTGCGCGATGCCCTGCGTGGCCCGTTCGATGACGACACGAAGACCGGTTGGCTCGGCGGCGCTCCCGACTGCGAGGAGAGCCTGAAGTTCGGCATCGTCGGCGGCATCAGCCATCCGCAAGTGGACATGACGAAGGTGAACTACTCCAAGCAGCCTTGGGCCACCGAGCCGACACAGATGATGGCCTATGTCTCCTGTCACGACGATATGTGCCTCGTCGACCGGCTGCAGGCCTCGGTTCCTGGCATTACTAAAGAAGAATTGATTCGCCTCGACCTGCTGGCCCAGACCGCCGTCTTCACCTCGCAGGGCGTGCCCTTCATGCTCAGCGGCGAGGAGCTGCTGCGCACGAAGCAGGGCGTCCATAATTCCTTCGAGTCGCCCGACAGCATCAACCAGCTCGACTGGCAGAACCTGCAGCGCTTCCCGCAGGTCTTTAAATACTACCAGGACCTGATAGCCCTGCGTCGCAACCACCCTGCCTTCCGACTTGGTGATGCCCACCTCGTGCGCAAGCACCTGGAGTTCCTCGATGCCCCGAAGGGGGTTGTCGCCTTCCGCCTGAAGGACTATGCCGGCCGCGACGACTGGCGCAATATCATCGTCATCCTCAATGCCAACCGCGAGACGGCCACCGTCGACATCCCCAAGGCCATGTACACCGTTGTCTGCAAGGACGGGGAGATCAACGAGCAGTCAACCAGCAAGATTTTTGGCCGCCGCACCACCGTCGGTCCGCAGTCAGCCCTTATCCTGCATGATTAGCCTATGACCGAGGAGGAATATGCGAAGCATCAGCAGCATGCCGGCGAGAAAAGACAGTCGATGAACCGACGGCGGGTAGGGCATGATTACCGGGAGCGGCGCCTGTATCTGATTACCATGACCGTCGAGGGGCGCCGCCCGCTGTTCGGGCGGTTGGTAGGAGAGGCTGCCGGCGCGCCCGAGGCTGCCGAGGCCCGGGTGGAGCTGACGCCGTTGGGGCAGCGGGTGCAGGAGGAGTGGTTTGCCGTCACGGCCCATCACCCTGAGGTCACCGTCGTTTCGCTGCAACTGATGCCCGACCATCTGCATGGCATCCTCTTTGTCGAGCAGGCTATGCAGGAGCACCTCGGCGCCATCATCCGCGGTTTCAAGACCAGCACCAATAAGGCCTACCGGCAGCTGGTGCTGGGCCAGGAGGCAGAGGCTGCGGCACCGCCGCCGCACAGCCAACAAGCCGCGCTCGCCGCTTCCCATTCTGCGCCCGCCGCCCTTTCTGCGCCCACCCCCTCTGTTGGCTGTGCTGCGGCGGTGCCGCAGCGAAAGCGCGACCGCAGCCACGAGAGCCGCGAGCACGGCCTGCTCTGGAGCCCTGGCTATAACGACCACATCCTAAGCAACCAAGGCGAGCTGGACCGCTGGCGCCATTACCTCGCCGATAACCCGCGGCGGCTCTTCCTGCGCCGCCAGTTTCCTGACCTGTTCCGCGTCAGTTTCGGCCTACGCATAGGTCCTTTCTGTTGTTCCGCCGTCGGCAACCGCTTCCTGCTCGGCTATCCGCAGCGGAAGCAGGTGCAGTGCTCCACCCATTTCTACGAGGAAGACATCC
The DNA here is from genome assembly GCA_902800435.1 of uncultured Prevotellaceae bacterium. The sequence continues at coordinate 50,392 of CADCEQ010000001.1, read as the reverse complement.
AAAAGGCCGTTGCCGGCTACATGGCTGCCGCTCGGGGCGGTGCCGTCTTGGTATCACCAGCCATCAGCGAGGGCGAGAAGCGCACCATGCGTACGGCTTTCGACGCCCGCCTGCCGCTGATCCTCATCACGGCCGACGGCCTCGGCTCTTACTCCAAACCAGGCGGGGCGTTCTTCGACGCCTGCGCTGAAGGGCGGCTGCTCATCCTCTCGCCTTTTGAGCATACGAACCGCAAGGTGAATCTCACACGCCAGATGTGCATGCAGATGAACGAGCTAGCCCGCATTATCGCAGAGGCAGCGGCACCGCCGCCGCACAGCCAACAAACCGCGCCTGCCGCATCCGCCCCTTCTGTCGGCTGTGCTGCGGCGCTGCCGCAGTCAGAATGAAATAAACCAACTAACCGAGAATATGAAAAAGAAATTTTTACTATTAACCGCCCTCGTGGCGCCAATGCTAACAATGAGTGCAGCAAAGATTAAGATTGACCGTATCGAACCTACCGACTGGTTCGTCGGCATGAAGAACCCGACGGTGCAGCTGATGGCCTACGGACAGGGCATCCGCGATGTCCAGAGCGTCACCACCGACTACCCCGGCGTAGTCATCGACAGCCTTGTGCGTCTCGACTCGCCCAACTACCTGCTCATCTACATGAACCTGCGCAACGCCCAGCCCGGCACGATGAAATTGACGTTCAACGTTCAACGTTCAACGTTCAACGTTAATTACACGCTGAAGCAGCGCGAGATGAGCGGCGACAAGCGCATGGGCTTTACCAATGCCGACGTGCTCTACATGCTCATGCCCGACCGCTTCGCCCAGGGGCAGGGGCATAACCCGCAGGTGAAGGGCATGCGCCCCTACAAGGAGGACCGCTCGCAGCCCTCGCTGCGCCACGGTGGCGACCTGAACGGCATTCGCGAGCACTTAGACTACTTCTGCGACCTCGGCGTGACAGCCCTCTGGCTGACGCCCGTTCTCGAGAACGACTCGCCCGACAACGCCCAGGGCTACTCCACCTACCACGGCTATGCCACGACCAACTACTACCGCGTTGACCCCCGCTTCGGCACCAACGACGACTACCGCCGCCTCTGCGACGAGGCCCACGCCAAAGGGCTGAAGTTGGTGATGGACATGATCTTCAACCACAGCGGTTTCGAGCACCCGTGGACCCACGACAAGCCGACGAAGGACTGGCTCAACCTGCCTGAATGGCTCGACGAGTCGAAGGGTTCCAGCAATCCCGAAGGTACCTCGTTCCTGCAGACCAGCTACAAGCTGACGCCCGTGAAGGACCCATACGCCTCCAAGGTTGACCTGAAGGAGACCGTGGAGGGCTGGTTCGTGCCCACCATGCCCGACCTGAACCAGCACAACCCGCACCTCATGCGCTACCTCATCCAGAACTCGAAGTGGTGGATAGAGACCGTCGGCATCGACGGCATCCGCATGGACACCTACCCCTACGCCTACGCCGACGCGATGGCCGATTGGATGAAGGAGCTTGACGAGGAATACCCCAACTTCAATACCGTCGGCGAAACCTGGGTGACGGAGCCTGCCTACACGGCTGCCTGGCAGAAGGGCTCCACTCTCTCTGAGCAGAACAGCTACCTGAAGACGGTGATGGACTTCTCGTTCTACGACAAGATCAACCGTGCGGCCACTGAGGAGACCGACGGCTGGTTTGCCGGCTTGAACCTGCTCTACAACTCGTTCGTCTATGACTATCTGTATCCTAACCCGTCGTCGGTCATGGCCTTCATCGACAACCACGACACCGACCGCTACCTGAAGAACGGCCGCGACACGCTGATGCTGAAGCAGGCCCTGGCGCTGCTGCTGACGGTCAACCGCATACCCCAGCTGTACTACGGCACGGAAATCCTGATGAACGGCACGAAGGAGGTGACCGACGGCAACGTGCGCAAGGACTTCCCCGGCGGATTCCCCGGCGACACCCACAACGCCTTCACCCGCGAGGGTCGCACGAAGCAGGAACAGTCGATGTTCCAGTGGCTCAGCCGTCTGCTGCACTGGCGGCAGAACAATCCCGTCATCACCCGTGGCCGGCAGACGCAGTTTATTCCCTACGAAGGGGTGTATGTTATTGCGAGGAGGGCTGTGGCAACGCCACAGCACAGCCAACAGCGGGGGACGGTGCTGACGGTGCTGAATGGCACGACGAAGCCTGCCGTGATGCATGTGAAACGCTACGCCGAGGTCATCGGGCAGACTACGCGGGCCCGCGACGTGCTCACCGGCCGATACTACGACCTGAGCCATGACGTGGAGCTGAAACCGCGCCAGTCTTTAGTGCTGGAATTCTGACGTTTTTCCGCGTCGCCTTCCTCCCCCCGTGAAGCCCTCTCCCTCCCTCTCATATCGTCCCCCCTATAAAGGGGGACGGATATAGAGGAGGGGAGGGAGGGCTTCCCTTCCCCCCTCGGCCGTTTGGCGGCTCCAAACGTCACGAAAGGTGGCTTTAAACGGCTCGTTTGGCGGCTCCAAACGGGGTGAATGGCGCCACTATTTGGAGCAGAACAAAGTGGTTTTCACGCAAACGATTACGAGTTTAATTGTTAAATCGACACTTAACAAAAAAATTTTTGTGTTTTTTTTCGTTAGTTATAAAAAAAATTATTAACTTTGCGCCATAATCTGAAGTCCGCGTAGCAAAAACTACAGATGGAGGAATGAATAACGTTATTTTTTATACTACTTTTTTATTAAAAACTTAAAGCTTATGAAATTCAAAAAACTACTCATGTTGAGCATGATGTCTCTTATGGGGGCAAATGCTTGGGCTGCGGTACCTGAAGGCGTTTGGACGATGCCTGAGCCGCAGGGGTTGGAGTTTACGACGTTTACCGACGACGGAACTCGTTTCTACCTCTACAATCCTGGTGCCAAGTTGTTCTTCGCCAGCGGTAACTCATGGAACACTCAGGCAAGCGTCAGAGTGTATGGTTATCCCGTTTGGCTGGAGGTTGCTACTGAAGAGGGCGCACCTGATGGTTCTTACGAGTTGTGGAACTATGTTGATAATCCTCAGCGCACGGATGTCACCGGCAACCACAACGTATTCTTCGATGGCGGTTCATTCTTTGTAGACCACGCCAATCAGGCTGGTTACAGCTGGAATTATACCATTGAAGGTGATTTCGTCCGCTTAGGTGTCGTTACAAAACCAGGTATGTTCATGGGTTGGGACGGTACTTACATTGACAGCGACGACGAGGGCGCTACCTGCAGTAGCGTGCTGAAAAATCTGGACCCCGCTGCTGAGGGTGTATGCGTAGACTGGAAAGCCGTTACAGAGGAATCGTATGAGGCCTTCAGATATGGCGATGACTATGAAGCCTATTGCAATGGCGTTAAGGCTTACATTGCATCTCTCGGTCTGAAGAAGGCTCTTGAGGATGCTGAGGCTGCCGGCTTGACTTGCGCTGCTTCTCTTGCTGTCTATTCTAATAATGCCAGCACTATCGATGAGCTGAGGGAGGCAAAGAATCTTACCAACGCTCGCATCGCTCTGAAGAATTCCATTGAGGCTGCCAAGGCTCTCTATGTTGACGTTGCTGCTGCAGAGGCTGTCCTCGCTGACGAGTCAACAGCTCTCGCCGATGTTAACAAGTGCTCTGACGGTCTGAAGGAGATTACTGCTGCTAAGCAGAAGCTGAAGAACCTTATCGATGACTGCAAGTCTAAGGGCTTTACAGAGACTGCTGCTGCTGAGGCTGTGCTGCAGAATACCGCTGCTACAAAGGCTGAAGTTGAGAAGGCTGAGAGCGATCTTGCTGCTGCTTACGCAGAGTGGGGTAAGAGCCACGCTTCTGTGGAGAAGCCTGCCGACATGAGCTCCAAGATTGTGAACCCGAACTTCGACAATGCCAGCTCTTCAGGTTGGAGTGGTTCTACTCCTAACATGGTTGGTAGTGGTGCTCACGGTCCTGCCAATGTTGCTGAGACCTGGAATGCTACGTTCGACATGTATCAGGATATCGAGGGTCTGCCCGCAGGTGTATATGCACTGGGTGCCCAGACCATGTGGCGTTGCAACTATGCTGATATGGTGAATGGTATCGCCCCGGCCGCTAAGCTTTATGCTGTGGTAGCTGGTAACGAGACACAGGTACCCTTCAACTACGCTTTTGCACCCCTGGTTACTGAGGCTCCGGACGGCTCGGAAACATCTTGGGGTGTTGGTGCTGGTTTCACAACCACCACTGACGATGAGACAGGTAACGTTTACTACATTCCTAACGATCCTTCTGCATTCCGTATCTTCGCAGAACTGGGTTACTACGACACCAAGCTTCTGGTTGGCGTATCAGAGGGTGAAACCCTTCGCATTGGTGTGAAGAACCCAGCCATGAAGGGTACTTGGGACAACTGGAGCTGCTACGACACCTTCACGCTGACCTACTACGGTGCAGCTGCCGATGCTGCCAAGCTGTATCTGGATGAGACCATTAAGAACTACAGCGAGAAGACCATTGAAGAGGGTACCATCTACACTAAGTCTTACTTGGACGCTTATAACGAGGCTCTGAAGGCAGATATCAGTGTTAATTCGTTTGAAGAGGTGGCTACTGCACTGAGTGGTATCGATGCTGCTAACAAGGCTATTGATAAGAACATCCAGCTCTGGCAGGACTGGAAGGATCTGGTTGAGCAAGTAAAGAGCAAGTACGTCGTTGACGACCAGTATGCAAATATTGAGCCTGAGATTGGTGACCTGGGCGACTACTGTGACTTTGACTCAGAAGAAATTCTCGAGGCTGTTGAACTGACCAACGAGGAGCTGGAGGCTGAGATGGCTAAGATTAACGAATGGGTTGAGACACTCGTCGAGAAGTCGAAGCTCGACGTCTGGGATGGTAAGAACATGACCAGTTACATTACGAATCCTACCTTCGAGACAAGCACAACCAAGAACACTGGTACCAGCCAGGGCTGGACAGTTGACCGCATCAATGGAGGTAACGTGACTCCCGGCCCGATCAACGGCGACGGTGACACCTTCCTTGAGAAGTGCGGTTATTACAATGGCTGCTTCGAGTCGTGGCACTGCCACAAGTGGGACGTCTGGCAGGAGATTACCGGTCTGCCCGTCGGTATGTACGAGCTTGAGGTTCAGGGCTATGTCCGCTGCGAGGTTGCTGGCTACAACAAGGGCGACGAGCTTGGCGAGGACTATCCTTCACCCGTGTACCTCTATATGAACAATGCCATGAGCCAGTTCCCCAGCGTCTACTCCGAGATTCCCGCTGAGAACGGCATTACTGAGTTCCAGATTGTTGAGAGCTGGACCCAGGAGGAGATTAACGGCAACTACTTCCCCAATTCAATGGGTGGTGCTGCACAGTGCTTCCACATTGACAAGGAGGCTGGTCTCGACGGTATGTACAAGACCACAGCCTACGGTCTGATTGGCAAGGAGGGTGACACCTTCCGTATTGGTGTGAAGATGGATGCCAACCAGGATTGGTGGTGCATCTGGGATAACTTCAAGCTGACCTACCGCGAGCCAAAGGCTGACATCGTGAAGCCTGTTCTGGAAGAGGCTCTGAAGAGCATCGACACCAGCAAGCCCATGGGTAAGGACATCTTCGCTCAGGCTGACGAGGTTAAGTCGAAAGCTACTGAGGCTCTGGCCGGCACCGATGGCAAGGCCATGTTCGACGTGCTGACTCAGGTTTATGACCTGACAGGCGACATCAGAGCTTCTGTTGATAAGTTTGCCAAGCTGAGCGCTGCTAACCTGGATCTGGAGAATGCTACATTCGATTCTCAGTCTGCTGCAGTTGGCGAGGCTAAGGCTCTTGTAAACAATATCAACGGTGGTATTGAGAACCACAGCATCGAGGATGCAGAGGTTGACGGCCTGATTGAGCAGATTGGTCTGATGATGACCAAGCTGAACATGCCGGACGACATGGCTCAGGCTACCGACGACGATCCGAAGGAGTGCACAGGCGTCATCAGAACTCCTGGCTTCGAGGATGCTGACTGGAATAACTCAGCTGCAGGCTGGACCAATCCTGGTAACCTTGGTAACGACGACACTCAGAAGAGCGTCTACGCTATTGAGTTCTGGCAGACTAACTTCGACATGTTCCAGACCATCAAGGGTCTGCCTAAGGGAACCTACCTCCTGACGGTTGACGCATGGTGCCGTGTTGGTGACAACCAGCAGAACTACGACGCTTGGGTGGCTGACAACGCCGCTACTATGGCTTACGTCTATGCCGTCGACGGCGACAGCACTGTCTACTCTGCTCCTGTTGCTAACGTGATGAAGGGTGCCATGACCGAGTCTTACGGCTATGAGGGTGAGGCTGAGTTCACCGTCGGTGACGTGACATACTACATGCCTGGTTCGCTGGTAAGTGGTCGCAGCTACATGGACGATCCGAACGAGGGTGTCTACACCAACTCTGTCATCTGTAAGGTTGGAGACGACGGTGTGCTCACCATTGGTATCAAGAAGGACCAGAACGTGACCAACAGCTGGGTAGTTTGCGATAACTTCAAGCTCTACTACTTTGGCGAGAACAGCACTAAGCAGCCTGACGGCGACGCTTCTACTGACATCAGCGCTGTTGCTTCCGCTCCTGTGAAGGTTGAGTTCTTCAGCCTGAGCGGTGCACGCATCAGCAAGCCCGTCAAGGGTGTTGTCATCCAGAAGCAGATTCTCGGCGACGGTTCTGTGAAGGTGCAGAAAGTTACTGTAAAGTAATTGATTACTGAAGATCATTCAATGCAGATAGATAAAATCTGACAGCCGGAAAAGGGGCTGGAGGCGGGCTTAAGACCCGTCTCCGGTTCCTTTGTTTTTCATTAACCATACCTTACACCTTATTATATATATAATATTGTGAAAACACGAACAACCAGCCGGACCGCCTGCGGTCTGACCACTTGAAAGAGAATAAACCGACAAAACAATATATAAGTAACAATATTAAAAATCTAAAAAAGTATGAAACAAGGACAATTCGTAAGACAAGGACGACGAGTGGCTCTGGTCACCTGCGGCTTGCTGATGAGTGTCTGGGCGTTGACCTCGTGTAAGGACGACGACATTCTGCTAACCGGTCAGCCTTCGTGGCTGGGCAACTCAATCTATGAACGGTTGCAGGAAGACGGAAACTACACGGTCGTGCTAAGGCTTGTCGACGAGCTGGGACAGAAGGACGTGTTGAGTCACACGGGTTCGAAAACTCTGTTTGCTGCCGACGATGCAGCTTACGCGGAATGGTTCAAGGGCAACTCCTGGGGTGTTCGCAGCTATGAGCAGCTGACTGCCGCCCAGAAGCGACTTCTGCTGAACAACTCGATGGTGAACAATGCTTACCTGATTGAGTTGATGTCGAATGCCAAGTCGGAAGGCGACGCCGGTGCTCCCGAGCTGGGTCGTACCATGCGTCGTGAGACGGCATTGAGTCTCTATGACTCTGTTTACATCATGAAGCCCTCGGTTATGCCGAACACACCAGCCTGGGCAGCACTCAAGGCAGGCGGCAAGGGCGTCCCCATCTTCAAGGATGCCACTACGGCGCCGATGATTCACTTCCTGCCGACCTACATGCAGTACAACAACATCACCAATGAGGACTTGGCCATCCTGTCGAACCACGGTTCGGACAACATCGCCGATGCCTGGGTGAACGGTAAGAAGGTAATTGAGCGCGACATCACTTGTAAGAACGGTTACATCCAGAAAGTGTCGGGCGTCATTGAGTCGAGTCCTAACATGGCAGAAGTCATCCACCAGCATCCCAGTATGTCGAAGTGGGGTGAACTGCTCGACCAGTTCTCGGCACCTTACTACTACCCCGTAGGAACGAGAGAGTATAACCGTATATATAATAATGAGGACTCCGTTTTCATACTGCGCTACTTCAGCCAGCGCGCCTATAACGTGAACACCAACGCCGTCGAAGTGAACGACCACTACGACAATGGTGACCCCGTCAAGGAGTCGTTGCTGCGCTTCGACCCGGGCTGGAACCAGTATATCGACGCCAACCAGCGCAACGACGTCCACAATGACGCCGGTGCTATGATTGTGCCTACCAATGCTGCGCTTGAGGAATGGTGGAACACCGGCGGTCTGGAGCTCCAGAACGAGTACGGTGTCATCGACTCATTGCCCAATAACACGTTGGCAACGCTGATTAACGTGAACATGCTGTCGACGTTCTCAGAGACTGTGCCCACTAAGTTCAGCCACGTGCTGAACGATGCCAAGGAGCCGCTCGGCATAACAATGGCCGACATTGACTCCTGCTTCATGGCTTGTAACGGTGTGGTCTACATGGTGAACAAGGTGTTCCCGCCGGCAGAGTTCCAGTCGGTGCTCTTCCCCGCCACGGCCCACAAGACGTCGATGAGTGTCATTTACTGGGCACTGACTGGTGCTGAGAATGCCTCCGACTTCACGGCCTTCAACTTCCAGCCCTACCTGCTCTCTATGGACTCTAAATACGCCGTCCTGCTTCCCACCAACGATGCCATGCTTACCTATCTGGATCCGAAGAGCTTCGGAGCCGGTTCCAAGTATGTTCCTATCAATGAGGGTGAGGACAGCGTGCTGGTGGACAATGTCGAGGTGCTTGAGTTCTACTACGACCTGACCAAGCGACCGAACCAGCGCGTACAGACCAGACGCTACAGGGGCACGGTCGATGCCGAAGGTAATATCACGAAGGAGGAGCTTGCTCCCGGTGGCGCTGTGGCACAGACGATTACCAACCCGCTTCTGGAAAGCATGATTGACGGTCTGATCATCGTCATGCCTGACAAGAGTAAGACGGTTGAGGACTATGTGAACGAAGGATACAACTACTTCAAGACCAAGGGTGGCAGTCTGGTTCGTGCCACCAAGGGTGCTGACGGGAAGCTGCGCTTCGAGGGCGGCTGGCAGATTGAGCACCAGCACAGGTCTATTCCCGTCGTTGAAACCTACAACAAGGTTAACGGTGTGAGCTACCAGTTGGAGGATATGGTGCCGATGCCCAGCGAGATGTCGTTCTACATGACGCTGAAGAAGCATGAGGAGTACACCTCGTACCTTGAACTCCTGGAGAACGACTATTGCGACCTGCTTTCGCCGACGCTCGGTAGAAACGGTAAGTACAAGGCCGGTCTCAGCGACCGTAACAACAAGAACATGCGTCTCTTCGACAACTATAACTATACGGCCTACGTTCCGTCAAATGCTTCCATCAAGAAGTTGCAGGACGACAAGATCCTGCCAACAGCTGATGAATTGGAGATGGGCGACGAGAACGATGAGGTGCTCGACTCTATCTGTAGGGCTGAGGGCTGGTATGGGGAACTTACCGCTGAGAAGGACCTGACGGCCCAGCGCGAGAAGGTGAAGACCATCGTCAAGGATATTGTCACTAACTTCATCCGCTATCATATTCAGGACCACTCAGTAGCACTTGGCATGGCCATGGCTACCGACGGCGACAACAAGTATGAGAGCATGAAGCGCAACTTGGAAACGGGTCGATTCAGCCCGCTGACGGTTATCAGTTCACCTACTCAGATGACAGTGACTGACGAGGTTGGCAATACGCGCAACGTGGTTGCCAAGGAAGGTCTTTTCAATAACATCTGCCGCGAGTACTGGTTCGACGGCTCTCGCCAGTTCATGGCCAGCGACGTCGTCGTTCACCTGATCGACGGTCCGCTGTTCTACGAGCAAATGAAACCTTGGCGCGACGTAGTGAAAGAATCACTTAATAACTAAGAGAGGAGGACTATCGCATGAAAATACTGAAAACCATCATGATGACACTGATGCTGTTGGCAGCAACGACAGCCGGTGCACAGACGATAACATCGGTCCACGGTACGCTGAGCGACGACATGGGACCGCTGATGGGAGCCACGGTATGCGAGATTGACGGTACCGGTCGTATCATCAACTCTGCCATCACCGACCTGAACGGTAACTTTACTATGAAGATTAAGAATCCGAAGGACAAGATCCGCTTCAGCTATGTCGGTCTGCAGACTGTGACCCAGCCTATCAACAAGACAACGTACAACCTGAAGATGACCTCGAAGACTCAGATCAAGGAAGTCGTCGTTCAGTCGAAGAGACGTGCCACGGGTCCTGGCCTGCCCATCCCCGAGCGCGAAATCTCCTACGCTACTCAGACCGTCTCGATGAAGGAGTTCGAAGGTCTGTCGTTCACGTCGGTCGACGAAGCCCTGCAGGGTCGTGTGGCCGGTCTTGACATCGTAGGTAACTCTGGTGACCTGGGTTCCGGTTCTACCATGCGTCTGCGTGGTGCCGGTTCACTCTCGAACCTGACCGACTCGAACCCGCTGATTGTGATCGACGGTAACATCCGCAACGTGGATATGAGCAACTTCGACCTGGCAGGAGCCAACAACGAGAAGTTCGCCGAGCTGCTGAACATCAACCCTGAGGACATTGCCTCGATTACGGTGAAGAAGGATGCCGCCGCAACGGCTATCTACGGTTCGCAGGGTGGTAACGGTGTCATTGAGATTACTACCAAGCGTGGTGTCCGCGGTAAACCCCGTGTGACCTACTCACTGAAGCTCACCGCCACCCACCAGCCTAAGGGCTACGACCTGCTGAACGGTGACGACTACACAATGATGCTGAAGGAGTCGTACTTCAACCCCCGTCAGGACGACAATGCCGCCAGCCAGAACCGTATCCCGGAAATCAACTACCTTGACGCAACGGGCGGCTTCTCAGAGTGGCGCCAGTTCCGCGACAATACCGACTGGCGTGATGCTGTCACCCAGACCGGTATCCGCCAGAACCACTACGTTACTATCCAGGGTGGTGGTGAGAAGGCTACCTTCCGTATCGGTGCCGGTTACGACCACGAGACGGGTACGATGATTGAGCAGGTGCTGAACCGTCTGTCAACCCGTGTTGCTCTTGACTATAACGTGTCAGAGCGTATCCGCGTTCAGACCAACTTCTCGATGACCTACACGAAGAACGACCGTAACTCTGACGGTCTGTTGGATATCGCCCGCCGCAAGATGCCGAACATGAGCATCTACGAGAAAGACCCCGTCACGGGCGAGAACACGGACAAGTACTACAACATGATCCAGAGCGGACCGTATATTGGCTCGGAGGTGTTTGCCAACGACCAGCGCAGCATGGTCAACCCGGTGGCCTCGGCTCACCTGGCTAAGAACCAGCAGCGCAACTACGATATGAACCCTGAGCTGGTTATCAACTACAACCTGTTAGGACTTGACGATGACCACTGGCGCTTGGAGTATCGCGGTTCGGTCTACATGAATATCAGCAATGGCTACAACGACTCTTTCTATCCTTGGGAACTGAGGAGCGTCCTGTATAACAACACAGGCGTGAACACCTCATCGAACAGCTCGTCGAAGAGTGTGACGTTCAATACCCAGCAGAGATTGGTGTTGACGCCAGCCTTCAAAAACAAAGATCACTCATGGATGTTGATGGGACGCTTCGAACTGAATTCAGGTTCATCCATCAGCCAGTCGACATCGGGCTACGGACTGCCTTCCACAGGCCAGGTTATCGTCAGCCCGTCAGCAGGTGGCATCATCAACGACATGGGCTCTAACTTCAACCAGTGGCGCTCGATGCGCTATGCTTTCCAGTCCAACTATAGCTACAAGGGACGCTATGTTATTCTGACCACGCTGAATATCAGCGGAACGACGAAGTTCGGTCCTGGCAGCCGTTGGGGCTACTTCCCCTCTGTTTCGCTGAAGTGGATTGTCAGTGACGAGCCTTGGATGCAGAAGCTGAAGCCGTTTCTGTCGATGTTCGCCCTCCGTCCGGGTTGGGGACGTACAGGTAACGAGCCTGGTCAGAACTACCTCTATACGTCGAAGTATGGTAAGGCTGACCGCTATATCGACATGTCGTCCATGAAGCCGTTGAACATCCGTCTGACTGACCTGAAGTGGGAGTTGCAGGATGAAATCAATCTCGGTGCCGACCTCGGTTTCTTTGACAATCGCCTGAACATCGGTGTCGATGCCTATAGCAGAACGAGAAAGGACATGCTGATGAGCAGTTTCCGCATTCCCTCGAATGCCGGATATAAGACCGTTCCTTATCATAATAACGGTAAGATGCGCAACATCGGTTGGGAGTTCCACATCAGTTCTAACCGTGTCATCCAGAAGGGTAAGTTCTCGATGGATGTCAACGTCAACTTCGGTAACAACCGTAATGAAATCCTCGAACTTGATGAGTACATCCTGAATCAGAAGAACTCTATCTACGGCTATGCCAACGGTGAGACCCTGCGCCGCGTGCAGCTGAACAACCCGTTCGGTGCAGTCTACGGCTTCAAGTGTCTCGGCGTCTACCAGTATAACTACAGCACATTCAAGAATGCCGTTGCCGGCATGAGCAGACAGCAGATTTATGACTACTGGGAGAAGTTCAAGGCCGATGGTAAGACAGCTCCTGTGGCCACCAATGCCGACGGACAGATTATCCTCGATGCCAACGACCAGCCTTTGCGCATGAAGTATGACTACCGTGTCGACGGTACAGGTCATGACCAGAGCTTCCCAGGCTTCAACGGTGGTGACGCCATCTATGAGGATGTGAACCATGACGGTCAGATCAATGCCCTTGACATTGTCTACCTGGGTTCGTCATTACCTGCTCTGACTGGTGGTTTCGGTTTCTCGATGAACTATGGCGACTGGCGCTTCACAACCCAGTTTACCTACCGTACCGGTTATAAGATTATCAACAAGGCCCGTCTGAACGCAGAGGCCATGATCAATAACGACAACCAGAGCCAGGCTGTGAACTACCGCTGGCGTAAGGAGGGCGACAAGACGTCGATTCCTCGTGCCATGTTCGGTTCTACCAGCAACTACAACACGCTGATCAGCGACCGCTTCGTTGAGGACGGTTCATATCTACGTATGAACTACGCCCAGCTGTCGTACACCATCAGGAAGAAGTATCTGACGTGGATAGGCTTGAACCGCCTGTCGTTCCATGCCAGTGTCAACAACCCGTTCGTGCTGACCAAGTACACGGGTGTGGACCCGGAAATCGCTTTCGGCGGTGAAGAACCTGCAACGGACAACAACCCGACGCCGCGTTCCCGCCAGTATACTTTCACAATTGATATTGGCTTCTAATGGACAGATAAATGTAGATTGAAAAATGAAGATTATGAGAAAGACATATTATAATATAATAGGTGCAGTCTGCATGGCTTGCGGGATGGTATCCTGCGCCGATTTCCTGGAAATCAAACCGCAGAACGAAATCATCCTGGAGGACTTCTGGGGTGAGAAGACCGACGTTGACAATATCGTCACAGGCTGCTATTCTGCCTTACAGTCGTCAGATGTCATCAGGCGAATGATTATTTGGGGTGAGGCCAGAAGCGACAATATGCAGTCTGGAGAGAACATCAACAGCGACGTTGACCTCTATAACATTCTGAAGGAGAACCTGACGGCTATGAACAAATACACGACGTGGGATCTCTTCTACGATGTCATCAACCGTTGTAACACCGTGCTGAAATACGCACCTGGCGTGGCCGAGATTGACCCGAGCTACACCGAGGGTGACCTGAGAGCCACGATTGCCGAGGTTTCGGCGCTGCGTGACCTTTGCTATTTCTACCTCATCCGCACGTTCCGCGACGTACCTTATTCAGAGGAGGCCTATACCGATGACGACCAGGTGATGGACGTTCCGGCAACACCCTTTGAGACGGTGCTCAAAAACTTGATTGCTGACTTGGAGAAGATAAAGGACGACGCTGTGAACCGCTATCCGGAGGACAAGCCCCGCTATCAGACTGGACGCATCACGAAGGATGCGATCTACGCCATGTTGGCGGAGATGTATCTCTGGAATAAGGACTATGACAACTGTATCAAGTACGCCGATTTGGTTATCAACTCCAAGAAGCTCTATGAGGAGGAACAGTTGCTCCGTAACGGCAGAATGAGTGCTAACAACTCCAACCGTGTGACCATCGAGGCCCGCCTCAACGGTTATCCCCTTGAGAACGACGAGATTCAGGGTAAGGACTTCGGTACGGCTTATGAGAAGATATTCATTGACGGTGCAAGTAAGGAGACTATCTTTGAGCTGAGCTTTGACGACAGGCCTCAGTCGACCAGTATGCTGTCAAATTCAGCCATTGGTTCCTTGTATGGCAATAACAACTCGCGTAAGGGTCTCCTGACTCTTTCTTCTGTCCTGCTGGGCGACATTCAGGAGCCGAGTGGTTCTCTCGTCTTTGAGTCAAAGGACAAGACGAACTATAACGACGCCCGTCTGTTCCAGAATGCCAGCAAGGATGACGAGGCAATTGTCAAGTATGCTGTGAGATCTGTGAACATCAATGGCCGTAACACACCGATGACCGCTACTTACGGTGAGCGTTTCGCCTCCGATAACAATGGCAGTAAGTGGATTATCTACCGTCTGCCAGACATCATGCTGCTTGAGGCCGAGGCACTCTGTCAGCAGATGAAGGAAGGAAACGACTCGGCTACGATTGCTACCAACAAGCCAAAGCTCGAAAAGGCTTTCTCGCTCGTAAATGCCATCAACAAGCGCTCTATCTGCAACGCCATCCTGGTTGACAAGGATACGCTGAAAGCAGGTGACTATAACACGAAGAGCCTGATGGAGGAATTGGTGAAGCGCGAGCGTCAGCGCGAACTTATGTTTGAGGGTAAGCGCTGGTTCGACCTGGTACGCTACAGCTTGCGCAACGGCAATACCGACCCTGTCATCTCTGCCGTTACAAAGCGTGACGATGTAAACAGCCAGTTTGCTCAGAACTTCTTCAAGAAGATGGATGCCATCTTCTGGCCTTACAACATTGAGGAAATGAAGGTGAACCATAATCTGGTGCCCAACCCTGTCTATGGCTCGGGTGAGAATACCAGCTATGAGAAAACGAAATAACAACGAAACTTGAACAGTGAAGATTATGAATATCAAGAAGAATATACGAGTAGCGCTGATGGCTCTGGCCGGCTTTGCCCTTGTGGCGCCGATGGCCAGTTGCTCTGACGAGCCCGATGCGGAGAATTACTACACATTTACGGGCGAGATGCTGAGCGACTACCTGAACAACCGTGCTGAGTACAGTGATTTCAAGACTATTTGCGAGCGGGCCAAACTGATGGACTTGCTCGCCACCTACGGACAGTACACATGCTTCCTGCCTTCCAACGAGGCAGTGCAGAACTACCTAAAGGAACGCGGCCTCTCGAGTCTTTCCCAACTGTCGGACGCAGACTGTGACACCATCGCCCGCACGCACTTGGTGGCCAACATGTATTCTACTTTCGAGATGACTCAGGACCGTCTGCCGACTGCCAACCTGCTTGGTCGTTATCTGGCTACCTCACAGGGCGTTGACAACGACAGCAACGCCGTCGTCTATCTGGAAGGTACTGCCCATATCTATTTTGAGAAAACGCTCGCCGACGGCACCGAAGTTCACCAGAACGACTCCGTCGAGAATGGTATTGTACAGCCCATTGACATGGTTATTGAGAAGTCGAACAGCTATATTGCCGACATCTTGCGCGACAACAAGAAGATCAGTTATTTCTATCAGGCATTGGTTGCCACCAATGTCAGAGATCAGATTCTGCTAGTTGACGACCCGACCTATAACAAGCGCAACTACAATCTGTATCGCTACAAGTCACACATCAGAAACGAGGTGGCGTGGGTGCCTGATACCAAGAAGTACGGCTTTACCGCCTTTGTTGAGCCTGATTCAGTCTATGAGGCCAAGTTCCAAGAATACGGTATTCCTACCGATGGCGGCGTGCTGCGCGCCCTTTATGACCTGGCCTGCCAGATTTACGACCCGGTCTATCCTGAAGATGTATCTGCCGAAGGACATAAGTTTGAGAACCTGACAGACAGCGTCAACCCGCTGAAGCGTTTCGTTCAGTACCATATTATGACCCGTTATGTGCCTGGTACGGCAGACTTGACTGCTTTGATTGTCCCTGAGATGAAGGAGGCTTTTGGTTTCGAGTCGAGATGGCTGAACCCTGTTGACTGGTATGAGACCTTGCTGCCTCACAAGATGCTGAAGATTGAGCAGTTGAGCGATAAGAAGCGTGAGGACACGAAAGATGACTGCATCGGCATTGACGGCGACAAGAAACTTGGACACTTCGTCAACCGCCGTTATGAGGCCCCGACATACAACTGCCGTGGCGCATATATTGACAAGACTGTGGAGACAAAGCCCACACACGACGGACTGAACGGTCACTATTTCTACGTCGACGATCTGGTCGTGTTCAGCAAGGAAGTTCGCGACATCGTCCAGAACATGCGTATCCGTATGGACTTCTCGACGGTGTTCCCTGAACTGATGACCAACGACATGCGTCTGAAGGGTAACTACCGTGCCGACGATGGTAACAATGCTCCTGCCGACGACTCTCCAGAGCCTAAGAACGGTAAGAACTATTATTTCCCGTTAGGCTACTTGGATGGCGTTGACTTTAACATTAACTGTACGTTCGTCTACCGCCGCCCGCACTGGGAGTTCTGGTCGTGGCAAGGTGATGAGTGGAACCTCTTCGGCGACTATGACTTCACGTTCCGTATCCCGCCCGTGCCCTACAGTGGTGAGTGGCAGCTGCGCTTAGGCTTCGCTCCGCTGGAGACCCGTGGTGTGATGCAGGTGTACTTCGACGGCGTGCCTCAGGGCATCCCATTGGATATGACTCAGATTCTGACCAGCGAGATGTATCTCGGCGACCGTTTCACCGAAGACCCGCAGCTCTCTGAATATAAGCAGACGAGCAAGGAGGATCTGGCCGAGGAACAGAAACTGCTGAAGAACCTCGGAGCCTACCGTGGTCCGCGCTCCTGCTATAACATTGGTAACAATGGTACGCAGAAGAACTATTCGTGGGGAATCTCTCACATGATGCGTCGTATACTCTGCCAGACCTATATAGATGCCAACAAGGACCACTACCTGCGGTTCCGCGTGGCTTCCGATGGTAAACAGGGTAACGATAATGAGTTCATGCTCGACTTCTTCGAGATGTGTCCTAAGAGCGTCTATGGCGTCGATGGAGACGGAGAAATGGAAGACGACCTGTAAATAGTAAATAGTAAACTGAAAATTGAAAGTTATGATTAACAAGATATATAATGTAATAAGCAGAGGTCTGCTGTGCTGCGGTGTTGCCGTTGCCCTTACAGCCTGCACCGATACTTGGGATGAGCATTATGACAGCCAGGGTAGCGGTAGCGTCCATGAGGGCTCATTGTGGCAGGCCATCAAGAGCAATCCAGACCTGAGCAACTTTGCCAGCGTCGTCGAAGCCTGCGACTTCTCAAAGTCGCTCGACGGCAGTCAGGTGTTCACGGTCTTTGCTCCTACCAACAGCAGTTTCAGTAAGGCGGAGGCTGATGCCCTCATCGCTGAGTACAAGGCCCAGAAGGGTGCCAACGTGATAGAGGAAGACAATACTGTGATCAAGGAGTTCATCCAGAATCACGTTGCCCTTTACAACTATTCTGTTTCCTCCGAGAGCCGTGACTCCATCTTGCTGATGAACGGCAAATATGCCGTGCTGAGCACCAACGACATCGACGGTGTTCAGATGCTCACCAAGAACCAACTTTACGGCAACGGCGTGCTCTATACGCTGAAGGATAAGGTCAAGTTCCTCTCCAATGTGTTTGAGTATGTCGCCAAGGATCCTGAGCTCGACAGTCTGCGCAGTTTCCTTTACAATTCGAAGTTCTACTACCGCGAGTTCCTGCCGGAGCGAAGCGTGCCAGGTAGTATCGTCGACGGTAGGACGCAGTACCTCGACTCAGTGTTCATGCAGCGCAACGACTTGTTCGGTTATCTGGGCCAGCTGAACCTGGAAGACAGTACCTATATGATGATTGCACCTACCAACGATGTCTGGAGACCTCTGGTCGAGGAGTACGAACAGTATTTCAATTATCCTGAAGGTGTGACTCGCCGCGACTCGATGGTCTACACTCAGACGCGTCTGGCCATTGTGAATGGTACAACGTTCAGCCGCACCTTCAATCCGGAGAAGAACCTGCAGGATTCTGCCATGTCAGAGAGTTGCGTCAGGAACTATGCTCTTCGTAAGATGAATTGGGGTGCCCCGTTTGAATACTACCAGTACTACAAACCCAAGACTCAGCCCTACGGCGTACTCAGTCAGAATGAGTCCGACATTGTCAAGTGCAGCAATGGCGAGGTGTATAAAGCTTCCCAGTGGAACATTGACAAGCTGATGACCTTCAACAGGTTCAAGATTTATGAGGCAGAAGGAAGAGCTGTCAAGGAGGTTAGTAAGACGGTTGACAGTCGAGGCGACTCTGTCAACACGGTCACACCGTTTACCCGTCAAGTAGAAGCTAACAACAGGTTCTACGGCAAGGTGTGGGACAACCGCTTTGTAGAGTTCCAGCCTAATATCGGAACGCTCAACCACTCGGTGACGTTCACCCTGTCGGATGTCTTGTCCAACATCGGTTACGACATTTATCTGGTAACAGCTCCGGCATTGGCAAGCGACAGTAATGCAGTTGCCGAGGTACGCGTGCCGACCATCATGCGTTGTACCCTCAGTGTTCCCGGTAAGGGCGATAGCCCCATCCTGGGTGAAGACGGCAAGGCCAAGGACTTCAAGACCACGCCCGATGCCGTTGACTACCTTTTGTTAGCCGAGGACTATAAGTTCGATGTCTGTACCTACGGTATTAGCGACGAGAATTTGCAGGTGACACTTAAGGTGGAAACCCGTGTGTCTAACTCACAGCTGCGTAACAACACCTATACGCGAACCATGCGCATAGACTGTGTGCTGCTCGTACCCCACGGCACGCTTCAGCTTGTCGATGAACTGCCGGAAGGCGTGCCCTACGCTGGACGGCCGGGTGTCGTGATGGCTCCTCACGGTGCCTATGAGGACAGACCGTTTAAGGTGTGGTATATGCAACGTTAATGTTTCACATGACTAAATAAAGAAGGATTTATGAAACGATATATCTTATTTGGATTTTCGCTGCTGGTAGCTTTCCCTTTGGCTGTGTTTGCACAGGACGAAGAAGGAGACGATGAGGACTTTGATTTCCTGAAGCCCAAGCGCACCGTGAACGTAAAGAAGTATGAGACACGAGCCGTCAAGGGTCTTGTCATCGACGGTGCCACCAAGCAGCCCATCGCCGGTGCCATCGTCCGTGCCGCCGATTTTGACGGCTACAGCGTGCTGACCGATGACGACGGTACCTACGAGCTGAGCATCCCCGTATTCTCAAGTGCTCTCTATATCACCACTCCCGACCACAATCCTGTGCGTGTGGGTGTGGTCAAGGGCGAGCAGCAGCGCGAGGTAAAGCTTTACCCCTCGTCCTTTACGCCGGAATACGGTACCCAGACTAACGTACTGTCAGACTATGTGGCTACCGACTTCAAGTACACCAATGCCATCAATATCAAGGATGAGGTGCAGAAGCAGTTGGGCGGTCAGGTGCGTGCCATCACGCGCAACGGAACGCCGGGCGTTGGTAGCACCCTGTTCATTGAGGGCCTTAACTCGCTCAACGTCAACGCACAGCCTCTGATTGTCATCGACGGTGTTATCGTCGACCAGCAGTACTCACGCACCCTGCTCCATGACGGATTCTACAACGACATTCTGTCGAACCTGAATCCCGCCGACATTGAGAAGGTGACGGTCATGCGTAACGGTACCGCCCTCTATGGCTCCAAAGGCTCGAATGGCGTTATTCTGGTTCAGACACGCCGTAACAAGTCGATGGCCACCCGTATCACGGCCAATGTCTCGGCAGGTGTCGTCCTTGAACCGAAGCTTATCTCGGTCATGGACGCCGGTCAGTACCGCAGCTATGCTTCGGAAATGCTGAAGACTACCAATACGACTAACCGCAAGTTCAAGTTCCTCATCGAGGACAAGGACTACTACTATTACGACCAGTATCACCAGAACACCGATTGGTCAGATTACGTCTATCATACGGCCATGACGCAGAACTACGGCATCAACGTAGAGGGTGGTGACGCTGTGGCCAACTACAACCTGTCTGTGGGCTATACTTCGGCACAGAGCACCCTGAAGTACAACGATATGGACCGCCTGAATGTGCGCTTCAATACCGACATCTCGCTTATGCGTGACTTGGGTGTGCGCTTCGACGTCTCGTTTGCCAACCAGACCCGTGACCTCCGTAACGACGGAGCCCCTGAAGGCTACGATGAGGGTACTCCGACGTCGCCGGCATTCCTTGCTTACGTCAAGAGCCCGTTTATGAGCCCTTACAGCTATGGTCACGACGAGGCAGGAAAGGGCCGGTTCTCTGACAGCCACTATGACCTTGAAAGGGAGTCGTACCTCGCTGAGGCCCTGACCAACTACACCAATTACAACTGGAGGTTGGGTAACCCGGCTGCCATCAACGAGTATGCTGAGGCTGAGACCAAGAACCGTTTCGAGAACTCCATGCTGAACCTCACCATCACACCGAAGTACGAGATCAACTCGCACCTCTTTGTGAGCGAGCACTTCAGCTACAATCTGGTTAACACCAATGAGATGTTCTACATTCCCGTCAATGGTACCCCCGACTACTATGTCACCAAGTTGGGCGCCTTCCGCGAGAATGAGGTCCGTTCGTTGGCATCGAAGCAGAACTCCGTGCAGAGCGACACCCGCATCGACTGGAACAAGCGCTTTAACGCACACTTCATCCACGCCTTCGCCGGTGCCCGCATCAATTGGGAGAGCTTTACCTGCAATTCTCAGGTAGGTTACAACACCGGTAGCGATAAGACGCCGTTCATGAGCGGTAGCCTTCTGAACAAGGACGTTGTCGGTATCAGCGAGAACTGGAACTCACTTTCCTGGTATCTCCAGGCTGAGTACAACTACCTGAGCCGTTACTACTTGCAGGCCAACCTCACCGTCGATGGCTCATCGCGCTTTGGCAGCGAGTCGGGCGATATCAAGTTGCTCAAGGCTCCCTGGGCTATCTTCCCAGGTGTCCAGGCTTCGTGGGTTATCTCCAACGAGCCGTGGATGGCCGGCGTGAAAGGTATCGACTACTTGCGTCTCTCTGCCGGTTTCGACGTGACGGGTAACGACGACATCGACTATTACGCCTCGCGCAGTTATTTCCGCGCAGCACAGTTCCTGCAGTCGGTATCCAGTCTGGCTTTCGACGGTATCGGTAACAACAGCGTACAGTGGGAGACCACCAAGCGCTTGAACGTCGGACTTGAGTCGGCCTTTATTGACAACCGCCTCACCGTTGGTGTCAACTACTTCCGCTCAAAGACCAATAACCTGCTCACCCGTCAGTCCCTCGGATTCCTCTCTGGACTTAGCCAGAACTGGTCCAATAGTGGTAAGCTAGAGAATGAGGGCTTTGATGTCAGCTTCAATGCCAAGGTGCTTGCCCTTAAGGACTGGCAGTGGCAGATTGGCGCCAGCGCAGGCCATTACAAGAACAAGATTACCGAACTGCCTGATGGTGCTTCCTTCGTCGACCATGAAATCTACGGTGCAACCGTTCGCACGCAGGTAGGTCAGGCTGCCAACAACTTCTATGGTTACAAGACGCTGGGTGTCTTCTCAACGACTGAGGAGGCAAAGGCTGCTGGTAAGCCCGGCACTGACGGACTTTACTTCTTGGGCGAAAACGGTGTCGATAAGAATTACTTCGAGGCTGGTGACGTTCACTTTGCCGACATCAACGGCGACGGCATGATTACCGAGGCCGACCGCACCATCATCGGCGACCCCAACCCCGACATCTACGGTAACATCTTTACAACCCTCGTCTGGAAGCGCCTCAAGCTCGACGTGCGCTTCAACTACTCGCTGGGCAATGACGTGTATAACTACATGCGTTCGCAGTTGGAGGGAGGCAGCCGCTTCATGAACCAGACAACGGCCCTGAACCGCCGCTGGCAGGCTGAAGGACAGCAGACCGAGATTCCGCGCATCACCTTCCAGGATCCCATGGGCAACTCGCGCTTCAGCGACCGCTGGATTGAGGATGGCAGCTATCTCCGCCTGAAGACCGCCACCCTGAGTTATGACCTGCCGGTGAATTCTGAATACATCCAGGGCTTCCAGTTCTGGATTCAGGGTAACAACCTGCTCACCTTCACCAAGTATCTGGGCAGCGACCCCGAGTTCTCAATGACCTCCAACGTTATCGGACAGGGTATTGACCTGGGCAGTCTCGGACAGTGCCGTTCGATTGTAGCTGGCGTAAAAATTAACCTCTAATTTTCCGTATGAATATGAAACGAATATATATTTTCATCAGCATCATCTTTGGCATGGGCGTCCTCTCGTCCTGTGATGAGTTCTTCAAGCAGGAGTCCGACGATGTGCTCTATGCCGATAAGGAACATCTGGATAACGCAGTCGACTCGGTTTGGTCTGTAACAGGTATCTTAAAGAAACTGCAGGCTTTGGGCGACCGCACCGTCCTTCTCGGCGAGGTGCGTGGCGACCTGGTCACACTGACCCCCACCGCCAACAGCGACCTGCGGCAGCTGGCCAACTTTGAGGTCAGCGACGACAACCGCTACAATGTTCCCAGCGACTATTATGCCGTCATCAACAACTGCAATTACTTCATTGCTCATGCCGACACGGCGCTCCGAAGCAACCGTAACGAGATGATCTTCATGAAGGAGTATGCCGCTGTGAAGGCTATACGTGCCTGGACATACTTGCAGCTCGTCATCAACTACGGACAGGTGCCCTTCGTTACCGAACCGTTGCTCTCGAAGGAGGAGGCCGAAGCTGCTGAGGTGGGACAGAAGGCCGATATTCAGGCTGTATGCTCCTATTTCATCAATGACCTCGCCAACATCCCTGAGCGCTACAACATTGAGTTCCCAGGCTTGGGTACCATCGGCAGTACGCCGTCGAGGCTTCTGTTCTTCCCGCTGAGCATCATTCGCGCCGAACTCTATCTCTGGCGTGCAACGGTTACGGGCAACAAGGAGGACTACCGTCAGGCAGCGCTCAACTACTTCAAGTACATCAGCGAGCGCAATGGCATGAACTCTGAGTATTCTACCAACAGCGATAACCTCTCCTTCTCTTTTGAGTCTTCCAGCTATCAGGACTTTAGAGGTTCGCTCTATCCTATCGCAGAGTCGACAGATGCTAATGCCGAGCTGATAACGATGATTGCAGGCGACGAAATGCGCTCCGAGGGTAACTTCAGCGAGCTTACCAACCTCTTCTGCTCAAACGATGACAACGAGCGAAAGGTCAGCATCTCGCCCTCCATGCGTGCCGACGAAATCTCAAGCGCACAGGTCTACTGCATGGTGCCCGAAACGGGTAGCGCCGTTTTCTATCTTGACCAGCAACTGCCCAAGCACATGACGGGCGACCTGCGTCTGGCAGCCTCGTGGACAGAAGACTTTGAGCACGACCGCTATACGCAGGAGATGACCGAGACTCAGTACATCAGCAAGTATGGCGGCCGTCGTGAGACAGCCACCCCCAACGTCCATATCTACCGTCGTATGATGGTTTATCTGCGTATGGCCGAGGCTCTCAACATGGCTGGCTATCCCCGCATGGCCTTCAAGATTCTCTCTGAGGGCCTCACCAATACCGTCATTCAGAATGAAGTCATCCCTCGTTACGACAGCGAGTCGAAGGCCGACTCTGTCTTCCTCAGCCAGTTCGACTTCAACCCCGTACGCTATCAGCTCATCACCATCGATGACTACCGCGGACGTGCCGGAGGCGGCCAGAACAACCACAACATGATGGGTATCCATACGCGTGGCTCTGGTTGGACACCGCTGAACGAGTTCTATCAGTTGCCCGAGGCTGACCCCGTACCCTATGAGTATATCGTTCCCGATCCTGATAATGAGGAATTGGCTGATACGTTTACCGTATATGAGATTCCCCTCATCGACAGTCCCGAAATCATTGCTAAGCAGCAGGCCTTCGTCGACAGCCTTATTCTCAACGAGAGCGCTCTTGAGTTTGCTTTCGAGGGAACCCGCTATTACGACATCATGCGTTACGCCATGCGTCAGCCTAACCCCGGACAGGTCATGGCCAATATCATCGGCGCACGCCTCGGCGAGGCCAATCGTGGCTCAATGGCTGCCATCGCTGCCAAGCTGACCGACCAGCGTAACTGGTTCCTTAACTGGAAAGGCAAGATAGGAATGTAAGGCATTCCCCTATAATTGCTAATCGCAGAAAACAACCTACACTCCCTGCACTTCCTGCACCTGTTGAACTTTCTTAGGTGTCAGAAGTGTAGGGAGTGTAAGTTATAAAGTGCGAATGACAATTAGTATAGTAAAAAGCCAGGTGTCATGGGCTGAAACTGGAGCCGAAAACCACCTTCCGAGAGGGGGAACCGACACCTGAACCGCCACGTTTTGAGAGCTACACGTCAGTCTATCGGCTCGTAGCCCCGTGTTATGGTGGAGCGTGAGGCGGAGGTGTTGTCCCGTGCCTGCTTGGGCGTCAGGTTCTTGGCGGCCTTCTTGTCATAGGCTACTTTTCCGTTCTTCCAACTCTTCAGGATCTGCCATTCCATGGGCACCATCATGTCGCCCTTGCTTTCGATGATGACGATATGATGTTCGGAGTCTGTCGTGCTGCCGGGTATTGGGTTGCGGTGAACATAGATGTAGAAAGAAGAAGGCACTCTCTTGGAGTCGAATGTATGAAACATGTCTTCCAATGCCCTTGAATGGTATTCGGAAGTGGGATTGAAGGAGAAATCCATGTCGGGATGCTCGTTCAGGAAAGCCCATGTGGTCTGCTTGATCTGACTCAGCACCGTGTCGGCCTGTGCGCTGGAGCCCAGCGTGTAGACGGTTCCCCACGTCTCACTCTTCGGCTGGCGGGGCGAAATCGTGTTCGAGCGAATGACAAACTCCTCGTTATTCCAGTCCTTCTTCTCAAAGGTATAGGTGCTGTCGTGATAGACGTAGAACTGGCGGGTGGTGATGCCTTTTTGTTTCAGGATGGACTGAAGCAGCCGTGTGTATGCATCCTTGTCAAACGGTGAACGCTCTTTCGGCATTTTGCTCACGCTGTCAGGGGTGTACTCATATCTGAACGTGGCATATCCCTTTTGTCGCCACGGACTCACGTCACTTCCTGGTACAGGGTCGTAGCCGAAGGTGATGATTTCGGGGGCGTTATAATAAAACACATCCCTGTTTCGCCGATAGGTCTGCATGGTGTCGCCGTTAGCGTATTCTCCCATGGCGATGGTATAGCGGACGCTGTCCACCCCGCCACGGTGGTACTCCCAGCTGTAGCTCTCCTTGGCCTCGTCGGTGAGTTGCTGGCAGGTGCGGCGCATGGCGTCATACGCCCGTTTCAGCCGAAGAGTCTCCATCTGGCGCACGCTGTCCAGCTTCTGTGCTATCGAGTCCCGTTTAGGGTCACCTGTCGGAGGCGTAGGCTGGTAGTCTTTCATCAAGCCACAGCCCATCATGATGGTCTTATGGAGCCTGCCGTCATAATAGTAGGAAACGCGAACGTTTCTTCCCAACGCCTCCATTTTGTTCACGAGACTGTCAATCTTCGGGTGGCCTTGCAGGCGCTGCTGTATCGTTCCCTGAGCCGTAGTGCAGAGGGCGATGATGGTGGCACAAAGTGCAAATATTGTTCTTTTCATATCTTCTTGTCTTTTGGTTGCTGATGGTTAGTATGCGTCGTCATTGATGGCCATCTCCACCTGTTGGGTCATGCTGTTGCCCCGTTCTCTGATTTCCCTTGTCATCTTCACGTAGTCGTCTTGCAGGCTGCCGTTCATCTGCTGCATTATCTGCATGGCAATCCGCTGCTCTTCCTCGGCGATGGCTTGTTCCGCAAGGTCTGTCGCGTCGATGACTGTAGGCTCTATGATGGTTTCTGCCTGCTTTTCTCGTTTTGCCATATAGTGCTTGGGGGGGCGAGCCATCTGCAGTATCTCCTTCACCGCTTTCACCGAGTCGGACGTTTCTACGTTTGTCTGTGGCACAGCCTGCACGGTGTCTGTCTGCACGATGAGGCTGGGGGTGTCGCGCTGTTTGTCGATGGGTTTGATACCGATGTATAATAGCACAGTAATGGAAGCAGCGGCACCGATGGCCGGGTAGAGCCACACGTGGCGGCGCTTGGGTTGCTGGTTCTGCTGACCGATGCGCTGCATCACGCTGTCGCAGAAATCAGCCGACGGCTGGGGTTTCTGCCGTCGGGCTTCCCGTCGGCGCAGGGCTTCGCGTAGATCTTTGTCGTTCTGTTCGTTCATTGTTCGTTCTCCTTCATCATTAATAATAGTTTCTTGCGTATGCGGTGCAGCCTTGTGGCCAGCAGGCCGGGCTCCGCGTCCATGATATAGGCGATGTCGCGCAGTTGTCGGTCATCGTAGTAGTAGAGGTGGAGCAGCAGTTGCTCGTCAGCCGGCAGCCGGTCGATGGCGGCGTCTAATTGTTGTATTCGCTCCTCGCGGTCGGTGCTCAGGTCGTCATCGGTCGTGTCGGCCAACGGCAAGTCATCGATGCTCAGCCATTGCTGTCGCTGCCGCTTCAGGTGGTTCAGCGCCGTGTGGTAGGCGATGCGCAGCACCCACGTGAGCCACGACGAGCGCCCGTCGAACTGCCCCAGGGAGCGGAAGGCACGGACAAAGGCATCCTGCGCCAGCTCTTCGGCATCGCCCGCGTCGCTGACCATGCGGCTGACGAAGTCGAGCACCTGCGCCGAGTAGGTCCTGACGAAGTAGCCGTACTCGTCGCTCCTGCCGTCGAGTATCCGCCTGATGCGCTGCGCTTCCGTGTCGTGGTTCTTGTTCATTCTATCTATATAGACAGCCCACCCGCGAAAATATTACACGGATGGGCGTTAAAGATTGTTATTCTGCTTTGAAGATAGCCAAAAAGGTATGGGGCGCAATCGCTGCGACCCATACCATCTCCCGGGTTTATACTACTCTTTACTAACTTTACTTAATCTTATCGAGTTCTGCAATGGCCATTTGCAGGTAGTTGCGGATGGTGTCGGTAGCGGCGTTGGCTTTCATCTGGGCGATGTCGCGCTTGAGCTGTTCTAGCTCGGCTTTGCCGTTGGGGAAATCGGGAAAGCCCGACGAGAAGAAGCCATACTCGCGGGCACGCTTGCAGAGGGTATAGACGGAGATGGCGTTGAACTCGGTGTTCTGCCCGGCGAGGAACTGCTGTTTGAGCAGCGAGAAGATGAGGAGGATGTTGTCGTTGCAAAGGAGGTCGTCGGCCGTGACGGGCTGTCCTTGATGCAGGCGGATGACAACGTCAGTCACCGGGTCGGTGTCGTGTTCCAGGGTGTCGTTCCATAGCACGAGGGCATCTTTGGTCTGGAACTTATGGCGGAGCCCTTCTATGCGCTTCTTGGCATCCTTCGCCTTCTGCTGGGCATCGCGGATGAGGCTGTCGAGGGACAGAACGGGGTAGTCCTTGCCGTCCCACTGTACGCGGGCATCGCCTTTGAACAGAATGGGGGCGCCTGTACGTACCTTGGACTGGCCAAGATTCAGCATGGGCCAGTTCTGGTCGGTGATGGTTGTGGTGGCCGAGGGAATCTTGGCGTAGGTGACAATGTAGCGCACGTCGGTAGCTCCCTTGTTACCGTCCCGCCATTCCAGGGCGTAGGCATAGCGGTGGGTCTTGGTGGTGTCTGCATCGTCGAGGATGTTGATGTTGATGAAGTTGGTGTAGTCCTTGCCGATGGCGACAAAGCGGTTAGGGTCGTCGCCAACCATCAGGTTCCGCTCATGGCCCACACGGTCACCGTCTTTCGACTCGCTCATGCTGTTGATGCCGTAGCAGTTGGGATTCTCGCGGCCGTTGGTCTCGAACTCTTCAATCATCTCGTCAAGCAGGTAGTGCTGTTTCTTGGGGAGCGTGAAGGAGTAGATGTCGCAGCGCCATTTCAGTGGCTTCCCCTCTTTCAAGATGTCGCGCTCTTGTCCGAGGCTCTTGGTTACTTCCACTCCGTGGTCACTGGCAATGGTCATCTTAAAGCCCATCTGCTTCTCAATATCCTTTACGGACTGGGCCGTGGCTGTCAGCGTGACGAGTAGCAGGCTCGCCGTCATGACGGTTTTCATGATTTCTTTCATAGTCGTATTGGTGTTTTGGTTAGAATGCGATGGTGGGTTGCGCAGGTGCCGCTTCTTCCTCCTCGAAGCTGATGGCGTATGCCCGCAGCGCCTCGGCCTGGGCCTGTCGGCGGTAGGCCACCTGCAAGGCGGCTTCGGCCAGATAGATGTCGGCGAGGGCCTGGCGGTCGGGTGGTACGATGTCCGCCGCGTCGCTCGCTTCCTGATTCGCCGACGTTAAAGCGTGAGTAGCCTCTGCCGTTAGTACAGGAGTCAAAACGTTTTCCTGCGGTTCAGAGTGCGCAGCATCATTCCCGACCTTTGGTCGCCTACACGTAGCCTTTCCCCTACCTTGTAGAGGAGAGGGTGGGGTCAGTATCTTTCCTTTCTGGGGTGTTGATGTTACAGACCCCACCCCCGACCCCTCCCCTTGAGGGGAGGGGAGGGGCTGCGCCAGTAGTTCCGGCTCATCAGCATCTCCTGTTGGCCATAGTGCTATTCCTGTACCTATTATAATTAATAGGCAAGCTGCAGCGGCCACCCACCGCCAATAACTCTTGGCTGGTCTGGCTTCTATCCGGTTCATCACCCGCTCGGTGAAGTCGGCGGGCAGTTGCGGCTGCTTGGCCTCGAACGAGGCCCGGAGTTTGTCGTATCGTTTATCTTCCATGTTCCTTCAGTTTGATATATTGGTAGAGTTTCTTACGGATGCGGTGCAGGCGGGTGGCCAGCGTGCCGGCGTCGGTATCAGTGACTTCGGCGATGACGGCGAGCGGCTGCTGCTCGAAGTAGTGCTGCTGCACGAGCAGGCGCTCAGTGGGCGGCAGTCGGCGGATGGCCTCTGTCAGCAGTCGGATGCGCTCGTCGTCGTCGGTATCCATCACGCTGTCGGCCTCGTTGTCGGGTATGACCTGAAGTGTCTGCTCGTCGGTTTCGAGCCAAATCACGGCGTCTTGGCGCACGTGGTCGAGGCAGAGCCGGTAGGCGATGCAGCGGAGCCAGGTGTAGAATGAGCTTCGGCGGTCGTCGTACTGCGACAGTTGGCGGAAAGCCTTGACAAAACAGTCCTGCGCCAGTTCTTCGGCATCCTCGCGTCGCGTCACCATCGTGGCAACGAAGGCGAAGAGCCGCTGCCCGTAGCGTTCGACCAGCCTGGCATAGTATGCCCTGCGCCCGTCGCGTAGCACGCGGTCAATGATTTGCTGGTCTGTCTCTTGCTGCTCCATACACTTTTATATACGGTAATTCCCTCTCAACATTACATGGCTTAACTTTTTTTACGTTTTCCCAATCAGAAAAGACAAAAAGCCCCCAATCGGTCGAGTCCGATTGGGGGCTATGGGGCTGCTGGCAGGAAGAACTAAAGTTTCGGCCAGCCGTCGGTGGTCCATTCGATTCGGCGCTGCACCAACAGGGCGGCGCCGTTTTGCTTTGTGGCGTAACCGTGGCAGATGAAGATGTCCTCGCCGTTCATGTTGTAGGCGGCGCAGTGGCCAGCGGCTTCGTATTCCTTCTTGTCACCCTCGAGGATGATGGTGCCGCCGCCCTGGGCCATGTCCTTGCCGCTGCGGTCGAGGTAAGGACCGCTGACCGTCTTGGAGCGGCCTACGGCCACGCGGTAGTTCGACTTCGCACCCCGGCAACAGTAGTCCCAGGAGACGAAGAGGTAGTACCAGCCGTCGTGCTTGAAGATAAAGGGCGCCTCGATGGCGTTGCGGCCGGCAAACCTCGACGTCGGGTTAGGCTCCGCTTTCGACGTGTCGCGCAGGGCAACGCGGCGCGCAATGGTTACGGGCTTCGTGGCGAGGTGCATCGAGTGGTCAAGGCGGGCCAGCTGTATGCCGTCCCAGAACGAGCCCCAGGTGAGCCAGGGCGTGCCCTTGTCGTCGACGACGAAGTTCGGGTCGATGGCGTTCCACTGGTCGCGCCCCTCGCGTGAGCAGACGATGGGACCGCAGTCGCGCCACGGCCCGCTGAGCCGTTCGCTGGCCATCAGTCCGATGGCGCTGGTGTTCTTGCCGAATGTCGAGCACGAGTAGGCCAGCCACCATGTGCCGTCCTTCTGGATGATGTCGGGTGCCCAGACGTGGTTGCGGAAGCCGGGAACGCTGTCGCGCGTCCACCCAGGTATGTCTTTCAGGAATGGTGTGGGTTGCACCTCCCACGTCTTGCGGTCGGCCGAGGTGGCCCAGCTGATGCCCATGCCCGTGGCCAGGAGGTAATATTTGCCGTCTTCGTAGGCCATGACGGGGTCGTGGGCCATGACGGTGTCGGTCTTGAATGCTGTGCGCTGGCCGCGTCGCGGCTGGGCGTTGATGGTGATGGCGACGGTCAGGGTCAGGATGACTGTCAGCAGGAGTCTTGTTTTCTTGTTCATAGTTAGTACTGTTGGTTTGTTGTTCTGCAAAGTTACGCAAATCTTTCCGTTCAGCCCTCTTTCGCGGCAGCCTTATAATAATCTTTAACGCTTGAGGCGGTACGCCGTGCTCTCGCAGACGTACCGCCTCTGTCAGATATGTAATAATGAAACAAGGTCGGCTTATTTCAGCAACTCAGCCGGGAGTGTGGGCATGGCGCCGTTCTGGGTGCAGACGAAGGCCGACACCTGAACAGCCGTGCGGTGAGCGTCGGCCACCGACTTGCCATTGAGAATGCTGCCTACGAACGAGCCGGTGAACGAGTCGCCGGCGCCGACGGTGTCGGCCACCTTCACCTTCGGCGTCTCCTGGAACGACATCTGACCGGGCGTGAAGACGTAGGAGCCGTTGGTGCCGCAGGTGAGCACCAGCATGTCGAGGTTGTACTTGCCAAGTATGAGCCAGCACTTGTTCTCGATGTCGAGGCCGGGGTAACCGAACATACGGCCGATGAGCACCAGCTCCTCGTCGTTGATCTTCAGGATGTTGCAGCGCTGCAGCGACTCGCGTATGACCTCCTTGGTGTAGAACTGCTGGCGCAGGTTGATGTCGAAGATCTTCAGGCAGTCGGCGGGCGTGGCGTCGAGGAACTTCTGAATAGTGGTGCGGCTGACCACGTTGCGCTGTGCGAGCGAGCCGAAGCAGACGGCGCGGCAGTTAGCAGCAATCTGTGCGATGTCGTCGTCGAAGGGTATGTTGTCCCAGGCTACGTTCTCCTTGATGTCGTACGTGGGGATGCCCTGCTCGTCGAGCTGCACCTGCACGGTGCCGGTGGGGTAGGGCACGCGGGGCAGCAGGTCGTTCAGACCATGCTCGCGCAGGGCCTCGATGGTCTCGTCGGCCAGTTTGTCCTCGCCCAGTGCGCTGACGGCGATGGTGTTATCCATGCCGAGGAACTGTCCGGCGTGATAGGCGAAGTTGGCGGGTGCGCCACCCAGTTTCTTACCTTCGGGAAGTACATCCCACAGGACTTCTCCGAGTCCTACTACATAACGTTTCTGATTCATAGTTCTATGCGGTTTTTAATTGTTTGATATAGGTGAACAGGTAAATCACGCCGACGGCCATGACCAGCACGGCACCGGCCTGGCCCATAGCGTCGCTCATGAAGCCCATCAGCAGGGGGAAGATGGTGCCGCCGAAGAGGCCCATGATCATCAGACCCGACACCTCGTTCTGCTTCTCGGGCATCGACTCGAGAGCTGTGGCGAAGCACATGGAGAAGACGTTGGAGTTGCCGTAGCCCACGAGGGCGATGGCGGCGTAGAGCAGCCACTTCTCGGTGCCGACGAACAGTCCGCACATCGACAGGGCCATCATCACCACGCTGATGATGAAGAAGGTGCGCATCTTCAGCACGCGCAGGAAGAACGAGCCGGTCAGGCAGCCGATGGTACGGAAGATGAAGTAGAGCGAGGTGGCGAAGGCAGCCTCGTTGAGCGTCATGCCCAACCGCTCCATCAGGATTTTCGGAGCCGTGGTGTTGGTGCCCACGTCGATGCCCACATGGCACATGATGCCGAGGAACGACAGCAGGACGATGGGCGTGCCGAGCAGCTTGAAGCACTCGACGAAGGTAGAGGGCTTGCCCTCGATAGGAGGCTCGTCAATGGGTGTGATGAAGAGTAGTATGGTGGAGAGTATGCCCACGATGAGGAAAATGCCGAAGAGCACGCGCCAGTCGTAGCCGAACTCGGGTATGACCTTCGTTGCGCCCCACATGGCCAGATAAGGAGCCGAGAACGAGGCGATGGCCTTGATGAACTGTCCGAAGGTGAGCGTCGAGGCGAGGTTGCCGCCGCCCATGACGGTTGATACCAGCGGGTTGAGCGACGTCTGCATTAGGGCGTTGCCGATACCGAGCAGCGAGAAGGCCACGAGCATGATGCCGAAGGTCTCGCCGAACAGCGGCAGCAGCAGCGACACGACGGTGACGACGAGCGAGAGCAGTACGGTCTTCTTACGGCCGATCTTGTTCATCAGCATGCCTGTCGGTACGCTGAAGATGAGGAACCAGAAGAACACGAGCGAGGGGAACACGTTGGCCACGGAGTCGCTCAGCGCGAGGTCTTCCTTCACATAGTTGGAGGCGATGCCCACCAGATCCACGAAGCCCATGCAGAAGAAGCAGAGCATGACGGGGATTAAGTAAATAGATTTGTTTTGATTACCCATATTGCTTTAGTATTTGATGTCGTAGATAGTAGCCTTGCCGCCCTTTACCTTAATATTATTGTAGGCTTCGGAGGGGAACACGAGGTTGGTCATTGCCACCTTGCCCTCAGCATCGAAGACCTCGATGCTGCAGCGGTCGATGAAGAGACGCAGCTGGCGGATGCTGCCGTAGGTGGGGGCCGTGGTCACGCAGGGGAAGGCCTCGCTGAAGCTGACGTCGCCGCTCTTCGTGCGGTCCATAGAGAAGGTCTGCTTAGCGGCGTCGTAGGTCATGATGACCTGCTCGCCCTTGGTGTTCGACAGCACAATCTCGGTCTGGCCTTTCATGTCGACAACGATTTCGCAGGTCTCCGTCGGCTTCTTCACCTTTGCGCCGCGAGCGGCCAGCATCTCCTTCGAGGGCACCACGCTGACGTAGGTCTCCTCGCCGTGGCGGAACAGTCCGAGGTCGCGGGGAATGGAATTGGCTGAGCGGAACTGCTTGGTGGGCACCTGGTTGGCATACTGCCAGTTCGACATCCAGGCCAGCACCACGCGGCGGTTCTCGGGGGCGTTGTAGAACGATACGGTAGCGTAGTGGTCCTTGCCGTAGTCGAGCCACTTGGTTACCTTCGGCATCGACTCGCAGGTGAACTTATGTCCGTCGAACTGTCCCACGAAATACTGTGTGGCGGAGCCTCCGAACGGACCGCCGGGGTTGATGTTGCAGAGCAGCACCCACTTCTCGCCTATCTTAAACAGGTCGGGGCACTCCCACACACCGCTATGGTTGCCGTATTCCTGACCGAAGGCCGACTCGTACTTCCAGTCCTTCAGGTCGGCCGAGGAGTAGAGCTGCATCTCCTGTCCCACGGCGAGAATCATGATCCAGCGCTTCGTCGGCTCATACCAGAAGACGTTGGGGTCGCGGAAGTCGGGCTTGTCGCTGGTGATGACGGGGTTGCCCTCGTATTTCTTGAAGGTGCGGCCGTTATCGTTCGAGATGGCCATCGACTGTGTCTGGTGATGTCCGGCCGAGGTGTAGAATGCCACCACCTCGTTGCCGTTGGTCACGCACGAGCCGCTGAAGATGCTGCCCAGCCAGTCGGGCTCGAAGGTGAGGGGCTGTGCCTCCCAATGGATCAGGTCCTTCGACGTGGAGTGGCCCCAGTGCATGTTCTCCCACTGCGAGCCGTAGGGGTTGTACTGATAATAGAGGTGCCAGACGCCGTCCTTGTAGAACATACCGTTCGGGTCGTTCATCCAGCCGTAGACCGGCGTGTGGTGGTAGGCCGGACGGAAGTGCTCGCGGTTAGCCGTGTCAAACGTGTTGGAAAGCTTGATCTCCTTCCAACAGACGAATTCGCCTACAGCACCTTTCTGTCGGCGGTCGCCGTGGAACTCGATGTCTAAAAGACGGGCTCCCTTCAGCTCGTAGGGCACCCAGTAGTCTACACGGTCGACGGCGAGCTTCACGTTAATGCGCTGCACCATTTCGTTACGTGAGTCGAGCACGGCGATGGCCGCAATCTCCTCAGTCTCCTGCACGGGCAGCAGAACGTACTTCGAACCACCAACACGGAGCATGGCGTGCTTCTCGCCCAAAACCATCGGCTTGACCTGTGCCTCGGCGAGGGTGAGCGTCATCAGCGCCATCAATGTCAAAAACAGTTTCTTCATTTCCTTCAGTTTTTAGTTTATTGAAAATTCTGCTGCAAAAATACCGCTTTTCCCTTAAACGCGCTATCATTTCCGTTACATTTACGAAGAAAAAACGTTCAATGAAACATTTTTCCATGTCATTGAACGATTATTGCTACTGGAATTCTTCGTGTCTCATCAAAAATATGTACCTTTGTACCGACTTATCGTTATGGCTATGAATAAGAGACTACTATCATTGCTTGTTATGGTCGTGGCAGTTTTGGCTACGGCTTTGGGACAGACCAGTTTCAGTAAAGCTACAACACTCTATCTGATGCACAGCAGCGGCAACCACATGGAGTGTGGTGTCGATGATGGCGGATGGATTGAAGCATCGACCAAATCCAGTCCGCAGCAGATGACCGTGACCCCCGACGGCCAAGGCTACTACACCATTCAGGTGGCCGGTCAGGAGAAATACCTGTCACAGTCAGGACAGTGGAACTCGACATTCATAACGACCGCCTCGGGCGACGAAGCCAAATGGGCCATCGAGCAGGCAATGGGGCAGTATGTGAAGCTGCGCTGTAAGTCGAACAACAAATATCTGGGGACCGACAGCAACGATGCCCACCAGAAGGCGTTTACCGACAAGAACGGCTCGGACATGAAGCACCAGTGGTACTTCAGCGAGAACGTGAAGCAGGCACCGCCAACCGATACCCTCAGTTACACAATCTGTCCGCAGTTGGTGCGTCAGCACTTCGATGGCTGGGGCGTGTCGCTCTGCTGGTGGGCAGGCCAGTGCGGCAAGTGGACTGACAAGAAGATTGACGAGATTGTAGAGTGGATGGTCAGTCCGACGGGGCTGAACTATTCTATATTCCGCTATAACATAGGCGGCGGCGACGACCCTGAGAACCGCCACTGCGACCAGCATCACATGGGGCGCGGCAAGGGCTTGCGCGCCGAGATGGAGGGCTTCAAGGACTTCAGCGGCGACGAATAC
This sequence comes from uncultured Prevotellaceae bacterium, assembly GCA_902800435.1. The sequence goes on along the minus strand of CADCEQ010000001.1, from coordinate 14,985 downwards.
CACTGGGACCGCGATGCCGCCCAGCGCAAGATTATGCTGAAAATTAAGGAGAAGCGGCCTGATGCCGTGTTCGAGGCGTTCAGCAACTCCTGCCCCTACTACATGACCTACAGCGGCTGCGTAAGCGGCAATACCGACGGCGGGAAGGACAACCTGAAGCCAGAGTATTACGAGGAGTTTGCCCACTATCTGGTCGATGTCTGCAAGCACTACAAGGACGAGTACGGCATTGAGTTTAAGACGCTGGAGCCTTTCAACGAGTCGGTGACCAACTTCTGGTACGCCAATGGTCCGCAGGAGGGCTGTCACTTCGACTACCAGTCGCAGGTGAAGTTCATCCGCGTGCTGGAGCCTATTCTGCGAGAGTCGGGGCTTAACACGGTCATCTCTGCTTCCGACGAGACCAACATCGGACTCAGCGTAGAGGGCTTTAAACAGTACAAGAGTGCCGGCGTTCTGCCTCTGGTGGGACAGTGGAACACGCACACCTATTCCGGCAATAATGCCGACCGCGCCCGTCTGGCCCTGCTGGCCCACCAGAATAAGAAGCCGCTCTGGATGAGCGAGACCGGCTCGGGCGGCAACGGCATTGGCGGCAATCTCGCGCTGACGCAGCGGCTCTTCGACGATATGCGCTACATACAGCCCGAAGCCTGGATTGACTGGCAGTATATGGAGGAGGCCAACGACCAGTGGTGTACCATCCGCGGCAGCTTTGCCAGCCAGACTTACCAGAAGGTGAAAAACTTCTACATACGCCAGCACTGCTCGCGCTTCATCCGCCACGGCTACGACATCATCACCTCGCCCTGCGCGCAGTCATTAGCCGCCGTCAATGCCGACCGCGACACGCTGGTACTCGTACTGCTCAATGAGGGAGCCAAGACCATTCACAACATTGACCTCTCGCTCTTCAGCGACCTGCCCTCGCTCAGCAGCATCAAGGCTTACCGCACATCTACCAACGAGAATCTGACCAGCACAAAAACTGGGCTTACCCTCAATGACAACGTGCTCAAGGTCATCATGCCTGCCCAGTCGATAGTCACGCTCCTCATTCCAGCCCGCAGCACGGCTGCCGGCCCGAAGGAACTGCTGCGCAATGGATGTGAATACCTCATCATACCGCGTCATGAGATGACACGCGCCATTACGGCAAAGGGTACGAAGGTGACCATCGAGGACATCAGCTACGGCGACGCCCAGCGCTGGAAACTGAGTGATACAGGCAGCGGCACCTACACGCTGCAGAATGCCCTCAGCATGCGCCTCACCGCTCACCGCAACAACGGCAGTTCGTCGCTGACAGCTCAGAAGGCTGAGGCCAGCGAGCAGGACTTCTACATCGATGTGGTCGACTATCCTTACTTCAAGATTCTGGCCAGCAAGGGCCGCAGTCACGGCTTCGACCTGACCAACGAGTCGACGGCTGCCGGCACTACGGTCACCGTCTGGCAGTATCAGGACAGCAACTCCACGCCCATCCACCGCCAGTGGATGCTTATGCCGCTCACCGCTACCCAGATTGCCGATGGAATCGAGGAAATTCCTCAATTCCACAACGTTTCAATAGTAAATCGTCAATCCGTAAATCGTCAATCATACGACCTCTCAGGCCGCCGCGTCAATAAGTCGCAGCTGCAAAAGGGGATATACATCATTGATGGGCGGAAAGTGGTGATACCTTAATTTTCCTTCTTGTCACTCCTGCCTTTATATCGTTCCCACGGCCTGGGACGTTTGTCCCAGCCCTTGGGACAATTGTCCCACGCCGTGGGAACGTTCTAAACCGGCCGCTTTTCTTCGATTCACGTGCTTACGTTAGGCGTGACGCGTATGATAATCCGCCGGTATGCGACGAGGTGGAAAGGACCGTTGTCGTGAACTTCGCAGACGATGTGGATGGTGGTGTCGTGGGTGTCGGCAGGGATGTGGACTGTGGCAGTCGGCTGATCGGGGTGCTCGATGACGGCTTTCGCCGTACCAATCTCCGGCTGTTGCCACCAGAGGAAGGTGAGGCTGTCGCCGTCGGGGTCTGCCGATTTGGAGGCGTCGAGACGGACGTTATCGCCAGCCTTTGCATCAATATAAATGGGCTGATGACCCTTGTGGCGGTCGACGATGACCTGCGGGTTACGGTTGCCCTCGCCCTTCTCAGCCCATTGCATGCGGGCCAGGAAGTCGCTGAGCTCGTCTGGATAGAAGCGTCGCTTATAGCCAACGCTGGCGGTGCGCACAGGCTCCGTCCAGCAGCCCCAGGCCGTGGTGAGCGAGTCGGCGCAGCGTCCGCGCTGGTGGTAGCCTGCCCATCCGGCCTGGAGCGGGTCTTCGGGGTCGTTCAGGCCGTTTGGCATGACAAATAGCATGCTCGGCGTGTCGCCCTCGACGCCCCATTTGTATGTGGGATATTCCTGGCCTAAGGCACCGCGTCCCTGTATGCCGTCCTTGTGCTGCTGCCAGTGCTGCTTGCCGAGCTCGCATTGCTCCTGCCAGGCACCCTCGTCCCAGACGAACTGCAAGTCGTCAGGGAAGTCCTTGCGCAGCCACTGGTGCGAACTGTAGGCAAGGTTCATGCGCATGTCGTATTTCATGTCCTGGTCGGTGATGGTGAAGAGCCGGAACTTGCGGACGAAGTTTCTGACTTCGTCACCGCTCCGCGTCTGCTGCACCCGCCAAATGGCTTGCGCCAGCGTATTGGCCCCTCCCCATGCAGCCACGTAGATGGGGCGCTCGTCGGCTTCGTCGGCCAGACGGATGAGCAGACGGCTCCCCTCAGAGTCATTACCCTCGCCAATGGCCTTGATGCCGCCGTGCCGACTGCCCATCACGGCGCGGCTCCTGACGTACTCGGCGCTTGGCCAGTAGCCGATCTGCTGCCGGCTCTCGTTCGCCAGCGGCATGAACGCCGTCTGCCCCGACCGTCGCATCAGCTTCGTCACATCCTTGCCGTAAGCCTCGATGACGCGGTGCAGATACTGCGCCCACTCTGCCGGGTAGGGGTCGCAGTTCCAGCCAACCGACGTAATAATGGCCTCAATCTCGAACATGTCGGCGTATGCCATCAGCCTGACCATCGACTCCATGTCGTCGGGCTCAACGTCAGCTGGCGCGATGTCAGTACACACCACGAGCCGCGGCTTCAGTTCGTCTTGCTCCTGCGACTCTGTCAATTGCTTCTTAATCGTGTATGTTCCGGCGTCATAGTCTTTGCTCTTCTCCTCGCCGGGGAGTGTCACGGTGGCGGTAGCTCCTTGGGGGATGGTGAAGGTCCATACCCACTCGTTGCCCTCATACTTCCAACTGCTCTTGATGAGGCCTGCGGCAGAACGATACGAGGCGTCGAGATAGCCCAGCCGGCGGTCGGGAATGGGGCGCATGATGATGTGCTTGAAGCCCGGACAGGCGGGGTCGGCAGCGATGCCGGCACACGTCTGCCAAATCCACTGGCAGACGACGCCGTAGGCATAGTGGTTGAAGCTGTTCATGCCGTTGGGCCCCATGCCCTTATCCCTGGTGTAGCTGTTCCAGCGTTCCCAGATGGTGGTTGCTCCGTTGTCGATGGAGTAGAGCCAGCTGGGGTTCTTGCGCTGGAAGAGCAGGGTGTAGGCCACGTCGGCCATGCCGTTGTCTGTCAGCGTGGGCATCAGGATGGAGGTGCCGAGGAAGCCCGTCTGCAGGCAGTCGCCGTGCTGTCGGAAGTTCTCGCGCAGGCGCTCAATCATCCTGTCCTTGGCATTGCCGTCGAAGAGCTTGTTGTGCAGGGCGAAGAGGGCGGGCGTCTGCATGGTGTTGAGGACAGGCGTCTTAAAGGTGCCGTCGGCATTGAAGAAGTGCTCTCGCAGATAGTCCTTGGCCTCAGTCACCATCGTGTCATACTCAGCGGCGTTGCGCCCCGTGGCCCGGGCCATGTCGCTCATCATGGCGGCATCGATTGCCCAGTAGGAGGCGCACAGGTAGTTCCAGTATTCGATGGCCTCGGGCAGCGGCTGTCCGTCCTTGAAGGCTCCGCCGCCGCAGCTCTCCAACGGCTCGTAGCTCAGCCAGTCGGCCCACTGGTAGTTGCCGTTCTCCTTGCTCAGTGCCACGTGGTCGTACTTCGTCGCGCTGATGAGGCTCATGTATCGCGTCATCGACTCCCAGCTCTCCTCGATAATCGTCGCATCGCCATACTGCTTCCAGACGGTCCAGGGCACGATGATGCCGGCATCGGCCCACCCCACGCGCATATACTCGTTCTGCCATGAGCCGTACTGTCCGGCGGGAGCCACTCCGGGGAAGCCGCCCTCCGCACTCTGCGTGTCGCGCAGGTCGCGCAGCCACTTATGGAAGAAGCGGCGGGTGTTGGCAAAGAAGGTGCCCGTCTCGCAGAACACCTGCGTGTCGGCCGTCCATCCTAACCGTTCGTTGCGCTGCGGACAGTCGGTGGGCACGCTGAGGTAGTTGGAGCGCATGCCCCAGAGGGTGTTCGAGATGAGCTGGTTGACGAGGTCGTTGCCCGTGGTGATGTGGCCGGCTTCCATCTCCGGGGTGATGCTGCTGACGGGTACGGACCGTATGCGCTCAATGACTACCTCATCGGTGGCGGTGATGTCAACGTAGCGGTAGCCGAAGAAGGTGGCGCGGGGCGTGAAGTCGACCGCCTTCTTGCTGTCAGCAAAGGTGTAGTCGAGTCGGATGCTCTTCTCGTGGATGCGCAGGTTGCGGCGGTGGATGCTGCCCTCCGGGCCGTCCATGCCGCGGCTCTTGGCGCCATTGCCGTCGTTCAGCAGTTCTGCGGGCAGGCAGCTGAGGCGGGTGCCCTCCTTGGCCTTGAAGCGGAACGAGGGCACAGCGGCGCAGTTCTGTCCGAAGTCGACGACGAGGTGTTCGCCTGGGCGGACGACCATCGGCTTGCCTTCCTGATACTCGCGGTCAATCAGAATCTTGCCGTAAGCCTCTGCGGTGGCGCCTTCTGTCGTGGAATAGACGTAAGCCCGCTTTGGGGTGAGTGCCAGTTCTGTCAGATGATAGACCTCAGCACCGTTTTCTGGCACAATGATGCCTTTATACTCCCGGCTGACGGCCGGTGCCTTGAGAAAGACAGGCAGCTGATGCCCCCAGACTTTGCGGGCATCATACTCCTCGCCGTCGAAGATGGCGGCGTGGGTCACAGGTCCCGAGATGTCGGCCCGCCAGTCTTTGGTGTTGGTTCCGTATCTGCGTGTGGTGCCGTCGGCGAAGGTCAGTTCGAGCACGCCACGGAAGGCACACTTCTGCCCGTACATCCCGTTGCTTCCGCTGGGTGTGATGATTTTGTCGGCCCACCAGCCGGGCGTTACCTGGGCTTCGAGGTTGTTAAGCTGCCCCTTCTTCTTATGGAACTGCCTGGTAATGTCGTAGGTGAATGAATACTTCGTGCGGCTGTGGTGGGAGAAGCCCGGCCGGAGCACTTCGCGGCCGATGCGCTCGCCGTTCACGTAGAGTTCGTTCACGCCGAGGCTCACGGTCATCCACAGGGCTTTCACTACTTTTTGTTCGTTCCATATTGTTGTGAAGAACCAGCTGGCCCCGTCGGCAGCCCGTGTGTGGTCGTCAACACGCCCTGTCACTTCTGGTGCGTCGGCCACACAGATCCACTCTGATTCTCGCCATGCCTCGTCGGGCAGGGCGCTTGTTAATTGGGCGTTTGTCGTCATGCTGACGAGTAGCAAGAAGGAAATGATGATCTTTTTCATATCAGCAGATATTATTCATATAAATAGAACATGCGCTCCATCATCTGCCACTTCTCGTCGCTCCGGGCGTCAGCACGACAGCCTTGGAGCCGAGCCACGAACGCCTCCCACTCTGCCTGACGCGGCAGCGTGGCAAGTTTGTCCATGGCCGTCTGCCAGTCGAAGTCGTCGGGGGCATCGACAATCATGACAAGGCGCGTGCCGAGGATATAGATTTCCATCTCGAGTATACCGACTGCCTTGATGCCGTCGCGTATCTCTTTCCAGTGGTATTCCTCGGAGTGCCATTTGCGGTACTCCTCAATCATGTCGGGGTTGTCGCGAAGCTCCAGTGTCTGGACATATCGCTTCGTCTTGCAAGTGTAGTTTTTCTGTTTATAGCCGTTCATGGTCTCATTCTTTTATTACCTCTAAATCGCTATAGGCTGCAGTCCCTCCACACGGATGCTGTCGAGGACGAGCTGGTTGACAACGGTCAGCGTCTTGCGGTTAACATGGAGGCTGTTATTTACTGATGAGCCGCACGCCATAGATTTCGCCAATCTGCTTGCCGGGCTTGGCGACGAATTTCACACGCACCTGTGTCTTGCCTTGAAGCATTTCTGCGGGAATGTCGAAGGTCTCGTACTTGAACTGCGAGATGCGGTACTTGCCCGTGTTGTTGATGCTGGTGAGCAGCTGGTCGTCGATGAAAACGTCGAACTCATGGCTCTTCCACTCGCCTACGCCCCAGAACTTCAGCCGCAGCTGCAGATCGGTGTGGCCGGCGGTCTGCATGAGGTAGCTGAAGTAGTGGCCGTTGCTGGCATCGCGCCAGAACACGTCGTTGGTGTTACCCGTCTGCGAGCGGTCGGTCTCCATCTTGTGGTCGGTCTCAGGCTGCTGTTCGCCGGGTTGCACTTTGTCGACGGTGCGGGCCTCGAGCGCCTGACGCTCCTGCTCCTGCTTGGCCAGCTCGTCGAGATAGCTCTTGTAGCTGTTCTCCGAGAGGGCGAGCCAGTACATCATGTAGCGCGAGTCGTGAATCTCGAAGAAAGGCTGTAGCTCGTTTTCGATGGCGTTTTCCATCTTCGTGCTGAGCGTGAAGTGCAGAGGCTTGCCTGGGATGGGCTGCAGCCGGTTGGCTATGTCCTCTATCTGATTGTTAATGAGGATGGGGGCCTCGTTGATGGGCAGCTTCTTGCCGCTGGCATACTGTCCGAAACGGCTGTCGTCGGCCACGAGGTGAGCCAGGTCCTCCGTGCCCGCCTTCATGCCGAGCAGGATAGGGCCGTGCATCAGGGCGATGTACTGCGGCTCGTTGGGCAGATACTTGATGGAGTTGTGCATGGGGAACTCGATGTCCACCACGTCGCCCTTCTTCCACTGACGGTCGATGGCGACATAGGATGACGGGCCGCTGATGATGCTGACGGGCTTGCCATTGACGCTAACCTTGAAGTCGCCAGGTTTCACCCAGCCAGGATAGCGCACCAGCAACGGGAACTCGCCCTTGCCCTGCGTAATGGTGATGCGGCTCGTCTCGTCGTAGGGGAATTTCGTGTCCTGACGGAGCACGACGCTCTTGTCCCGCCAGTTCAGCTCTGATGCCACATAAAGGTTCACATAGAGGGCATTGCCCACGTGAGTATAGATGAACTGGCCGTACTTGCCGTGATTCTCCATGCCTGTACCTACGCAGCACCACATGGCCTCGTTGGGAGCCGAGTAGTTGCGGTAGTGGCGCGGACGGGCGGGAGTGAAGTAGACGTAGCCGCCGTGCCCGGGATGCTGCGAGGAGAGGATGTGGTTGAAGGTGGCCAGCTCATAGTAGTCGGCGAAGCGGGCCTCCGGGTTACGGTGGTGCAGCAGCTCCGTCAGCTTCAGCATGTTGTTGGTGTTGCAGGTCTCGGGGCCGTCGATGTCGTTGATGAAGTCCATGCAGGCCTCACGGCTGGGGAAGTGCTCGCGGCGCGAGTTGCCGCCGAAGGCCAGCGAGCGCTGCCCTGTAACGATGTCCCAGAAGAACTGGGCGGCTTCGTGGTAGCTCTCATTGCCCGAATGGTTGCTGATGCGCTCGAAACCCACTACCTTGGGCACCTGCGTGTTGGCGTGCATGTTGTCCAGACAGTCTACGCGCTGTATCATCGGAGTGAGCAGCCGACGATGCGAGAAGCGCTTGGCCACGTCGAGATACTTCTCCTGACAGCCAGAGATGCAGTAGGCATCGTACAAAACCTCGTTCATGCCACCGTGCTCATTACCCAGCATGCGCTCCATCTGGTCGTCGCTGAGGCCTGCTGTGAGGTCGATGGCCCAGTCGCAGAAGCCGAGAAATAGCTTCTTGGCCTGCTCGTTGCCGCAGTAGAGCCATGCGTCGCGCAGGCCAGCGTACATCTTATGTAAATTATAGAACGGTGCCCATGAGCCGAAGTAAACACCGAAGTCGCCTTTCTTGAACGTCGACCAGATGCGCTCGCTGTTGGGCATACCACCTACATAACCCTTACCCCACTCGGGGTGGTTCTTCACGTTGGCATCGGCACAGAGTTGCAGCTCGCTGATCATATACTCCATACGGCGGCGGCATTCTTCGTTGCCCGTGGCGGCATTCATGGCCATTGCCGTCAGGTAGTGTCCCCCGACGTGGCCGTCCAGACCGTCCCAATTGGGATAGGTCTTGGCCTTTGGCTGCAGCCCGGCCTCCTTGCGGTAGGGAGCCAGCAGGCGGTCGCAGTCGTACTGCAGCAGCGTCTTGATGTTCAGGTCGCGTGCATGCTTCAGCGGACCGTCGAGCAGGGTAACATCGCCGAGGGGGAACTCTTGGTAATACAGCCTCTCTTGAGCGTAAGTAGCCGCCATGGCGGCGGTCATACATACTAAAGCGATTATTCTTTTCATTTTGCTTTGTTGTTTTGGTTTATGGTTTGTATAGTTAATGAGGCGGTGGGCAGGCTGCTCTTGATGCTGACCTGCGCGCGGCCTCGCTTCATGGTGCTACGCACTACAAGCAGGGCACGACCCTTCCAGGTGGTGACGCGGGGCGATGTGTAAGGTTCGCGGTCTTTCAGGTCGGCAGAGGCGAAGGCGAGCAAACTGCCTTGGCCTTTCACCATGGCCTCGCAGGGGATGGCGGCATCGGGACAGACGCGGCCCTCGCTGTCAACTGCTTCGACGGTGATGAAGCAGAGGTCCTGGCCGTCGGCGGTGATGACACGGCGGTCGGGCGTCAGGCGCAGATGGGCAGGATCACCAGCGGTGGAGAGACCCACAAGACCCACCCCCAGCCCCTCCCTGTGAGGGAGAAGACCCACCCCCAACCCCTCCCTGTGAGGGAGGGGAGTGGTTACTTCAGCGCGGAGGGTACCGGGGGTGTAAGGGATGGTGAAGACGGCCTTGTACTCCGTTTCGCGACTGACGGACTTGGTGCCGATGAGCTGGTTGTTGAGATAGAGCTTGACCTCGGGGGCTTTCGTATAGACCTCTACGTCGATGGGCTTGCCTTCCCAACCCGGCCAGTTCCACGACTCCCAAGTGGGCCATACGCTCCACGCCGTCGTGCGAATCTTGCCGCGATAGCCGTCGGGCTCGCGTACGGCAAGGTATATACTCCCATCTTCCTTCGGAGAGGGGTTGGGGGTGAGGCTTCTCCACAGCATCTCCCGATAATGGCTTATCGGTTTCCTCCATCCCGTGATGTCCACGTCGCCACAGTAGGCTCCGTGCCAGTCGGGCTGTCCGCCGCTGACGTAGTGCTCGCCCGGGCGTTCACCCTCGTAGTAGTAGCGGCCGATGCCTGACTCGCCCAGATAGTCGAGGCCCGTCCACACAATGTCACCCACGATGTAGGGATAGTCCTGCGTCAGCGCCCAGTTACGGAAGGCATCGCGCGGATAGCTCTCCGTCTGCCACATCACGCGCTTGGGGTCGCGCTGATGGTCGCTGGCGTGCTTGTGAATCATGTAGTTGTAGCCCACCACGTCGAGCACCTCGGCGTGCGGGTCGTAGATTTCCCAGTCGTTGTCCCACGCACAGAGCGCCTCGGTGACGGGGCGCGTGTCGTCAGCCTCGAGTATGGCCTTCTTCAGCTGTCGGGCGGTGGTAATGACGCGGATGTCCTTGCGCTCGATGACCTCGTTGCCGATGCTCCAGCAGACGACGCTGGGGTGGTTGCGGTCGCGCAGCACCATGGCGTGGATGTCCTCGCGGTAGCACGAGTCGATGAGTGTTGAGTAGTCGTACGGTGTTTTGGCCGAGCGCCAGCCGTCGAAGGCCTCGTCGATGACCAGCATGCCTATGGAGTCGCAGGCATCGAGGAAGGCGCGGGTGGTGGGATTATGGCTGGTGCGGATAAGGTTAAAACCGGCTTCCTTCATCTGCCTCACCTTACGTATCTCGGCGGCATCGAATGCCATGGCACCGAGCACGCCGTCATCGTGATGTACGCAGGCACCGTTGATGAGCAGCGGCTTGCCGTTGAGTACGAAGCCCTTGTCGGCCGTGAACGAGAATGAACGGATGCCGAACTTGATGTGCCGCTCGTCGGTGACCCGACCGTTCTCCTTCAGCTTGATAACGGCCTCATAGAGATAAGGACTGTCGGGCGACCAGAGGCGCGGCTGGTCGATGGTAAAGACCTCGCCATAGGAGTCCAGAGAGTTGGGCGGACACTGCCTGTGCCGCTCAAGGAAGCTCTTCCGCATTTCAACAGACTGCGGGGTGGGCTTGAAGTCGCCCCCGAGGAACGTCACCTCGATGTCGTCAATCCGGCGGGGCTGCTGGCCCGTGTTCTCAACGCCCACCTGAAGGTTCACCTGCGCCAGCTCGGGGCCGACACGGGGCGTCCAGATACGGGTGCCGCGTTCGTCGATGTGCAAGGCCGGCATCGTCTGCAGCCACACGTGGCGGTAGATACCTGAACCGGAGTACCAGCGGCAGTTAGGCTGCCCGGAGTTGTCGACCTTCACCAGTAGTTCGTTCTGTCGCTTGTCTTTATAGAGGAACGGGGTGGCGTCGACGGTGAACGGTGTGTAGCCGTAGCCATGTTGTCCGGCTTTCTGTCCGTTGATGAAGACCTCGGCCTGCTGGTAAACACCCTCGAAGTGGAGCCTTACCATCTCACCTTTCGGTGTGGCGAACGTCTTGCGGTACTCGCCCTTGCCGCCCGGGAACCAGCCGCCGCCTTCTTTCGTTGCGCCGGTAGCAGGATCCGGCCCCTCGTAGATGTCCCAGTCGTGGGGCAGATTGACGCTGACGGTCTTTCCATTGCGTGTAAACTGCCAGCCGTCATCAAAGAGCTGGCTCGTCTGTGCGGTGATGCCGCTGTAAGTACACAGCATCAGTGTTACTAAAGATAGAAGCTTCTTCATTTTCATGTCGCAAAGATAGTCAATAATTTGGATTTTTCCAAGGAATTGCCGTGAAAAATGCTATATAGTTGTCAATCACAGGAAATATCCTGCACTTCCTACACTTCCTACACCTACGACGGGTGCAGGAAGTGTAGGAAGTGTAGGATAAAAAGTGTAAATGACAATCAATGCGCGCGTGCGCGGAGAAAGCGCGGGACTCCGTGCAAATATGCACGGCACCTGACCTTTAAAAGGCGGCGGGTTTTGAGCAAAACCCGCCGCCTTTTTGGCAAAACCCGGCGCCTTTTTGGGAAAAGGCACCGCCTTTTGGGAATGGTTCTTATTTCCAGATGCTGTTCAGGGGGCGGAACTGTACTTCACAGTCGGCTCCGCTGACAGAAAGCTGGTTGTAGAGAGAGGAGGGGAACACAAGGTTGGTCATCGACAGCGTGCCCTCCTTGGTGAACAGTTCGACAGAGGACTGGCTGCCATCACTGCAGTTAAGAAAAATCTTGATTTCTGCATAACTGACTGTATCTAAAAATGCGAATTATTATCTTGTCTTGAGGTATTCCAGAGAGTTCTCAAGTCACCAAAATATTCGGCCTTTTTCGTGCTGTGAGGTTGGAATCTACACTCACATTTGGAATACGAAAGAGCCAAGCAAATTCGATGAAAAAGAATCCGTCATTCCGTCATTTTTGTTCTATTACATTAGTAATCAGTAGGTTACGTGGTGACGGATGGCGGATGGAGGTGACGGATGGAGGAATGCTCGGTGAGGAACTGGCCAAGACTTGGCCGTCCGCAGTGATTCACCGCCGGTGAACAATCATTCACCACCCATGAACAGACATGAATAACAATTTCGTGTAGCGGGTACGCACATACTGATGCCATCAGCCGTCACCGTCGGGCATCCATCATCCGTCACCATTATCCGTCACTGCATATCTCGCTGACTGTCAGATGTTTTCATGACGATGACGGATGTGACGGAAAAAATCTTAATCAACGTCATGGGGGCATTACTCAGTTCGCTACCAGGCTCTGTACAGAGAAAAACTTGGAAAGGCAAAGTGGTGAACCGAGTACATTCCATTTCAACCTCACAGTACGGCCTTTTTTATTATGAAGAAGTGCTGTCGTGGAGCGATTAACACCACAGCAGCACTTCCTTAGCTATAAGAATATAAGTCTTTATCTGACCACAGTCTTCTTTCCGTTGATGATATAGATGCCCTTTGCATTCATATTAGTAACACGCTGGCCTGAGAGGGAGAACACCTCAATAGATGCATCTGAATGCCCGGTGCAGATGGACTGGACTGCTGATGACTCTTCAGTGACAATCTCAATACTTGGGCATTTAGACTTGATGACATCCCAATCCTCGTCCCAGCGGGCTGCGCTGCTCACATCGAGCTTGGTGGCCGTAGGAGCCAGCTTGGCAGCCAACAGGGCATAGTCGTTGTAAGATTCAGGATGCCAGTCACCATTCCACGTACACTGGTAGCTGCCCTTTCCAATGACGCCTGACACCACGACCTCGCCCGTCAGCGAGTTGTCTGCGAGCCCTAAAATGCCCCTGCCATCTACCATCGTGCCCTCCATCTTGATGTCATCGATATAGATGGTCTGCCCCACATTGTTCAAGGCATCGTCACCATCTTCAAACGGCCAGATCTCAAGCACCGTATTGCCGGTATCTGTAATCCTCTCACTGTCAGGTCCTGCAGCGAACTCAAAGGTGAGGATATTCCACTGATCAGCATCACCACACCAGAACCAACGTCCCGTAGAGTAACCGCCGTCACCGTCCTTGACCAGTTTCACCAACACGTTGTGGTTGATACTCATTTTTATTCTCATTGTCATGCGGCGCAGGTTTCTGAAGTCGACATCGCCAAGGGGCAGGGCAGCATTGCAGTGCTCCTTATCCCAGCCTTCAGGATTAGCTTTCAGCGTCACCTTGAGGCATTTGTTTCCGTTGTCATCGACCACGGTGGGGTCGGCCCTGTTCCAAAAGCCGCCGTCACTATTGGTATCTTTGTCCTCGCCGTCCCACAGTATGATCTGCGACGAGGCGGCCATTACTGTCATTGCCATGGCCATCATGAGTAATAGTCTCTTCATTTCTTTCTTTATTTAGGGTTATAAAAACGTGTTATCCTGAGAAACAATCCCTTACCAATGAAAAGAACTTACTACTAACTCATCATGCGAAACATTACTGCTGGCTTACGTGGACATCGGACACTGTTATAGAGCCGCCATAGTTATTGATGCTCCAGCAGTTCTTCTGAATGCCATAGATGCGCTGGGTGTAGGCGCAGACATCGTTGATGTACATCACGAGGACGGAGTTGTCGGTGTAGATGTCGATAGCGTAGGTGTTGTCGGCAGGACGCTCAAACCAATAGCCGTCGATTCCCTCGATGAATCCCTTGCCCTCTTCGCCTTCCTGCTCGAAGTTCACCTTGCGATGGTTTTCATCCTCAGGATTGACCACCATCGTGTAATACTTCTTAGAGTCAGTGCCGCGAACGAACGAGATGCCGAACTTGTCCCAGTTGTTCGAGGTCTTCACCGTGAAAGAGATATGATTGCAGGTGCCCAAGCGGTTGTAGAGCACGTAAGCTCCGTCGCCCGAAAGGGTGCCGTTGCTATAGCCGTTTGATGCCATGACGTTCACCTCTTGCTGCTTATTGTACTTGGCAGCCATGGCGGGCACGGTTCCGAGGGTCAACGTACCATCGGTATGCTGGATGAGTTTGTGGCAGACGAGGGCACCGCTCCAGTTTGGTTCGTTGCCATCGCCGGCACCCACGTTGATGTTCTTCTCGTGGATGTCACCACCCGAACGGAACGGACACCATCCCCAGATGTAGCGGTCGGTGCCGTTGGAAGCGGTCTTACCTGCATAGAAGGCACGGCTGTCAAGCACGCCTTCATGGCCATCGGCAGGCCATTTGGGACCGTCGTTAAAACAGTTCTTCAGTTCGTCGTAGCTGCGGGCCATCATATACTTCACTTTGCGGCTCCACGAAGTACGGAAGCTCTCGCTATAGACCAAGTACCAGTAGTCGCCCATCTTGAAAATGTCGGGACACTCGAGCATGCGGTCCCAAATCATGCGGATGCGACCCACATGCTCCCAGTTTTTCAGGTCGGTTGACTTGAACTCGGCAAATACGGGGTCGCCACCGTTAACAGGATAGGTGGAGATGACCATGTGGTAGAGGTTGTCGTCGGCCACAAAGACCTGCGGGTCGCGGAAGTCGTTGCCAGAGTAGCCGAAGTCGGGACCGTTGAGCGTCCATAGTTCGTCCTTCGTCCACGTCTTGAAGTCGGTCGACGTGGCGCGCATCACCACCTCGCGGTTCTTGCAGTTGCCGTTATGACCTGTATAATATATATAATAGGTGCCGTCCTTCTCGTACGCGCAGCCCGTGCCGAGGGCAGCGTCCTGTTGATAGTCATTGGCGCCAAAGGGCAACAACTCGCCGAGCGACTGATAGGTAGCGCCATCCTTGGTAGCCACAGCCCAAATGGGGTGGAAGCGGTGGCTCAGGTTGTTGATGAACTCCTGCAGGTAGAGCACCTTGAAGTCACCCGACCGCTGGTCGTAGAAGGGCATGGGGTCGCCGATACGTCCCACGGCGGGGGTGTAGTAGGTTCCGAAGCCCTGTTCGTCGGTAGGTGTGAAGAATGTGGTGGTGCCGTTCCAGTCGCGATTGGGATCGCCGCTGAAGTCGTCGTCGCTGCATGCCGTCAGCGCAGAGGCTGACAGCATGAGTGCGAATACTGAATATATCATGGTTTTCATAATCTATAATTTATTTAATCCGTTGTTTACTTAGTCAGATAGTCGAATGCGTTAAGCATGATTCTGCCCATGTTGTCGTGGTAAGTCGACGTGTAGGGCGTGGGCGAGTTCC